>JBBTZS010000004.1:0-97421 GCA_038061235.1 Patescibacteria group bacterium | reverse complement strand
TAGGCCGCGCCGCGATTGCGGAGCCGGAGCTCCGCGCGCAAGGCGCCGAGCTCGCCGTCGAACCTCTCAAAGCTTCCCTCGAAGCTCGCTTCCGCCTCCTCATTGAAGAGGTCGACCCACGCAGGGTCGGGCTCGCTGATGCACGTCGACTTCTCGGCGGCGTATCGCTTGAAGCCACCCGGCTCACAGCAGAACCAGTCGAAGGAGACTTCGAGGATGACCTCGATCTCCTCCTCGGTGTAGAACGAGTCTTGCGTCGGCTTCGGGAAGATCTTTACGATCTTCTCGGGCCGAACTTCGCCGTATCCCATTGTGGGATTTTCGCGAACGCGTTCTCGCTGCACGCGCGTCAGATTTTGCTGCACGACAGCCTCCTTCTTCCGGGTCGAGTGGTAGGTTGGTTGATCTCCTACATCGCCCAACTCGCTTTTCGATATTCCGATCGAACCTCGAGTTGGGCGAGCGAAGGACGAAGATTCGTCCCTCGCTCCAGCCTTGGAAGGTGCGTTACGCGGCCTTGAAGCCGCGCATCTCGGCCCACTTGCCGAAGGGCTGGTGGGCGCGGCCGGAGCGCTGGAGGTCCGTGTACTCCTTGCGCAGCCGCTGGGCCTCGGCGTGGCGCTGGCGCTTGGCCTCGCGCTCGGCCTCGAGCTTGGCGGTCTCGTGCGCCTGCGTCGCCGCTTCGATGCTCTCGACGAGCACGCGGAGATTCCGCTCCGAAATCCGCTCGGGCTTGGCGTGGAAGAGGCGATTCGCCTCGCGCGCATCGAGCTTGCGGAGCGACGCGAGGCCGCTCTTGTAGCTCTCGACGAGCGCGATGTGCGCCGCGTCGATCTGCGTCGGCTCGACGGCGGTCTTGGCCATCACGAGCTTCGGCGTCTCGGTCTTCACGACCGCGACGACCGCGACCTTGGCCGCCTCGTGGTAGTTCTCCTCGAGGGACGTCAGCGCGTCGAGCGCGAGTCCCTTGAAGGAGCGACTCGGCGTGACCGGAAGTCCGGCCTTGCGCTCGAGCCGCCGAGTGTTCGCGAGCACGCGCTCGCAACGCTTGCGTGCCGTGGCGAGCTCGTTCGCCATCGCGAGTGCGGTGATGACGCCGGTCGGAGATGCGGCGAAGGCCTTGGCCTCCGCCTCGCGCTTCGCCTCGAGCTTTTCGCGGCAGTCGGCCGCGATCGCCTCGTACTCGGCGGTGAGCGCATCGATGCGCTCGACCGAGCGGAAGCGACCGAACGTCACGGGCAGCTTGCACCGCTCCGCGTTTTCGATGCCGAGCTGCGCCTGCAGCTCGCGCGCTTCCATGAGCGCCTCGCGGCAGAAGTCCTTGGTGGCCTGGGTCACGTTGTCGAGCTTCGTCATGACGTTCTCCTTTGTGCTTTGTGTGCGGTGGGTTGTGATCCGCACGTCCGTCGCGAGGCCGGAAACAAAAACCGTCCGGCTTCCTGACGGACGTGCGGTAAAGCACGTCCTTTGGTGGTAGAAGGATCAGTCCACCGGAAGCCGAACGGCGTAGGTGGATGGATGTAGGGGCGAGGGGGAGTCGAATCCGCCGAAGCGGTTGAGCTCGGAAGATCGCGTCATTGGGAATCGGCAGTCGAAACCGCCTCGTCCCAGCTTCGCGATCGCATCGCCCGTTCCCGTGTTCGGGTTCGGGACGATGTTCACCCTCTACATCCATCCGTCCACGGTTTTGGAGGCGGGAGTGGTTCGCGCTGGTCCGAAGACCTGCGAGCCGAGGCAACGTTGGTCGAGAAGTCCCAGTCGAAACCGAGTCTTCACGATTCGCGATGCCCTATCCGTTCGAAACGAGTCGAACGGCTTACCTCCTCCAAAACTGTGTACGTATGAATTGATTATTTTCTCGAAAGGGCTGGTGTTTGGTTTCCAGAATCGAACCAAGTAGCCTATCACAAAAAGACCATCTTGTCAAGTATTGTGTGACATAGAAGATATGGCATAGAACATTTAAGATTAGCCAAAAGGTGACGCACAACATACTTTTTTGTTTATTTTTAGCAGACAAGATTAATATGTTTGTGGATAAACAAAATGTCTTAATGTTCTATGTTTAATGACAAATGGCTAGAATAAGCGTTTTTTGACAAAATGACCGTTTCTCTACATTCCCTTGACGCGTCTCCATCCTCTTGTTAGAATTCGCCCACAACAGTGCGATTTGACATCCCGCAGCTTGCGGGATATCGGACGGTTCCCCGGACAACCGATCCTCCATGAGCGACCAAACCCAAAATTGAAGCTCCTCCAGTAACCCCCGTTGGGAGGTGTTTTAATGTCTGCTCAAGCGCATTGTCATTTATCCATACGAGGATTTTCGCGTGCCTGCACGGCCACCGGCTTCCCCGGCCGCCTTGTCCCATCCCGCCGGTCCCGTGCGGACGCGCGTTCCGAAAATCCGCCACCGCCCATCGCCCATGTCTGCGATGCAATTTCGCCGCCAGGCTCCCAAGGACGCCGAGCGACGCTATTTTACGGCCGCGCGCGACGCCATGGCGTTGCCCGACCTGATCGAGATCCAGAAGACGAGCTATCGCTGGTTTCTGGTAGACGGAATCCGCGATCTTCTGAAAGAGATTTCGCCGATCAAGGATTTTATCGGACGCGATCTTGAGCTGCACTTCGTCGATTATTATTTCGACGAGCCGAAGTTTGACGAGAAGACGTCAAAGGCCAAGCACGTCAACTACGAATCGCCGTTGCGCGTAAAGCTCAAGCTGGTCAACAAGCGCAACAACATGGAGAAGGATTCCGAGGTGTACCTCGGCGATTTGCCGCTCATGACCGATCGCGGCACGTTTATCGTAAACGGCATCGAGCGCGTCGTGATTTCGCAGCTCGTGCGTTCGGCCGGCGCGTTCTTTGCCGCCGAGCTCATGCACGGTCGCCGCTACTACGGCGCAAAGATCATCCCAAACCGCGGCGCATGGCTCGAGTTTGAGACGGACGGCAACAATGTGATCTGGGTGAAGATCGACCGCAAGCGCAAAGTCGCCGCGACGGCGCTTTTGCGCGCGTTCGGCATCGGCGCGAACGAAGACATTTCGAAGCTCTTCACGGACGTCGACGTGCACCCGATGAACAAATACATCGAGGCGACGCTCGCAAAAGACGTTTCGACCAACGAGGACGAGGGTTACATCGAGGTGTACCGCCGCATCCGCCCGGGCGATCTCGCCACGGCGGACAACGCGCGCTCGCTCATCCACTCGATGTTCTTCAACTTCGATCGCTACGACTTGGGAACGGTCGGTCGCTATAAGTTCAACAAGCGTTTCGGATTGACGACCGAGCATGACGTCGTCTCGAAAGAAGAGAACCGCATCCTTACCAAGGAAGACCTGGTCCAGATTCTCCGCGAGATCATCCGCTTGAACGTGTCGCAGGAAGACGCGGACGACGTGGACCACTTGGGCAATCGTCGCGTGCGAGCGGTGGGCGAGCTCGTCCAGAGCCGTTTCCGCATCGGTCTCGCGCGCATGGAGCGCATCGTGAAGGATCGCATGAGTACCATGGATATCGACGCGCTCAATCCCGCGAAACTGATCAACGCGCGTCCGGTCATCGGCGCGGTGCGCGAGTTCTTCATGAGCTCGCAGCTGTCGCAATTCATGGATCAGACGAACCCGTTGTCCGAGCTCGAGCACAAGCGCCGTTTGTCCGCGATGGGTCCGGGGGGCCTCACGCGCGAACGCGCCGGCTTTGACGTTCGCGACGTGCATCGCACGCACTACGGCCGCATTTGTCCGATCGCCAGCCCGGAAGGTCCGAACATCGGTCTGGTGGGTCACTTGTCGTGCTACGCGCGCATCAACGACTACGGCTTTATCGAAGCGCCGTATCGCGTCGTGAAGAACTGGGCCAAGAACGACGGCAAGGACACCGTGGGGGAGGTCCTGCGCGTCGACGTGCGTGACGGTGAAGGAAATGTCGTCGCAAAGGGCGGAACCAAGGTCGATAAGAAGGTCGCGGAAAAGCTTACAAAGGTTTCGATCGACAAAGTACCGGTTCATCCGACCGTCACCACCGAGATCGTGTACCTGAACGCGTTTACCGAAGAGCGCGGCACGACCGCGCCGGCGACGACGCCGATCGGCAAGGACGGCAAGTTCCTCGTGGAGCGCGCCGCCGTGCGCAAAAACGGCGAGCCGACGGTCGTCGACGTGCATGAGATCGACTACGTGGACGTTTCGTCAAAACACATTCTCTCTATCGGCACGTCGCTCATCCCGTTCGTCGAACACGACGACGGTCACCGCGCGCTCATGGGAACAAACATGCAACGCCAGGCGGTGCCGTGCGTGAAGCCGGACGCGCCGATCGTGGGGACCGGCGTCGAGCGCCGCGTGGCCATCGACGCGGGACACGCCGTGATCGCGCCGGACGACGGTGTGATCGTGTCCATGTCGGGCAAGCACATCGAGTTTCAGGGATCCGACAAGACGATCCGACGCTACGATCTCATCAAGTTTCAGCGCTCCAACCACTCGACGTGCATCAACTTCCGCCCGTCCGTGACCAAGGGGCAAAAAGTGTACGCCGGCGAAGTGCTTGCCGACGGGACGTCCGTCCAGAACGGCGAGCTCGCGCTCGGTCAGAATCTGCTGTGCGCGTTCTTGTCCTGGGACGGTTACAATTATGAAGACGCCATCATTTTGTCCGAGCGTCTCGTGCATCAGGATCGTTTCACCTCGATCCATATCGAGCATCATGTGATCGACGTGCGCGACACAAAACTCGGCGCCGAAGCGGTAACGAGCGACATCCCAAACGTCTCGGAAGAAAAACTTCGCAACTTGGACGAGCACGGTATCGTGCGCACGGGCGCCGAAGTGAAGTCCGGCGACATTCTCGTCGGCAAGATCACGCCGAAGGGTGAAACGGATCTCTCTGCGGAAGAAAAACTCTTGCGCGCGATTTTCGGCGAAAAAGCGCGCGACGTGCGCGACTCGAGCTTGTATCTCGAGCATGGTGAGAAGGGTAAGGTCATCGATGTAAAGACGTTCTCGCGCGACGCGGGCGACAAATTACAGCCCGGCGTGTTGAAGCAAATCGTCGTGACGGTCGCGGACCTGCGCAAGATTCAGGTGGGCGACAAGCTCGCCGGACGCCACGGAAACAAGGGCGTCATCTCCAAGATCGTGCCGGTGGCCGACATGCCGTTCCTTGAGGACGGAACGCCGGTCGACGTGATTCTCTCGCCGCTCGGCGTGGTCTCGCGTATGAACCTGGGCCAGATTCTCGAGACGCATCTGGGTCTCGCCGCAAACGCGCTCGGCTACATGGTCGCGTCGCCGGTGTTTGACGGCGTGCCGGAAGCGACGATCCGCGAAGAATTGAAGAAGGCCGGTTTCCCGGAAGACGGCGCGATCACGCTGCAGGACGGACGCACCGGCGAACGCTATGACCACAATCCGACGGTCGGCTACATCTATATATTGAAGCTGAATCACATGGTCGAAGACAAGATCCACCAGCGCTCCATCGGTCCGTATTCGCTCATCACCCAACAGCCGTTGGGCGGAAAGGCGCAATTCGGCGGCCAGCGCTTCGGTGAAATGGAAGTCTGGGCGCTCGAAGCGTACGGCGCGGCACATACCTTGCAGGAAATCCTGACCATCAAGTCGGACGATGTGCCGGGCCGCTCCAAGGCATACGAATCCATCATCAAGGGGTTGCCGATCCAGAAGGTGAACGTGCCGGAATCCTTCCATGTGCTCACGCGTGAATTGAAGGGTCTCGGTCTCGACGTCGAGCTCTTGAAAAACGGCGTTCGCATCGAAGAAACGGGACCAAAGCCGGAAAGTTTCCGATCCCGTCCCGCGCTGACCAATCCGCAGGACGACTCCGCATGGGGTTCGCCTTCTGGACGCGCCTAATTCGCCTCGACTCACGATACATTTATGGCGTTTTTCCACACGGAGAACATCAAGTCCACGGACTTCGATTCCATTCGTCTCAAGGTCGCGTCTCCGGACGTGATCCGCGGCTGGTCGTACGGCGAGGTGACCAAGCCCGAGACCATCAACTATCGCACGCAGAAACCGGAGAAAAGCGGTCTCTTCGCCGAAGAAATTTTCGGTCCATCCAAGGACTGGGAATGCTATTGCGGCAAGTACAAGAAAATCCGTTTCAAGGGAATCATTTGCGACAAGTGCGGTGTCGAAGTGACGCACTCACTCGTCCGTCGCGAACGGTTTGGCCACATTGAGTTGGCCGCGCCGGTCACGCATATCTGGTTCCTGCGGTCGGTGCCGTCCAAGATCGGCGGCGTGCTCGACATGAGCATCCAGTCGCTCGAAAAAATCATCTACTTCACGGCGTTCATCATCACGCATGTCGACGAGGATTTGCGCGTGCAAACCGTCGAGCAGATACGCACGGAATACAAGGGAAAGAAGAAGGCGATCGAATCCGAGTCGGACCGCGAGCGCGAGCGTCTCTTGAAACAGTCTGAAGAGAAGAAGATGAAAAAGGAGGCGCTTGAAAAAGAGCTCGACAAGGCCGAAGGAAACAAGACCCGCCGCCTGAACGAGCTTGAAGCGGACTTTGGCGCGGCCGAGAAGGAGTTGAAGGACATGAAGCCGATGAAGATCATCTCGGAAGCCGAGTACCATGATCTCTCGCTCAAGTTCGGTCACATCTTCGAAGCGCATATCGGCGCCGAAGCCGTGCTCGAATTGCTTCGTAAGATTGACATCGAAGCCACGATGAAAAGCATCGAGGAAGATTTGAAAGATGCGTCCGAAGCCAAGCGCGATCGCCTCGTTCGTCGCTTGAAACTCCTCAAGTCCCTGCACATGAACGGCATCGACCCGACGTGGACGATCCTGCAGGCGATGCCGGTGATTCCGCCGGATCTGCGTCCGATGGTCGCGCTCGACGGCGGTCGCTTTGCGACGTCCGATCTGAACGATTTGTATCGCCGCGTGATCAATCGCAACAACCGCTTGAAGCGCTTGCTCGAGTTGCACGCGCCGGAAGTCATCGTGCGCAACGAAAAGCGCATGTTGCAGGAATCCGTGGACTCGCTCATCGACAATAGCGCCCGCGCGTCGAAGACGGTGATCGCCGCCACCGGCAAAAAGCGCCAGCTCAAATCCCTCGCCGACATTTTGAAGGGCAAGCAGGGCCGGTTCCGCCAGAACTTGCTCGGCAAGCGCATCGACTACTCCGGTCGTTCGGTGATCGTCGTCGGTCCGACGCTCGAGCTGCATCAATGCGGATTACCAAAGACGATGGCGCTCGAGCTCTTCAAGCCGTTCATCATCGCCGAGCTCATCAAGCGCGAGCTCGTGCATAACATTCGTTCGGCCAATCGCTACATTGAAGGCGATCACGGGGAGGTCTGGGACATTTTGGAACAGATCGCGTCCGATGCCGTCGTGCTCTTGAACCGCGCGCCGACGCTTCACCGTCTCGGCATCCAGGGATTCCAGCCAAAGCTCATCGAGGGCAAGGCGATCCAGATCCATCCGATGGTGTGTCCGGCGTTTAACGCCGATTTCGACGGCGACCAGATGGCCGTGCATATTCCATTGACCGAGGAGGCGCGTTGGGAAGCAAAGAACCTGATGCTTTCCACAAAAAATCTCCTCAAGCCCGCCACGGGTTTCCCGGTCGCAAAACCGGACAAGGACATCGCATGGGGCTGTTACTACATGTCGACCATGGTCGACGCGCCGGACAGAAAAGTGAAAACGCTTTCGGACAAAGAGGCGCGCTATCTCTTTGAAACGGGCAAATTGTACATCCGCGAAAAGATCAGGGTGCGCATAAAGCCGGGCGAACCGATGATCGAAACAAATGTCGGCCGCCTCATCTTGAACGACCTGTTCCCCAAGGAAATCGGTTTCCGCAACGAGGTGATCGGTACCAAGCAGCTCGGAGAAATCACGCGGGCCACGATCGAGTTGCGTGGCTTCGAGCGCGCGGCCCGATTCCTTGATGAAGTGAAGAACATGGGATTCTACTACATCACCAAGTCCGGCTTCAGCTACGGCATGGGCGACTTGCCCAGAGTGGCCAAGGACGCGTTGATCGCCGAGGGCGACCGACGTACCATCGAAATCGAAGAACAGTACAAGGAGGGGCTGCTCACGCGCAAGGAACGCTATAACCAGATCATCCGCACGTGGTCGGACGTGAAGGACTCGATCCAGAAGCTGTCGCGTGAATCGCTTGACAAGGAGGGCGCCGTCTTCTCCATGATCGACTCCGGCGCGCGCGGTTCGGCCGGCCAGCTCACCAACGTGGTCGGTATGAAGGGTCTCGTGTCCTCGCCGTCCGGTGAAATTATCGAGCTGCCGATCAAGTCTTCGCTCACCGAAGGTCTCGACGTGCTCGAATACTTCATCGCGTCGCATGGCGCGCGCAAGGGATTGACCGATACCGCCCTTCGTACGGCCAACGCCGGATATCTCACGCGTCGTCTCGTGGACGTGTCGCAGGATGTGATTATCCAGTCGGAAGATTGCGGCAACACCGAGGGCGTGACGCTCACGGCCGAAGAATGCGACGAGATCGGCGAGCCGATTCTCACGCGCTTGCTTGGCCGATTCTTGGTCAAAGATCTGAAGGACGCCGAAACCAAGGAGACGCTCGTGAAGAAAGGCACGCTGATCAACGAAGATCATGTCCGTGGTATCGGGAAGCACAAGGTCGAATCGGCCGTCGTGCGCTCGGTGCTCGAGTGCAAGCTTCCGCGCGGTCTCTGTCAGAAGTGCTACGGATACGATCTCGCGTATAACGAGCTCGTGAAGCTCGGAACCGCGGTCGGTATCGTGGCCGCCCAGTCCATCGGCGAACCGGGGACGCAGCTTACGATGCGCACGTTCCACTCGGGCGGTGTGGCCGCCGCGGACATTACGCAAGGTCTTCCGCGCGTGGAAGAACTGTTCGAAGCGCGCTCGCCCAAGCGCAAGGCGCTCTTTGCCGAAGTCGCGGGTCGGATCAAGCTGGTCGAAGGCGAGAAGCGCGTGATCCAGGCGCCCACCGGAGAGAAGGTCGTGGATTCGAAGGGAAATCGCGCCATCCATATTCATCACGAGGCGGTTCAGGAAGAGACGAATACGTTTCTCAAGCGTGATCAGGTGAAGGTCGAGGACGGACAGAAAGTGAAAGCTGGGCAGCTCCTGATCGTGCGCGGCATTACGAATGAAGAAGTGGTCGCCGAGCATGCGGGGGTCGTCAAGATTGAAAAGAACAAGCTCACGCATATCTTTACCGCTCCGTTCGTGGTTGAGCAGGAGGTGCCGGCCGGCTATTCCATCCTCGTGAAGGATGGGCAGGAAATCGAAGCCGGTGACGTGCTTACCGAGGGCCAATACGATTTGCAGGAACTCTTCGTTCTGAAGGGCGCGGACGCGGTGATGCGCTATCTCTTGAAGGAAGTGCTCGCCATCTACGCCTCGCAGGGCCAGAAACTCAATGCGAAGCATATCGAAGTCATCGTGCGTCAGATGTTCTCGCGCGTGTACGTGAAAAACGCGGGCGACACGGATCTGCTTCCGGGTCAGATCGCGGATCGATATCGCGCCGAAGAGGACAACCGACGCGTGCTCGAGAAGGGCAAGGTCAATCCGGCCGAACTCGCGCCGCTCTTTATGGGCATCACCAAGGTCGCGCTTTCAACGGAGTCCTTCTTGTCCGCCGCGTCCTTTATGGAAACGGCTCGCGTGCTGATCAATGCCGCCGTTACCGGCAAGGTGGATCGGCTCGAAGGCTTGAAGGAAAACGTGATTATCGGTCGTCTGACGCCGTCCGGTACCGGATTCGGTGTCGACCTCGAAGCGCAACAAGTCGTGGATGAAGAGAAGATGAGGACGCGCAAAGAAGAAAAGGAAAAGGAGAAGGAAGAACGAGACGAGAAAGCCGAAGCGGTGGCCGAAGTGAAGGCTGAAGTCTAGTCGACATGCGCATTCTCGGCATCGACCCCGGGTTCGACCGTACAGGTTGGGGCGTGATTGAAGACGTCGGCGGACGACTTTCGTTCGTTGACTGTGGCTGCATCCAGACGTCGGCGGACGACTCGTATGAAAAACGCCTACAAGACGTCCGAGACGGGATGCGCGACCTTGTCGAAACGCACAAGCCGGATGCCGTCTCTATCGAGCAACTTTTCTTTCAAACAAACGCCAAAACGGCTATCAAAGTCGGCATGGCGCGGGGAGTGGCCGTACTTGCGGTTGCGGACGCGGGCCTGCCGATCGTCGAACCGACGCCGAATCAGGTAAAATCCGGCACAACGGGAAACGGGGCCGCCGACAAGAAACAGGTGCAGGAGATGGTCGTCCGATTGCTAAAATTAGCCACTATTCCCAAGCCGGACGACGCCGCGGATGCCCTGGCGATCGCGATCGTCGGGAGCACGCTCTATCGCCCCCATCGCTCTTGATTTTCTCTTGTTTGCTCTGCGGAAAAACGATAAAATATACCCATTAGTCGACTCTGATTTTTTCGCTGTATTATGCAAATTTTCTGGCATGGACTCTCCTGCGTACGCATTGAAGCTTCGTATGGAGATAAGGAGGCGACGCTGGTGACCGATCCGTACGGTTCGGACACGGGTTTGCGCTTTCCAAAAACGCTCAAACCGGACGTGGTCGCGTTGACGCATCAGGACCGTGTGGGATTTGCCATGGACGCGTTCGAGAACGAGCCGTTTGTCATCGACAATCCGGGCGAGTACGAGGTGAGCGGTATGTTTGATTACGCCATCCCCGTGCGCACGGCGGACGAAAAGCACCCGCATCACATGATGCATCGCTTTGAAGTGGAGGGAATGTCGATCGGGTTTCTCGGAAACCTGAAGCGTCCGCTTACGGACGAGGAAGTCGCAAAGCTCGGTAGCATTGATATTTTGTTATTACCCGTTGGCGGTGGAGATCAGATCACGGCAAAACAGGCGGTGGAGATCATCAAGCTCGTGGAGCCTCGTATGGTCGTGCCGCTCGCCTATCGCGTCGAGGGTCTCAAGCAGGAACTCGGAACCGCAGACGCATTTTGCAAAGAGCTCGTCTGTAAACGACAGGATGCAAACAAGTTGAAGATCACAAAGAAAGATTTACCGTCTGATGATTTGGTCGTAACGGTTCTTGAACGCGCGTAATACTTTATGTCTCGCCAGGCCCCTGCTCGCAGTACACGAACGCGGACACGCAAGTCCGCTGGTGTGAACCGTATAGCTGACACCGCGGTGTCAACGGTGTCCGACGTGCCGGAAGTGTTCGAGGAGACATCGCAGCAAGACAAACTCACGCTCATGGCCGTGCACGCGGAGCGCCGGAAATCTCATCCGCCAGGCAATATTTTTGGGATGTATCTTGGGGTCGCCGTCTGTACCATTCTTGTACTCGTCGGGTGGGTCATCACCCTTCCAAAATCGCTCGGATCGAGCTCGAATCAAAAGGACGGAGCCATCGCAGCGGTGAAAGAATATGGATCAGCGTTCACAAAAAGTTTTGCCAATGACAAGCCGTTTGAGGCGAGTGCACAACTCATCGAGAACATGAAAAAACAAGCAGAGTCGGCAAAAAATGAATGATAGTCGTCGTAAGGGACGGAGAGACAGAAGGATCGTGGGGATCACTTCCGTCGCTCCGCTCCTCGCGCCGATTCATCGACGCAAGATATGTCTGAACAACCCTCCATGCCCTTGTCGTCGCCGAACGTAAAACCGGCCGCTTTGGTGGACGAAATGCAAACCGCGTTCCTCGACTACGCCATGAGCGTCATCGTGGATCGCGCGCTTCCCGACGTGCGCGACGGGTTGAAGCCGGTACATCGTCGCATCCTCTACGCGATGTGGACGATCGGTTTGCGCGCGAATGCGAAGTTCCGCAAATCCGCCACCGTCGTCGGTGAAGTGCTCGGTAAATACCATCCGCACGGCGACACGGCGGTGTACGACTCCATGGTGCGTATGGCGCAGGAGTTTTCGATGCGCTATCCGCTCGTGAGAGGGCAGGGAAACTTCGGCTCGGTGGACGGCGACGGCGCGGCCGCCATGCGTTACACGGAAGCCAAGCTTTCCGGCATCGCGGAAGAGTTGTTGTTCGACATCGACAAGTCCACCGTGGACTTTCGTCCCAACTACGACGGTTCGCATAACGAACCGAAAGTATTGCCCGCGATGATTCCGAACCTGCTTTTGAACGGAACGGTCGGCATCGCCGTAGGCATGGCGACAAACATCCCGCCGCACAATCTGACGGAAATCTGCGACGGCATCTCGGCCGTGATCGAAAACCCGGAAATCTCCGTCGACGATCTCGTGAAGATTATTCCAGGCCCCGATTTTCCGACCGGAGGCATCATCTATCACAAGGCCGAAATCAAGCAAGCCTACGCGACCGGCAAGGGCGGCATCGTCATGCGCGCGAAGACGGAGATCGTGGAGGAAAAATCGGGGAGCTTCCGCATCATCGTCGATGAGCTGCCGTATCAGGTAAATAAGGCTACGTTGCTTGAAAAAATAGCGGAATTGGTCACAGAAAAAAAGATCGAAGGTATCCGTGACTTGCGCGACGAGTCCAACAAGGACGGCATTCGCATGGTCGTAGAACTCAAAAAGGACGCCTATCCAAAAAAGGTCCTGAACCAGCTCTTCAAGATGACGCAGCTTCAGGACACGTTCCACGTGAACTCGCTATGTCTCGTCGACGGCATCCAGCCGCGCATCCTCACGCTGAAGGATTTACTTTCGGAATACGTGAAGCATCGCAAAGAGGTCGTGACGCGTCGCACGCAACACGAACTCGATCGCGCGAAAGACCGCCTGCACATCTTGGAAGGGTTGCGCATCGCGTTGCTCAAGATCGATCAGGTGATTGAGACGATCAAGAAATCGAAAGACAAGGATGAGGCGAAAACGAATTTGATGAAGAAGTTCAAGTTGAGCGAAATCCAGTCGCAGGCGATTCTCGACATGCGCTTGCAACAGCTCGCGAACCTCGAGCGTTTGAAGGTCGAGCAGGAGTGGGAAGAGAAAAAGAAACTCATCAACGAGCTCGAAGCCATCCTTGCTTCCGCAAAAAAGATCTTGAACATCATCAAGAAGGAAGTGGAGGATCTGAAAGCTAAATTTGGTGACGAACGTCGCACAAGGATCGTCGCGGAACCGGTCGGCGAGTTCTCGATGGAGGATTTGGTGCCGCAGGAAGAGACGCTCGTGATGCTCACGAATGACGGGTATATCAAGCGTCTGCCGCCGGACACTTTTCGTACTCAAGGCCGTGGCGGAAAGGGTGTGATCGGCCTCGAAACCAAGGATGAAGACGCCGTGCGCGCGATGTTTACGACCAATACCCACGCGGAAATCCTGTTTTTCACGAGTCGTGGTCGCGTGTTCCGTTTGAAGGCATACGAACTCCCGCAAGCGTCGCGCACGAGTAAGGGTCAGGCGATCGTGAATTTTCTCCAGCTCGCGCCGGGAGAAAAGATTTCCGTCACGCTGACGGATGAACATCTTGAGGGCGCGAAATATCTCGTGATGGTGACATCGCAAGGCACGATCAAGAAAACGGCGATCAAAGATTTCGAGAACGTGCGTCGCTCGGGACTCATCGCACTCAACCTTCACGAAGGCGATGAACTTGTGTACGTAAAACCTTCAACGGGAGATGACGACGTTTCGCTCGTCACACGCGAAGGGCAGAGCATTCGTTTCGGCGAAGAAGATATTCGTGCGATGGGTCGCACGGCCGCAGGTGTACGTGGTATTAAATTAAAAAAGAAAAACGACCGCGTGGTCGGCATGGATGTCATCAATCCGAAGCTCGCGGATAAAGGGCAACTCGAACTGTTCGTCATCACCGAGAACGGAATGGGCAAGCGCACCAACCTCACAGAGTACAAGACGCAGGGTCGCGGAGGCTCCGGCATCCGCACCGCCAAGGTCGGCGACAAGACGGGCGGCGTCGTGAATGCGTTCATCTCGTCCAAGGACGACGATCAAGATCTCGTGATGATTTCCAAAAAGGGCATCGTCATCCGCACACCGTTCAAGAGCGTGCCGAGCCTCGGCCGTGACACGCAAGGCGTGCGACTGATGCGCTTCAAAGAGCCTGGAGATAGCGTCAGCGGCGTGAGTTTTGTCTAACTTCAGATAAAAGAAACAAAACACCCCCGACGAACATTGGGGGTGTTTTTGTTTGGAAAGATTTTGCCAGCAGTACACACGCCAGCTAAGCTTGCTCCCATGATCGCTTCGCTTCGCGGAAATATCCTTGAAAAAGGCCCGAATTGGCTTTTGATCGAAGTGGCGGGAATTGGGTATCGGCTCCGTGCCACGCCGTCGCTTGTTTCGGACCTCCGGCAAGATGCAGAGGCATTTTTGTATGTGCATCATCATGTACGCGAGGATGCGGAAGAGCTGTTTGGTTTTAAGAGCATGACTGATCTTGATCTCTTCAACAGTTTGTTGTCGATTTCCGGCGTGGGTCCAAAGGCGGCGCTTACGATTCTCTCCGTCGGATCGTCGGATCAAGTGAAGCGCGCTATCATGACGGGCGATCTTGCAACGCTTACGTCCATCCCCGGTGTTGGCAAAAAAACAGCACAGAAAATTATTCTTGAATTGAAAGGACAACTTGTCGAAGAAGACTCGTCGACCGGCATCAATTCCGACGTGCTCGACGCACTTGTCGGCCTCGGATATTCCTCCCAGCAAGCAAGGGATGCGCTCAAATACGTGAAGTCTGACGATCCGACTGATAAGATAAAGGAAGCGTTGAAGCTGTTGGCCAAATGATCCTCGCGCATCCTTCGTCGCAACAGGAATGGGACGAGTTCGTCTCGGGTTTGGCGTATACGCAATTTACGCAGTCGTGGGCGTGGGGCGAGTTGCAGAAGTCCGTCGGTCGTAACGTAGAACGATATTTTATCGCGAAAGACGAATCATCGGAGCCTGTTGCCGCATTGCAACTTGTTCACATGGCGCGTCCGTTCGTCGGCGGATATTGGCTTGCGCCACGGGGGCCGGTGTTTGGGGCGGGGGACAAAGAGCAAAGAGCAGAGAGCAGTATACAAATCTTGGAATTTCTTGCGGAAGAATTGGCTTTGCCGGCGGGAGTCTTCATCCGCCTCGAGCCCGTACTTCTGGCATCTGACACCTCGCCTGCCGGCGGGCAGGTCTCACATCTGACATCGTTCATCCCTCATCGCTCCTACAATCCCGCGACGACGATTCTCGTGGATCTGAAAAAATCGGAAGATGAGTTGCTCGCCGCGATGCATCAGAAGACGCGATACAACGTGCGCGTGGCCGAGCGTCACGGCGTCACGGTGCGCGCGGGAACGGACGAGGAAATCGGAACGTTTCTACGTCTCACGAAAGAGACGGAAGAACGCGACAAGTTTAGCGCGCCGGACTTTTCGTATCTCGAGAAAACGTATCGCGTGATGGCGAAAGCGGGGATCGCGCGTTTACGCGTCGCCGAGTATAAGCGCGAGCCGCTCGCGATGAGTATGGAGATGACGTATGGAGACGCGGTGACGTATTTGCACGGCGCTTCGTCTTCGCGGCATCGCAACGTCATGGCGCCGTTTACGCTCCACTGGGAAGCGATTCGTGCGGCGAAAAGCGAAGGGAAAAAAATCTACGATTTCTGGGGGTGCAACCCGGAAGATATAAACGATGCGAATTACAAACCGAGCTGGGAGGGGATTACGCGTTTCAAGCTCGGTTGGGGAGGTGCGCGCGTAAGTCTCGTCGGAACGTTCGATGTCGCGTGCAAGCCGTGGTTGTACAACATGCTAAAGTCGGTCGGACGCGTGTAACCGAGTCGAATAATATATCAAAATAAAAACCCTCCGTAAAAACGAAGGGTTTTTTGAAGATAAATATCTGCGCATCGATTTGCGAAAGTTCCATCTGCTTATGAGGCAGAAAATCGAGATTCATGTACCCATAATAGCAGGCTTGTCACGGCTTTGTCGCTCACGCGTTTTCGTGTTACTAGCTATCTATATGCCTATGAAATCCATTGTCCCAAAACCTCTCTGGTTTGTTCCGATCGCCGCCCTTGCCCTGCTTGGCGCCGGCTGTTTTTCACCTGCGCCGGAAGCGCCTCCGACGGTCGCGCCGACGCCGGTCAAGCCCGCGCCGTCCGCTCCTACTCCGTCCGAACCGACCCCTTCTGAACCGGCCCCGTCCACTCCGTCCGGCTACGAACTGCCGGAAATTGACGCGACATGGCAGACGTATACGAATAACGCGCTCGGCTTTTCGTTTCAGTACCCCACCAAAGGTCGATACGCACCGGAATGGGAGATGAGTATCGTTTCCGAATCCGATGCGAAGATGAAAGACGGTTGTTATTTCGACGAGCAAACCGATGCCGGAACCGAAAAGCGCGTGGCGATCGACGGTCGCGAATTCTGTCGCACGAATGCGATGGATCCCGCCGCCGGCAGCCGATACTACACGTATCAGTATGCGACCAAGTTTGGTTCTTCATACGCGCTTCTATCTTTCACCAAGCGTGCGGTGAACGGCGACAACTATGACGAGCCTGCGTGTCGTGGCAAGATCGTTTTTTCTTTCGGCGGTTGCGTCGAGTTCGTGCCGGCCGACTTTGAAGCGCATCTCGATCAAATCATGAACACGTTTACCGAAACGGAATAGTCGATTCGAACATGCAAAAAACCTCCCGATACGGGAGGTTTTTTGTTGGTGGACCGTGTGGGATTCGAACCCACGACCCCCGCCTTGCAAAGGCGGTGCTCTAGCCAGCTGAGCTAACGGCCCTTCGTTTTCTTTGGCGCAAGAAGCGTGCGCAATCTAGCAGATATCGCCCGTCTTTACAACTCCGCCATATTTCGTTATACAGCGGCCACGATCGGTATTCGCCGGTCAGGGAGGTGTCCTTTGACCCATCAAGCAAGAGCATTCAACGCGACGGTGAATCTTCATCGCAAGAACAGGTCCCATGTCCCGCTGCCGCCGCGGCACGAGCGCGAGGAGAACGGCATGAGCACGCCGCTCATGCCCGAGCGTCACGAGGACGCGCCCGTGATCGTGATCGCGCACAACCCCGTGCCGGAGCTCGAATCGCCGCGTCCGCGCGATCCGACCGAGAGCAACTTCGACCGCCTCTGGCGTTCGATCACGGGCGTTTCGCTCGGTTGGTTCGAGCACGAGGACGGCGGGTACTTCATCCTGTGGTACGAGCTGAACGAGAAGTTCGTCGAGTTTCATCCCGCCGAGCGACAACTCCTCACGATCCGGATCGAGGGACCGGACGATCGGGTCGCGCTGGCCGCTGATCCGGGGCTGACGTGGGCGGACAATCGGACGCTCTACGTACATGCAGACTACAGCGAGCGGGCCGTCGACTGGCTCACGACGAATCGCGAGGCCGTCCGTGTCTATCTGACGCGGAAGACGCCCGCACATACGGCGCTCGGCAAGCGCCCGCGTCGCGAGATCGGCTTCGTGCCGAAGCGCGCGCGACACGTGGCGAGGTTCTGCTGATTCTGATCCGCTCCTGCGGGTCTTTTTCATGTCCCATCCTTTTCGTGAGGAGGGGATGGAGGGTGGTCTACTTCGCCGGCGTCAGCGGCGCCTTGCCCGCGAGAACCGCAAGGATGTTCCGTGCGGCGAATCGCGACATCGCCTGTCGCGCCTCGATGGTCGCGCTGGCCGTATGCGGGGTGAGCACGACGTTCGGGAACGCTTTCAATTCGAGTTTGTCCGTGAGATCGCAATCGATTTCCGGCTCGCATTCGAACACGTCGAGCGCCGCCCCCGCGATGCGTTTCGTCTTGAGCGCGCGCAGCAACGCCTTTTCGTCCACGATCGGCCCGCGCGCCGTATTGATCACGAAGGCCGTCTTTTTCATGAGCGCGAATTGTTCCGTGGACATCAAATGTCGCGTCGAGGGGAGAAGCGGCACGTGCAGCGTCACAAAATCCGCGACTTGCAGGAGCGCATCAAGCGCAAGACGTTTTGCGCCGAACTCCTTCTCGAACTCTTTGTTCGGTTTCATGTCGGCGTACACGCATTTCATCTTGAATCCCTTCACCGCGCGTTCCGCCACCGCCTCGCCGATGCGGCCGAGCCCGACGATGCCAAGCGTCTTGCCGTATACGTCCGTTCCAAGCAATAAGTTCGGACCCCATCCTTTGTATTTCTCAGCGCGGGCGTAGGCATTCGATTCGGTGATGCGATGCGCGAGCGTCATCATCAACGCGAAGGTGTGTTCCGCCACCGTTTCCGAAACTTCCGGCGCCGGCGTATTTGTCACGATGACGTTTCGCGCTTTCGCCGCCTTGAGATCGATATTGTCAAACCCGACGGCGTAATTCGCGACGATTTTCAGTTTCGGTCCTGCCGCGCGAAATACCTCTTCGTCGATCCTGTCATTCAAAAGCGAAAGCAGCGCATCCACGCCTTTGACGCGCTTCAACAGTTCCTTGCGAGGCATGATCTCGTCTTTTTCGTACAGATCGAGCGCGTGCTTCGCTTTGCGCAACAAGAGAATGCCTTCGTCGGGAATGGGTCGGGTGATGAGAACGCGCATAGGGTGGGATATCTTAACATTGAACATAGAACATTTAACATCGAGAATGAAACATTTTTTATCTTACATCAAATGACGACCGTATGTTCTATGTTGAATGTTCCATGTCACATATTCTATGTCTTCCGGAGAATACGCGAAGCGGCGATCTTTACGCCGGGGAGAATCGCGTTCACGGCCATGAGCAGCATGATTTGCTTCGGCGTCGCGTTCAGATCGCGGAAAAACTTGTCCGCGACATACAGCGCGAGCGTGTTATTGAGATACAGCATGCAAAGCGCGACGGTCATGCGCTCCGACGGTTTACGCCACGGGACGATGTGATAGGCGACCCAAATGAGCATCGCAAGCCACGGCAGAACGAAGGCGAGCACCGCCCAATCCTGTAGCGAGATGGTTACGGGCGTGCCAAGCGCGCTGGACGCCGTGATTCCCAGAATGAGCAAACCGAACGCGGCGACCGAGACGTTGCGCCAGAGCCCGTCATGCGCCTCGATGCGTTTGGGGATGCGTTGTTTTAGGACCATCGCGAGAATGAACGGAATGACGATGGTGAGAAACAGCGACCAGAACATCTGGAACATCGGAATAGGCACGGCTTGGCCGAGCGCGATTTTGGTAACGATTGGGATGGTGATCGGCGCAAGCAAGGAGGTGACGGCCGTAATGACAAGCGCGAGAGATGTCTTTCCGCCAAAAAATTCCGCGACAAGCGCGATGGTCATCCCCGTCGGCATCGCGCCCATGATGAGGAGCGCGACCGACCAGTCGTAGGCAAAGGCCCGGACGGGGAGATACAGCGCAAACGGCATGAGAATCAGCATGAAAAACGCCGTCACAAAGAGGAGTCGCCAATCTTTTCCGTAGTTGATGATTTCGTCGAGCGAGAGACGCAAGCTCGAAAAGAAGAAAACGAGGATGAGGAGTTGCGTCGTGTATTCGTTGAGCGGGGAAAAGAATGTCGGAAACAATAAACCGAGTACGATGCCCAAAAGCACGACCATGATTTGATTATTGTGCAGCAGGTTTTTTAATCGATCCGGGATCGGCATATCAGCGAATCAACACTTTGCGGCGGTCTTTTGCGCTCGGCGGCTTCGACGGGATGCCCGCTTTTGCGCCCATGTGCGTGATGACGCCGAGCGAATTCAGCATCGCATCCGCGAGAGCGGTTTTTGCGTCGGCGTGTTTCATCCAGCTTGCGACGAATCCGCTTCCAAACGCGTCGCCTGCACCCGTCGTATTCACGCGTTTGCCCTTAAGCGCCGACGCGAACAGCGTTTTTCCTTTGTGGCGAACATAGGCGCCGCGTTGACCGTCAGTCATGAGAAAAGCCGTGCGTGGAAGATCCCCCAGCACCTGAAAAATCGCCTTTGTCTCTTTCGGTTCTACGCCCGCAAGCACGGCAGCCTCTTCGCGATTTAGGCTGATGATCTCGCATTGAGCAAGAAACGGTTTCAATGCTTTGAGACCCTTTGCGAGTTCCCGATTTCCCGGATTCCATGCGATCTTGGTCCGCGTGCGTTCGGCATGCACGAAGACGTCTTTAGGGACGGCCATGTCTCCGCCAAGCGAAGTAATATACAACCATTTTGCCACGCGTGGCTTAGCCATCTTCTTTGTCCAATGATGCCAAGGAAACGCGCGGCGATCGAGCGAGTCGGACGCGCCTCGATGCGTGAAGATCGCGCGATGACCCGTACCGGAAAGAAGAATAATTGAATATGCCGTTTTCCGTTTCGCGTCTTTTTGGACGAAACGCGCGTTGATGTTTTCACGTTTCATCTCGTGCAAAACTTCTTCGCCGATAGAATCCGTTCCGACGCGCGCGAGACATGCGGTTCGCAGGCCGCGCCGAGCAAACGTCACGGCCGCGTTCGTCGCGCCTCCGCCGGTGGAGAATGTGAGTTCGTCGATCGGCATTTTTGATCCCATCAAAAAACACGCCGCGATGCCGTCCGGGGAGTCGTCGTCGGCATGTTCTTCCAATGCTTTCGATCGGATAAAGACATCCTGCGTCGCAGAACCGATCGTAAGAACGTCGAACGTACGGAACATGTCGACAGTTTATCATGTATCGCCTCCTCTCCGCGTTTCCTCCGTCATCCCGAGCGAGTTCGACGAGTCGAGGGATCCCTTTCGAAAGGGATCCCTCGGCTTCGCTTCGCTGCGCTCGGGATGACGGAAAGGGGAGAAGCTCTTCATACGAGAAGTTAGCCAAATTATTTTTGCTAAAAATAGGCTTCGCTAAAGTAAGCGAACATTCTCAAGCTTATTTCTTTGCTAATGTGTCAGTCTCACTAAGACTAGCTAAATCAATTTGGCCGTAATTAGCGGAATATAATGTTTCACAATCTTGACAAAATGGACTATATGTGATATAGTGGTTTGTTAAGTTGATGAAATGCCTGCACCGTAACAACTGAAGATTTTTGGCCAAAAAACGTGAGATATTCGCGTTTTTCGGCCAACTCTTCACACAATTCGTGTGGAGGGTGTTGGATCCGGCCGATAAGGCAGAAACGGTAGAACAGCCATGACCACCACCTTCAACAACGCGCTCATCATCGCTCTCACCGCCTTCCTCTCGATCGCCGCCATGATCGCGGTCACCGCGACCGCGCGGGCGAATGCGCCGGGGATGACCGTCCGCATCACGGACAGCGCGGCCGTCGAGCGCTCCATCGGCGCCTGCGACTCTGGCTACCAGCTCCGCGACGTTGGCAACAGCGGTTCGCCGCTCGTTCCCTTCCGGAACGGCGAGGCGACCGTCGCGCAGCGCCTCGGGACCTCCATGGTCGCGCCGATGTTCTACTGCGCCGGCGAGCGACTCGGCTTCCCGCACGCGGGCGTCGAGCTCGAGATGCGCTGAACCTTCACTTTCTAGCAGGACTGGCGCGTGACATGAAACTCACGCGCTCCCTCACAGCTCTCTGATCGCCTGTCTGCCAAAGCTCGAAGAGCGTAGGCAGGCAAGATCGGATGACTGTGCCGGGAGAAAAAAATCCTGGTACCACAAATCATGGTCTTCGCATCATGCGAAGGCCGGGAGAATGTCCAGTGCACCGTCCCATCTTCATCACGTTCGCGTTCCTGACTCTCTCGTCCAAGCTCGTCGGCTGTGCCTTCGAGGTCCCGGCTCCGGCCGAGACCGACGACGCCACGGTCGAGGAGGTCGGCTCGCTCTCGATCATCTCGGGCAACGTGTCCGAGACGACGCGCGAGCGTGGCACCCTTCAGGGCGTGCTCGTGAGCGCACGGATCCGCAACACGACCGCGCATAAGATCGAGTTCAGCCTGCCGCCCACGTCCTTCCATGGACGTCTCGACACCGCGCTCAGCTCGACGTTCCGCTTCGTCACCTACGACGACGGGAGCGGGACGGTGCTCGGAACCGTCGATGGCGAACTCAACTCGGGCGCCGTGGACTACGTCGCCTACGACGAGGTCGTGCGGCTCGAGCCGTGGAGCGAGATGGAGCTCGTGCTCCACGCGAACATCCTGGCCGATGCCGACAACTCGGTGATCGTCGGGATGGGGGATGCGGGCATGCTCCTCCTCGATGCGCGCTTCGCCGACACCGGCGAGTTCGTCCCCACGGATCGCATCCGCGGGAACGAGTCGATCGCGCGTCACATCAACATCGAGTAGTCGTTCCTTCACCCTCGTGGTGAAACTCACACACGAGGCTGTCACACAAAGCACTATGTGCGTAGTGTGGCTTCCTCTCGGGAGTCCGATCATCATCGGAAATCCGAGCCGGGAGAAATCTCACGGTTCAAGAGTTATACTGCCGAAAGGCGGGATGGTTCGATGGAGAGTCTCGTGAAGGATCTGCTCTGGTTGTTGATCGTTTTCGGACTTCTGGGAGCGTTCGCTCTCAGTTGTCTCGTCTTCGACCGACTGGTCATGTACGCCATTCGTGCGCTGCACGACCTTGCCAGAGCTGGCTACCATATCGTCATTCACCGCGAGCGGAGTGTTCTGCTCAGCGAGCTGGAGGCGGAGCAGCTGACCTCGGAAGAAGGACCCTACCGTTCTAGCCTGCGCGCCCTTGATCTGTCGTCAAGAATTTGGCGTGAACGATCGGAGCGTTTCAATTTCGAAGGCGTTGCTGAAATGGCCATTCTGAGATTGATGTCATCCGGCCTCATCCTCACGCTGATCGTCGTCGGGATGAACTGGCTGACTTCCGCGAGCGTCGTCTCCGGGATCGGTAGCTTCGCACTTATGCTGGCGGCCGGGGGGAGATGCCTGTGGTGGTTCCAGAGGTGGTGGTTCGGGAATCAATGCTAGCTCTAACGAGTAGAGGTTCTAGAGAAAAGGGTCTACAGGTTCCCCTCTGAACCTGCTCTGGCCGACGAAACACATCGTGTGTCGTCGGCCTCGTACTTGGGAACATCACTTCGGTGGTGCAACCAAGATCGAACGGAGACGTCCCATGCATGGTGCATGAGCGACGTACGAGGTTCATTCGACAAAAATAAGGAGATACGTCATGCGTATCCTTTTCGCGTGTCTGGTTCTCGGTTTCATCCTCGCGGGCTGCTATAAGTCCCACAGACTTGTCGAGCCCGCGCCTGTTCCGACGGACGACGCGGGTGAGATGCCCACGCCGGACGGCGGCATCACGGAAGACGGCGGCACGATCGAGCCGGACGGCGGCGTGATCACGCCGGACGCCGGCACGTTCGTCCTCGAGGCGTACGAGATGCGCCCGTCCACGATCCTCATCGCGGGCGGCGACGTCTGGCACAACGTCGCGACCTATCGCGTACCCGCGGATGAGTCGCTCGCGTCCATCGAGGTCACTCTCGACGGCGACGCGGCAGACATCCAGGAGGTCGCGATCGCGGCGGACGGATACGTTCTCGGTACGGGTCGATTCCCGTCGGGGACCGACACCGCGACCCGCATCCCTCTCGACGAGCCGTTCGTCACACCACGGGACGCGACCCGCACCTTCATGGTGTGGGTCAAGATCCCAAGCGTGGTGTCCAACGCCTCGTCCGGGGGTGTCCGCGACGGATTCCCGATGTCGGGTGACTCGTTCCGCGTCGGAGTTCACGCCGTCGAACGCTACGTCGGATCAGTGCTCGTCACGAGCGACTTCGATCCGGTCATGGGCAACGAGTTCGTGATCCGGAAGTCGCGCCCGACGTTCACGCGTCAGATGCTCGCGAATTTCATGTTCTCGAACGATGATATGGAGGTAGATCTCTATCGGTTCCAGGTCACCGCCGACGCCGCTGGTTCGATTGGTCTTCGGGCCGTCCGCTTCAGCGTCGGCATTACCTCAGCTACCGGACGGGTGTGCAACGTGCGCATCCGTCGCGGTTCGACGGAGATTCCACGCACCGAGTACTTCCTGCGTGATGGTCGAATGGGCGGCTCGGAGTCGTGCTGGTCCATGCTCTCAGGTACGATCCTGATCTACTTCTTTAACGAAGAGACGGTGACCGGATCGGGCAACGAGTACACGGTTTTCGGAACGCCTGGCGGGTTCGTCGCCGGGGACAGCATCGTGACGACTCTCGTTGGCGACGATGCGACCGACGGGTTTGTCACGGGCTACATCGGCGGCCTCGGCGGGTTCGGTCAGTCGATCGATACTTCGCCCTGGGGGTCGCCTTCGGGGACTTGTAACGGTGATGTCGGAGCGAGTCTGATCTGGTCCGATCTCTCCGAGATCCCGCATCTCGCCGCGAATCCTTGCGGCGACGCGTCTCGTGGCTCGCGCGACTGGACCAACGGGTACCTCATCGAAGACCTGACCCAGACGCAGACGCTCACCCGCTGACACGCACCTTCCAACATGGGTCGCCGATCCCCCTGATCTGCACTGGTCCGACCGCGACTTCGTCGCGCGTCGGATCTCCTCTCCGTCTCGTGATCATGTCGATCGCGGACCGAAGATGGAGGATAAGAACATGCACCTTTCCAACAAGATGTTGTTTTCGTTCGCGCTCTGCGCGGCCCTCGTGGGCTGCGCTGACGCTCCCGGCCCCGTCAACATGACCGAGGTCGAGTGCCGCCTCAACTCGGACTGCGAGTCCGGGTCGTACTGCGACTCGTTCTCCGGTCTCTGTGGCTGGGACTGCCGCGGCGACGAGGAGTGCGCGGTCGGCACGATGTGCGACCTGCGGAACGGCCGTTGCGTGCGCGAGGGCGTGCTCCCGATTGAGCCGATGCCCGAGGATGGTACGACCCGCGCTCGTCGTCCAGTTCCGTTCGGAGCAGGGCATCCTGCATCCGTCGGACGAGTGGCAGTTGCTCGGCACGATCTTCGTCAACGCCTACGGCGGCGACGCGATCTTCCGCGGCATCGACGTGACGGGCGCCAACATCGGGTGGATCAGCGAGCTCACGCTCGCGACTCCCGATGATCGCATCGTCGGCGAAGTCACTTACCCGGTCGGCGCCTGTAGCTGTGGATCGGTCCGCCTCATGACGCCCAGAGTCGTCGCTGACAGCGATGACGGGGTGTACGAGGTATGGGGCCGCATCCCGGCCGCACCCGAGTACCCCGGCGAGCTGACCTTCAACGTCAGCGACATCAGTCTCGACGCAGAGGCGGCCGACGGCGGCCCGTTCTCCGAAATCATCGTCTCGACGGCCGAGTCGCGGTTCCGTGTCTGGGAGACGAGCCCGGTCATCGTCGGGCAAGCGCTCGCCTCGACGTCGCTCATCAACGGCGTCGAGCAGGATCTCTTCAAGATCCAGGTGAGCTCGGACGTCGCGGGAGAGTCGTTCTGGATTGGCTCCCTCACCGTTCGTTTCGCGAGCACTGGCGGCACGGTCTCGGATCTCCACGTGTATCTCGGGAGCGCCCGGCTCTCGACTGCGCTCTTCCGCCTCGTGCACACGAGCACTGGCGAGGAGATCTCGCCCACCGATCCGATCGGTCTCTTCCCGGAGCAGGTTACCGTGGTCTTCACCGAGACCCCCGGACTCCTGCCCATTCCCTCGGGCGAGATCATCTCCATCCGCGGCACGCCTTCGGGCTATGCCTCGGGCGATTCGCTGCGCGTGCTCTTCGGGGATCGAGTGTTCTCCTATTCCCTCCGGGGAGTGATCGCGAACATGACGCCTCGAGGCTCGCTCACGCTCGTCGCGGGCGATGAGATCGGCGCTACCGATCCGATCGTCTGGACCACCCGCCGCACCGGCATCTACACCGGCGCGTGGGAGATCGAGGACCTGACCCAGACTTCGATACTCTCCCGCTGACACGCACGGTTCGCACGACCTACAACGTGCAGGATCGCAGATCTCCCTGATCTGCATGAGCCGTCTCGTAAAAGCACTCCGTGCTCACGGGACGGCCGCCTCATCCCTCACATCGTCTCAAACGGTGCGCGGGTAGGGCGAAGGTCGCTCTATAGATCTAAAAATGTTTTCGGTTCGATTCCCGCGTCCTTAAGCAGCCGCTTCAGAAGACCGATCTTCAATGCTTTGTGCATGGGAATCGTCAAGGGACGGCGTAGTGCATCCGGATGTCGGAGTCGGAGGTGACTTCCCCGTTGACGAACGACCTGATACCCAAGCCGGACGAATCGTTTGGCTGCATCCCTGCCCGATATTCCGGCGAGGGGCGCCATATCAAACACGGACGAAGTGGAGGCTCACGTTCTGCGAACGGCGGGCAGGAGGCTTCCGCAGCTCTTCTCGACAAAGAGAAATGGCCTCGCGGATGTTCTCGAGAGACTCTTCGATCGTCTCACCCTGACTATAGCATCCTTCAAATGTGGGGCATGAAACCCAATACCCTCCGGACACGTCTTCTTGGACAATAACGGGATAAGAGCCAACCACTTTCCGAAATGTTCGTTTGGTGCGTGATTGCTTCATACGGATTGAAGCGTAACTTAATACGAATGCGCTGACAATGTCGGCCGCCTCATCCCCCGCATCGTCTCAAACGGTGCGCGGGTAGGGCGAGAAGGTCGCTCTATTTGACAAAACAAAAGAAGAAAGGGGGTTGCGATGCGCAACTTCTTCGTGGTCGCGTTCCTGCTCATGCTGGGCGGATGCGCATCCGCGCCTCGCTCCGAGTATGTGCTGATCCTCCCGGACCAGCTACCGCTGGTCTGCCAGAACAACCAGCACAGGACCCATCTCGCGGTCCGATGCGAGTGCAGCATCCTCGACCCCTGGCAGGGTGTGGCTCAGCTCGAGCTCGGTCGGTACGAGGAGAACGAGGACATGCTCGACCCTTGGGGGAGGCGATGAAGAATCGCAAAGTCTCCCGTCCCGCGCCGGTTCGCCCGGCGCTACCCAAGAACGTCCGCGTTGCGAGCAAACGAGCGGCGGCGTTCAACCGCTTCGCGTTCTGGTTCACGGTCACGATGTTCGCGGGCTGCGCCGCGACGGCGCTGCTGTACGTGAGACTCTTTCTCACGAACACGCTACGCTTTGAGAGCGCGGTCCTCTTGGCCGTGAGCATGAGCCTGATCGCCGCCGTCGGTCTCGTCGAGGCCATCCTGGCCTGGAGTGACATGTGCGCGGCGACCGAGAAGCTTGGTCGCCGTCACAAGGCTCTCGCCACGAGACGCTCGACGTCTCTCCACTAAAACCTTCAATGACAAGCTGGATCCGTCTCGTGGGCACCAAGTGCTTTTACGGGACGGATCGCTCAACCTCGACATCATATACAATGGTGTCAGGGTAGGGCGATCGATCGTTCTACTTTCAAAATTCAACCCGGCATGCGCCGGACAAAGAAAGGGGGTTGCCATGCGCAACTTCTTCTCGCTCGTGTTCGTGTGCCTGTTCGCGAACGGCTGCTACCTCTCGCATGGTCGGGAGGATGCGTCGGAGACGCCGCCCGGCCCTTTGCCGGAGCTCTGTCCGACGGAAGCATCCGATCCGGACGTCACCATCGACGACGTCTCGGCCGTCGACCTCACGGTCGAGGCCGGAACGGCGGGTGTCTCGCCGATTGGCTACGTCATCCGACAACGGTCGGGCGACGACGTCGAGATCGCCGAGTTTCCGGTGACGTTTCGCGCGTTGTCCGGATCGCTCACGACGTCCGACGGGCGTCCCGCGATCACCAACATCCGTCTCGAGACGGACCGCCGGACCCTGTACGGTCCGGAGGACGTGTCCGCAGGCGCGGATCTGGAGTACGAGACGCTCTTGTGGGATGCGAACATGCTTCGCGCCCACGACGACTTCCCGTTCTATCTCATCTTCGACGTGACGGACACGGCCGAAGGGACGTTCGAGGTGACCCTCGGTGACGAGTGCCATCTCACGCCGCGCATGTGGTACGTCGCCGCTGACGGCGACACCAGGGACATGCCGATCGAGGAGATCGGCAACAACCGGCCGATCACGGTCCGCGTGACCGTGACGTCGCGCCCGAGACGGTTTCGTTTTTGTGAACCGTGGGCCGGCAGCGACGCGCCGTCGGACGTCGTGGAAGCCATGGGCTATCGCGGCTGTTGCGTAGACGATGGCGAATTTAACCGTTCGGATACGCTGGAGCCTGGTACGTTCGTGAAGGGCAGTGGCCACTCGGTGTACTACATCACCGCAGACGGCGGTCGCTATGTATTCCCGAGTACACATCATCTTGCGAGCTGGCACGTACATTCGAGTTCCGGCCGATTCGGTTGGGATCCGAGCTCGTGCGCGCGCGTCGTGCAAGTCCCGGACGACCTGCTCGCCTCCGTCCCGCTTTCGGGCAACGCCCCCATGCGGCCCGGCCTCGTGACCACGGGCATCTACACGCTCGAGCCGCGTTACGTGGTGGACCACGGCAGTGTGTTGCGGCCGATGAGCGACTCCACGATCGATCCCCATCTTGCCGAGCCGTGGCTCGAGGGGCGTCACATTCTGACGCCCGACGCGATCTTCGGCCACTTCACCATCGGCGCATTCGTCACCGCCGACTACGACGGCGAGCGGATCTACCGCGAGGCCACCCTCGAGGGAGAAATCCGCGCCACCTACGGTTGGTGACACAAGGGCCGCAGACCCACTTCTTCTGCACGAGTCCGCAGGTTCCTCGCTTTGAACCTGCTCGATCTTGGGGCCGTCATCCGTGGATGACGAGTCCAAGTACGATACTTCAAAACAACCGACAAGGAGGCGCGACATGCGCAATATGTTTGTGATGATGACGTGGCTGTCGCTCTTGCCGAGCGGCTGCGGTCTCTCGCACGAACGTGCGGCGGTCGATGCGGCGCTTCCGGAGTCGGACGCGCAGCGTCCCGAAACCGACGCCGGTTCGGATGCCGGAATCGACTCCGGTACGCCCGACGCGGGCTTCAACGGACTGCGGATCTCGACCTCGTCGGACATGCCCGGCTCGACGATTCCGCGCGACGCGACCGGGGCACGTCTCGCGACTTTCGATTTCGAGGGAGTTCGTGCGTCGGGGACGGTTTTGATGTTCGCGATCCGTCGCACCGGCGTCGGGGCTACAAGCGACTTCGAAAACGTCTACCTGTTCGACGAATACGGAAGGCGTCTCACGACCGGGCGTACGATCAACTCGATGACCAACATCGTGATGTTCAACGGGTTGTCCGTGACGGTGTCCGAAGGGCACGTCAGATCGCTGACGCTGGTGGGAGACATGAGCGACCCGCCGTCGGCCGGAGGCCAACACGCCTTCGAGATCGTCGATGTCTCGGATGTGGTGACCGACGGAATTAACGTGGCGGGGGATTTCCCGGTCCGTTCCGCCGTCACGACGGTTGGCGTGATTCGTGCGGCGACGCTCACGTGCTCCAAGGGAGCGGATCTCCCCGATCCCGAGGTCGGCACGAGCGCCGACATCTCGAACTTTTCGCTGTCCGCGAGCGGCCGCGAGATCGAGTCGCGACGGCTGACGCTTCTCCAAGCCGGCTCGATCAACAACGCGGATCTGACCGAGCTGGAGCTCTATCAAGGATCGGGTCTCGTCGCGTATGCGAGTTCCGTGTCGATTGACAGCATCGTGTTCCAATTTCCGGCAGGTCTCGACCTTCCCGCGGACGTGACGACCCCCTTTACGATCCGTGCCAGGATCGGAGGCCCGGTCGGACGCACGATCCGCCTCTATGTTGAGTACCCGGCGGATGTCGAAGCATTCGATCCCTTCCTCGGGACTCCCGCACGGGTAGATCCCGGCAACTTCAACGGTTTCGAACCGCGTCAATACTCTCAAGTCACGACGCGATAACATTCCGCCCATCGAGCCCACGCTCGACGAGTCCGCAGGTTCCTCGCTCCGAACCTGCATTTTTTTATCTCAATACAGCAAAATCCTTGACAAAGATGATATTTTATGGTTAATTTTGACGTTCGTGGCATGGACCCGGACTTCGGTTTTTTAGCGCAATGTCGCGCTTGAACCCCGAAGGAGGTGTGCCATGCGCACGACGATTTACGCGCTGTTCATCATGATCATGGTCGCGGCGCCTGCCGCGGCCCAGGATCGCGGGGTCTCCATCCCTGACGCCCACACGCTCTACGCGGACGACGCGTTTGTGGCCCAAGAGCTCACGGCCGCGCTTCGTACCGCCGGAGGGATGGCGCCGAACTGGCGACTCTCGACGGTGGACGTTCCGTTCGCCGAGCTCCTGCGAGCTTGTGAGACGGACGTCGCCGCGACGCTCTCGTGCATGGCCGAACAGGTCGTGACGCGAGATCCCTCGATGCGCGACGGGCTCATCCTGTTCGCGCTTCTCGAGCGCAACGGCGGCGGCATGGCCGTTCTCCACCTCAACCTGCGCCTGTACGACATGCGCACGGGTGAGCTCGCGGGCTCCTTGCAGGTGGACGTCCAGCGCATCACCGCGCCGGCAGCACGCAATCGCGAGGCGGCGGATTGGATCCGTCGGCTCCTCGAGCCGCCGCGACCTCCCGAGGTCGCGCAGGTGGATGAGGCACCGATCATCGTCCTCGACCTGCAATCGGTCGAAGGCGACGACAACGCCGCCCAGACCGTCAGCCACACGCTGCGGGCAAACGCGGCAGGGCGCGCAGGCTGGATCGAGTCCGATCGCGCGGTTACGCTCGCGCAGATGGTCCTTGCGCACGGATGCGACGAACCCGATCGCGCCTGCATGTCACAGATCGGAGTATCGCTCCAGCCCGATCGCCGGGGAATCTTGATCTTTGGGCGGATGAGACGTCGAGACGCAGGCCGGGACGAGATCCGCATCGATGTAGTCCTTTTCAACATCGCTCTCGGTCGCGCGACTCACCGAGCCGCTTTCGACGAGCGCCTGTCCGAGCTCATCGTCGGCGGCATGCTCGATACGCGAGCCCAAGAGTGGCTCGACCGCCTCACGTCGGCGAACACCGAGTTCGAAGACACGGGCCAACCGTACTTCGATCCCGTCTCGAACGTCTCCATTGCGGGAAATCCGCACGAGGCGCTTGAGATCGCGGGCGGGTCGCTCGTCGGTCTGGGAGTCGCGGCGCTCGTCGCGGCGATCGGGAGCGGCATAGGCTTCCTCGACGTGAGCGGCGATCCGCAATTCGCGGCCTACCGCGAATCGTGGGACGCCTCCCGCATCTCGGACGTGTGTCAGGCGGCTTCGTCCGACATGTCGCCGGAAGGGCGTCATGCCGCCGGCGTCTGCAGCGATGCGGGTGTCCTCGAGACTCTCGTCCCGGTCTTCTGGGTCGTCACGGGACTCTCGGCCGCCGCGGGCACGCTCCTGCTCTGGCATCCGTGGACGGGTTCGTCCGCCGCGGAAACGCCGACGGTGAGTCTCACACCCGCGCTCGGTCCAACGCGCGCGGGCCTCGGTCTCTCCGGCACTTTCTGACGCCGCACGCGTCATTACTGGGAAGACTTGCTTCGGCAAGCCTTCCCTTTTTTGATCTCCGCGGGGTATAAGGGCAGTAAATAAAAGAACAAAGAGCAAAGAACAGTCTATGAATTATTTTTCAAAAAAAATCACTCTTACTTTACCGCCACTGCTCTTTGCTCTTTGCTCTCTGTTCTTTGTATCTTCGGCACATGCCCAAACCACCGAGATCATCCGTCGTTTCGAGGTATACGCCGTGCTCCAATCGGATCGTGCATATCAAGTCACGGAAACCATTGAATATGATTTCGGTGCGCAGCAACGACAAGGGATTTATCGCGTCATCCCGGTCGTGTATGACCGCGCGGGCGCAAAATATCGTCTGCGCCTCGATGTAGGTCCTTCGACATTGAACGGCGGGCCGGTCGAGCAGAAAGTGACGAACGAAGGGTCGAACATCCGGATTCGTCTCGGGACGCCGGGCGAATATCTTACCGGCCGTCGTGTCTACACGATCACGTACACGACGAATCGCGCGATCAACGACTTTTTGGAGGACGGAGAACGCGAGCTGTATTGGAACGTGACGGGAAACGGGTGGGAAGTGCCGATCGAAAAGGCAAGCTTCACGCTGGTCGGACCGACGGCAGCAACCAAAACGATCTGTTTCACGGGATATTTTGGCAGTACGGCGGAGGAGTGTGAGATCGTATCGGAAGATTCCGTCACGCGTATCTCGGCGAACGAACGACTGGAGCCCGGCGAAGGACTCACGATCGCGGTTCGATATCCCGCGGACGCGATCGCCGAACTTCCGTGGTGGCAGGTCTGGTTCGACCGTATCATCGACAACGTCTGGCTGCTCATGCCGATTCTCGTTTTCTTCATCATGTACGTCATTTGGTTTCGCTTCGGCAAGGAGCCGGTCGGCCTCGGGACGGTGATCGCGCAATATGAAGAGCCTCGCGGCCTTCCGCCCGCCATCCTCGCCGCCGCGCTGGATCAGGACGTTTCGCAAAAAGCCGTGACGGCCACGTTGCTCGACCTCGCAAGGCGCGGATACATGAAGATCAGAATCGTCGGCGACCCGGCGTCCAAAGGATGGTTTTCGAAAAAAGCCACATATCACTTCGTGAAGTTGAAGCATTCGGAGACGGGGATGTTGGCGTTTGAGCAAACGCTGCTTGATGGATTGTTCGACGGCGAAGACGAGGTTTCGCTGGAAGACAAAACCGACGGATCGTTTTGGACCTCGATCACGTCCGCGCGTCATCAGATCTTTACCCACCTCAAAAGCCAAGGGTATTTCCGGCGGCACCCGCAAGCCATCCGCACGGCTTGGATGATCGGAGGATGTATCGTTGCCCTGATCCTGGCATGGCTCGGCATCGTCTTCGGTTGGCTCTTTGCGGTGGCGTCGATCATTTCCGGCGGCATCATTGTCGTCTTCGGTTGGTTCATGCCGCAAAAAACCAAAAAAGGATCCGTCCTTGCGGAGGAAGCCGAAGGATTCAAACTGTTCCTTTCGGTGACGGAACGAGATCGTCTGAACTTCACGGATGCGCCGGAACGGAAGCCGGAACAATTCGCGCGCTTCCTCCCTGCGGCCGTGGCGTTTGGCGTGGAGGAAAAATGGGGAAAACAATTTGAGGGGATGATGGTACAGCCGCCTTCGTATGTGGAAGGGGCCGCCACGGGCTGGAGCGCCGGGCAATACGTGAACCTTGTCGATTCGATGCACAGTGCTTCTTCTTCGAGCCTGTATCACAGTCCTTCTTCCGGCGGTTCGGGCGGCTCCGGATTTTCGGGCGGAGGATCGGGCGGCGGAGGCGGGGGAGGCGGAGGAGGAAGTTGGTAAGAAAAAACCACCGTTGTCATGAGGACTTCGGTGGGTCAGGTCCGGGCAGTTTGAGCTTCGCGACGCTTTTCATGAAGTCGCTGAACTCGGCCTCGTCGGGATCTTCGACGGGAGCGGGAGGTCGATCCGTTGGTCGATCCTCGTCTTCCGTTTCCGGCGATACGCTTGGTGGAGCGCGTGCCGGCGTCGGGATGGTGGACGGGGCGGGAACGGATGGTCGCATCACGCCCACGAACGCGTCATCGAGCATCTCGTCGACGTCCGGATCGGCGCGTCCCGTCACGACGAGGTAGTCGGGATCGCCGGGCCGAAGCGACTCGACGATCATGTGTTCGTCGACTTCTTCGAGTTCATCCAGGTCGATCTCGACGAAGTCGTCGTCCTCCTCCTCGAAGTCGTCTTCGTCCGGCACGTTCAGTTCCCGTCCGCGTGCCTTCGATCCCGCCTCCTCTTGCCGAGAGGCGGAGGCGAAGAGGCGTCGGACGCTCCGTCGCTCGCGCCGTCCTCATCGGAGGAATCGAGCTCCTCGAGGTCGTCCGTCTCCACTTCCACGAACTCCATGTCGGATGGGGCGCTCGCAGATCCCGAGACGCTGATCTCGGGCTCGGCGTCCTCGTCGGACGCATTCGCTTCGGACGCCTCCGGCGGGATGGAGTCGAGCGCCTCGGTCGGGATGCCGGTTCCGGCGTTCGCTTCGACGCCCTCGTCGGCCTTGATCCAGCCGTGCCGCTTGGCGACGGCCTCGATGGCCGAGAAGAGGTCCGTGAGCGCGACGTAGCCGACGATCTGCTCGGGGGCGTAGATGCCGATGAAGTCCGTGCCGGCGAAGGTCTTGCCCTCGCGATGGAGGCGGACGGCCTCCAGCTGGCCGAGCACGAGAAGCTCGGTCGGCGTCTTCTCGTGGACGATCTTCTCGATGCCGAGCTCCTTGATGTAGTTCTCGGGCGTCGTCACCACGACCTCGCCTTTGGCGTTCTTGTCGTCGAGCAGACACTCGGTGTGGATCACGTCATGCGCGGCGGCCATGAACCGCTTGCACGCCGGACCGTCGCCGTCCCACGGACGGGTCTTGCCCGCGCCGCCGAAGATCAGCGAGTAGAGCTTGTCGTTCGGGAGCACCTCGACCATGTGGTCGGTGCTGATCTCCTTGCAGATGAGCGCTTCGTCCACGATCACGTCCTTCAGCATGCTGCTGACCATGAGCGCGACCGACTCGGCGTCGATCTTTGCCGCCCTGGCGGCGTCTCCGCCGCCGTTGCAGGCGCAGAAGACCTTGCCGCGCACGTCGGGCGAGAGGCTCGTGATGAGCTCCTTCACGCCGAAACACTTGACCAGATCGGCGTACGAGATGATCTCGAGCATGAACGCCGAGGCGAGCCAGCTGCTCAACGCGCGCTGGATGGCCTCCTTGAGATTCGATGCAAACACGGGCTGATCCATGATGTTCCGTTCCTTTCTGCCATCCGTAGATTTGGCAAGGTGCATCCTGCACGGTGTCGAAAAATGGTGATTTTGTCAAGAGATTCCTACCGGAAACAAAAAAACGGTTCGATCAGGCGATCAAACCGTAGAACTCACGTCGGCTCTTCCGTTCCGGAGCCGCTCGCATCGGCGGCGAGCTGCTTTGGACCGTAGATCTCGCCCGCGGGTGGATCGGGCCTGGGAATCTTGAGAGCGGGCGGGAACGGGAACGGCGGCGGAGCCACGGCCGGGTGGTCCGACGGCGGAAGCACCGAGGGCCGATCCACCTTCGCGTCCGCGAGACCGATCAGCTTGGCGTAGGCCGCGAAGGGTCGGGCCAGGTACTCGACGGGCAGCTCCTCCGCGAGTTCCATGAGCGGTACGCCGTCCGCACCCTTGCCATCCACGTTCAGTTCGAAGACGAACTCGGCGAGATGCTTGGATCCGTACTTTCTTCCGCCTCGATAGGCGGCGTTGAAGAGACGGGTCCGTAGCGCATGCGGCACATGATCGCTCATCAGGCCTTCGATGCTGATGGCGCTGAAGATGTGATCGAGCGTCACGACTCGACTACCGAACGCTTCGCACTTCAGAAGTGCGTTGCACAGGCTTGCGGCAAAGCCGCGAGTCGCGGGTCCGTTCCTGTCCGGGAGCATCCACCCGGTCTCCATCACCACCGTGTAGAGCTGCTCGTGCGACATGCACTGCAGGAAGTAGTCGACACCCAGCGCGTCGACGAACCTCTTGGCGATGGACGGATCCGCCCGGATGCCGGCGTCGATGTCCTCGGCGAAGCGCCGAACGTCGTAGCGGGCGAGGATGATGGCGCGCAGCATCCCCGTGCACGCGTGAACGATGTCGGCCGCGCGCTCCTTGTCCTCGATGGACTCGAGCACCTTGAGCGGCGTGTGTTGCTTGAGCAGGTCTTCGGACTTGAGAATTCCGAAGGCGAGCGCGCCGTCGAAGAGGGCGGCGATGATCGGCTGCGGATCGGGCAGCGGGAGCTGCGTCGCATCGCTGTGCGCTCCCGAGTCGGAAAAAGGCGAATTGGACACGCGTACCTCCAGTTGTGAGAGAGTGACTTGTGCCAGTAACTGATCATTTATTATCAAGTTTGTCAATGGAATAAGTATCAGTAAACAAAGAGCAGAGAGCAAAGAGCAGTTTTGGTTGGATAAATTATTTTTAGCTAATATTGAGCCTAAAACTGCTCTTTGCTCTCTGCTCTATGCTCTTTAACCCTCCTTGACTTTTCGGCTTTTTTCCGCTATCTTTTTCTGGCTTGGGCAGGACAGACGACCGCCTTGTTCGCAAGAACGGGGAGGAAAGTCCGAGCACCGATCCTCGTCGCAAGGCGGGGTGAAAGCGAAAGCGGCTAACGGCCGCCGGGATATACCGGAAAAACGGAAGGAACACGTGTCATTCCGTTTTCTCCGGAAACCCAGGGAAAGTGCCACAGAGACTACTCTAGTTCGTCGCAAGGCGGACCAAAGGTGAAAAGTGCGGAGAGGTGGGCGTCCGCAAGGATGATCTGCTACTTCGCTCGCCCCGCAGCAATGCGGGGTCGCGGCAAACCCTTTCCGGTGCAAGAGCAAGTGTTCCGACGTTTCGTCGGAATAATGGTCGCTCGCTTGAGGTCCGATGCGAATCGGATCCCAGAGAGATGGTCGTCCACGACAAAACTCGGCTTACCGTTCCGCCCAGGTATGAAACACTCCGGCCATTCGTCGGGGTGTTTCATTTTTTGCTACACTCCGATATAGACCTATGCGACGCCGGTGGCCGGTGCTTATCCTATTTCTGATCGCGCTTTGTGGCGTGTGGTTTTGGTCCTTGGGCGCGCTCCCTCGAGAAACCGCGCTTCAGGCCGTCGTCGCGGAGACGGAAGGGGCGGTGAACGTGCGGAATGCGGGAGGGACGGAAGAGGCGGCGCGCGTCGGTCTGGCGCTGGAAGAAGGCGCGACCGTCGTGACCGGACCGGACGGGAAGGCGACGCTGGATTGGTTTGGCGAGGGCGAAACGAGGCTCGGTCCGTCAAGCGAGATGACCGTGCGAACCGCGCGGCAATCGGATGAAGAGCCTTTGGAGATCCGCCTCCGTCTCGTGTCCGGACGTGCGTGGACGCGCGTCATGCGTTTGCTCGAGATCGATGCGGATCTTTCCGTAGAAACGAACGACGTCGTCGCTACGATACGCGGAACGTCTTTCGACGTGGAAACCGCGCCGGGAATGGCGACGACGATTTGGGTGGCGGATTCCGTGGTCGAGGCGGCCGGCGCGACGGTTGCCGGGCCCGCGGACGGTCTTTTCATCCCCGAAGGATCGATGGCGGAGTTCGATTCAGGCCGTCTTGCCACGACGACGCGGCCCTTGTCCGACGCGGATCGCGGCACGGCATGGTTCCGGAATAATCGAGATGCCGATGAGCGATTTCGACAAGCCGCGCTTCCGCTTATGAAGGCGATGCTCGCGGCGGATCGCATGCCGACCGACGGGACCCGGCAAACGCTGACCGAATGGTCGGAGCGCATGCGCGTGCGCTTCGCTTCCGGCGAGCGTCGCGAGCGGTTGGCGAACAGATATTTCTTGCGTCATCTGATGGCGATTCGGCAGGCGGCCGAAGACGGGAAGAGCGGGTTGGCCTATCGGGAGTTCGCGCGCATGGACGGGGAAATGAAAGCTCGGTTGGAGACGGACGTCTCGGAACGGGATATGCGCGCGATGGTGCGCACGGCTCAACGGATGTTCTGGGACGTTCAGCCCGCGAGTCCCGCCTATCGTATCAAGCAACAGGTGGAAGAATGGTCGATGCATGCGGCCCATGAGCCCGCCGACCGTTTGTATGCGCGCCTCATGACGATTGATTCGCGTCTGGATGAGGCTGCACGCGCCTTGGACGAGGAAAAACCGGAGGCCGCCTCGCAAGTCCTGGTGCTCGCGCGCCAAGGGCTGGCGAACGTCGACCGTGAAAGGCGCGCCGCGAAAGAACTGACGTCCGATCATGCGGAACGCCTTCGAAAAGTATGGAAAGCCCTTTCCGTCCGCGCCGACGGCTTGGACGCGCGCCTGAAACGTGTGAGCGAGCCTTCCGCACCCGTTCCCCCGCCGCCGGCCGAGGAGGAATCGGAAACGGCGGAGCCGACCTCGACGACGCCGATCGTCCCGGTCATCCCGACGTCGACCGCGCCAACTCCGGAACCGTCGCCGCAGGAACCGAACCCTCCCGCAAAGCCCGTTTCCATGACCGTCACGCCCGGCGTTCAGACGATCGGGTTCTACGAGCGCGTCACGTATCGGGCCATCGTCGTCTATAACGACGGAGGGACGCGCGATGTCACGAAGTCGGCGCGCTTTACGATGAGCCCGACGGGATACGGCGCGCTGTTCGACAACGTTTTTTCCGCGACGGAACTCCAAGGCGCGATCACCGTCATCGCGTCATACGAAGAGGCAGGTGCCTCGATTCAAGCACAAGCGAGTTTGACGATCGTGAACCGAAACGAATGACAAATTCGCTCCTTGCTATTTGTCATGGGCTCCTTGATACTTGACCCATGAAAGCAAAACGGATCGGATTGGCGACGTTGCTCGGTCTTGGCGTGGGTCTTTTTGGAGCCGTGTGCCAATTTGCGGGCGTGTTTGACTCTCTCGGATATCGGTTCAGCGATCGTTTTTTTCTCCCTCGAGCCGCCGACCCTTCGGTCGTGATCGTGACGATCGACGACGCGTCGCTCGGCCGGATCGGGCGCTGGCCGTGGCCGCGTACCGTGCATGCCGATTTGATCGACCGCTTATCCGCATACGGCGTCAAAGCCATCGGCTATGACGTGAATTTTCCCGAAGCGTCCGACGCGCGCTCCGATACGCGTCTCGCCGAGGCGATTCGCCAATCCGGCCGCGTCGTTCTTCCGGTCGAGTTGAGCTTTGAGATCGTGAACGGCCGACTGTCGTTCGCAAGCGGTCGGGTGGTCCAGCCGATCGCCGAAATCCAGTCGGCGGCCGCCGCGTCCGGATTCACGAATACACCGCTCGACGAGGACGGGATCGCGCGTCGCGCTCCCGCGTTCGTACGCGACGCCGGCGGTTCGATCGTCCACGCATTTTCGTATGAACTGGCCCGACTCGTAGGCCGCGCACCGGCGGAAGGGGAGATTCCGGTAGACCGCTTCGGTCGTTTCCTTGTCAATTTTCCCGGCGAGCCGGGCCGGAATTTTCGCATGGTGGCGGCATCCGATATTTTGCAGGATCGAATAGATCCCGCGTTCCTGAAAGACGCGATCGTGTTCGTCGGCGCGACCGCCCGCAATCTCCACGATTATCAAAACGTCTCGACGTCACGCGGCGAACCCATGGCCGGCGTGGAGATTCACGCGTCGATGTACGATACGCTCGTCAATCGCCATTGGATCCAATCCGTGAATCCGTGGATCCAAGCGTTGCTGCTCGTTCTTGCGGGCTTGTTGCTCGGGTTGACCGTACCGCGCATCCGGCCGCGTTATACGTTATTGGGCGTCTTTGCGCTTTGGATTGTCTGGATCGTCGCGGCGTTCATATTCTTTGATCGCGGATACGTCCTCGACATCGTGTGGCCGACACTCGTCCTGTTTTTCGCCTACGCCGGCCTTGTCCTGGAACGCTGGCTCGACACGGAAACGCAAAAACGCCGGCTTCGTTCCGCCTTTGGTCGGTATGTCGCGCCGTCAGTGGTCGACATCATCATCCGCGATCCGGACAAGCTGAAGCTCGGCGGCGATCGTCGGCGCATGACCGTGTTATTTTCCGACCTGCGCGGATTCACGACGTTGTCCGAGGGCCTCTCGCCTGAAAACCTAGTGGAAGTGTTAAACAGCTATCTCGATGAAATGACAAAGCTCGTCCTCGACGAGGGAGGCGTGCTCGACAAGTACATCGGCGACGCGGTGATGGCGTTTTGGAACGCGCCGCTCGACCAACCGGATCATGCCGCGCGCGGCGTTCGATGCGCCGTCCGCATGCGTGATCGTTTGAAGGCGATGAATGAAGAAGGAGTGTTTCACAAAGGCATCAAGCTCAAAGTCGGAGTCGGTCTGAACACTGGAGAGATGGTTGTGGGAAACATCGGCGCGGAATTACGTTTTGACTACACCGTGATCGGCGACAGCGTGAACCTCGCCTCGCGTACCGAAAGCTTGTGCAAGGAGTACGGCGCGGAGATTCTCATCACGCAAAACACGGTCGTGGATTTGGGTGACGCGTTCCATGTCCGTTTGCTTGATCAGGTCGCGGTGAAAGGGAAGACGGAACCGATTCGTCTTTACGAAGTACTCGGGTTCTCCGGCGAGGTCGCGGACGAGGTTCTGGCCTACGCGCGACGCTTTGAAACGGCGCTCGACCACTATTTCGCGCGTCGCTTTGACGAAGCGTTTGCGACTTGCGAAGCGTTGCTTGCCGAGCGTCCGGAGGACGTGGCGGCGAAGAATCTCGCCGAGCGGTGTCGGATTTACAAAGAAACGCCGCCCCCGCCTGAATGGAACGGGACGTGGGTGATGACGAAAAAATAGCCAAGTAGCCAAGTAGCCTAGTAGCAAAGTAGCCCGGTAGCCTAGTAGCACCTACAAGGCTACCAGGCTACACGGCTACCTGGCTACCTGGCTACCTGGCTACCTGGCTCTTCCCAACCCGACGCGCGCGCGAACCAGCTCCATCTTTTTTTCCGCCATCGCTTTAGCCTTGTCGCGACCGGCATCGAGCACGCGTTGCAGCTCTTTCGGATGTTCCCGATACTCCAGGATGCGCGCACGAATCGGCGCGAGATGCTCGACGAGCCGCTCGGCCAAATCCTTTTTGAAATCCCCGTACCCCTTTCCATCAAACTCCGTCTCGATCTCCTTCATGCTTAATCCGGCGAGGTGATGATAGATCGTCATGAGGTTCGAGACGGCCGGCTTCTTGTCCTGATCAAACGCGACGCGCCCGTCGGTATCTGTGACCGCGCGCATGATTTTTTTGCGGATCGCGTCCGCATCGTCATCGAGCATGATCACGCCGCTTTTTGATTCGTCGCTTTTCGACATTTTTTTCGTCGGGTCCTGCAAGCTCATGATCCGCGCTCCGTGTTTTTGGATCAGCGCCTGCGGGATCGTAAACGTTTCGCCAAATCGCTCATTGAATCTGCGAGCGATGACGCGCGTCAGCTCGAGATGCTGCATCTGATCCTCGCCGACGGGAACCGCGCTTGTGTCGTAGAGCAAAATGTCGGCCGCCATAAGCGCGGGGTAAGCAAAAAGTCCGAGCCCCGCGCGTTCGCGCCCGCCTTTTTGCGACTGATCCTTGAATTGCGTCATCCGCTCCAATTCGCCCATTTTTGTCACAGTTCCGAGAATCCAGGCGAGCTCGGCATGTTCCGGTACCTCGCTTTGCACATAGATATCCGAACGTTTCGGATCAATGCCGACGGCGAGGTACGTCGCGGCGACGTCGAGCGTAAGCGCACGTAACTCTTTTGGTTCCTGCGGTACCGTGATCGCATGCAAATCCACGATGCAAAAAAGACTGTGATGTTTTTTTTGCATCTCCACCCATTGCTTGAGCGCGCCGATATACGTGCCGAGATGCGCCCCGCCCGTCGGCTTCACGCCGGAAAAGACCAGGTCTTTCATGTCGCAAGAGTATCCGATCGCCGTCGGGTACGCAAAACCCGCCGAAGGGCGGGTTGGTTGCTCTCCCCCTTACGAAGGGGGAGTTGGAGGGGGTCTAGACCTCCACGATCACCGGAATGATCATCGGACGAAGCTCTGTTTTGATGAAGAGAAATTCGCCCATTTCGTCGCGCAACTTGTCCTTGAGAAGCGACATGTCGATGCCCGCGCCTTTGACGCGCGACACGCTGTCCTTAAGAATTGCATGCGACTTGTGTCGTGCCTGCGCGATCAACTCCTGATGTTCCTTCATGAACACGAAGCCGCGCGAGACGATGTCGGGCGTCGCCACGGGTTCGCCGGTTTTGCCGTCCACGACCGCGACCACGATGACGACGCCGTCACCCGCGAGTTGCTGACGGTCGCGCAACACCACCTGATTCGTGTTGCCGACGCCGAGGCCGTCTACGAACACGTACGTCGTGTCGACTTTCTCATTCGTCAGCCGACCGTTGCCGTTCTTGTCGAACTCCATCACCTGCCCGTTATCCGCGATGAAGATGCGATCCGGCGGGAATCCCGCGTTGACGGCCGCCTTCGCATGTTCGCACAAGAAGGAGTAGTGACCTTCAATCGGAATGAGATATTTTGGCTTCACCATCTTGTGCATGTCCACGAGGTCTTCCTGTTGCGCGTGACCGCCCGCGTGGACGTCCATCATCTTGTAGTGGATGACCTCCGCGCCTTCGCGATAGAGCGTATCTTTCACGCGTTGCACCGAGCGCTCGTTTCCCGGAATGACCGAGCTCGAGAACACGATCGTGTCGCCCGGTTCGATCGAGAGGGTCGGGTGTTCGCGGTTTGCGATGCGCATGAGCACGGCACGTTCCTCGCCCTGGGCGCCGGTACAGATCACGGCCGTCTTTTCGCGCGGGTACTTGTGGATGTCGCGCGTGTCGATAATCGTGCCTTTTTGGACATCCATATATCCGAGTTCTTGCGCGATCATGACGTTCGATTTCATCGAAAATCCTTCGACCGCGACCTTGCGACCCTGATGCTCGCACGCCTTGATGATTTGTTGGACGCGCGCGATCATCGACGCGAACGTGCCGATGATGATGCGGCCTTTGGCGTTCTTGATGATCTCGTCGATATTCGTCTGAATATCGATTTCCAGCATCTGACGGCCGGGTTTTGATGCGTTCGTCGAGTCGATCATGAGCGCAAGCACGTTGCGTTCTCCAAGCTTCATGATCTTTTCCGTTTCCTGCACGGACTGGGAACTCGGACTCGGATCAAGCTTGAAGTCGCCGGTGTGCACGATGAGGCCGACCGGCGTTTCGATGATCACGCCGACCGAGGACGGCACCGAGTGCGAGACGCCGAAGAACTCCACCTTGAAGCTGCCGAGCTGCAATACGTCGTCGCGCTTGATCGAGAACAGGTTAAGCTTGGGCTTGTCGCGATGGTCTTCCTGCCGCTTGGCGATGATGCCGCAGGTGATGTCCGTCGCGAAAATCGGCGGGTTGCCGAGCTTGGGCGCGAGATGCGGAACGCCGCCGATGTGGTCGTAGTGACCGTGAGTGATCACGACGCCGCGAATATTTTTTTCCTTGCCCTTGAGACAGGAGAGGTTTGGAATGATGTAGTCCACGCCCGGCATGTCTTCGTCCGGAAACTGAAGACCCAGGTCGATGATCAGAATATCGTTACCGTATTCAAGCACCGTGCAGTTGCGGCCGACTTCCTCGTTGCCGCCGACTACCATCACTTTAAGGCGTTGGTCGCCTTCAAGCGTGTCTTTGTCCGTACCGGTTTTGCGGAACGGCTGATGCTTGAAGGTGCTCATGCGGGGAGCGGCTTGAAAGGCGCCACCCATGGGTCCGCGCTTGCGCTTTTTGACCTCATGTTTGTCCGACGGTCCGAGCTGAGCTCGGCTTCCGCCGCGCTCTTCCTTGGCAAAGCCCTGTTTCAGGCTTTGTCCGCCCGTCTTGAAGTTCGCCCCTCCCGAGGACGGCGGGCGTCCTTTGGGCGTTCGGCGCTGAGAGAACGCCGAAGAGCGGGACGATCCGCCGCCGGACGCCCCTGTCGATTTTTGGTTGTATTGATCCATATTCTAGGTTAAAGGGTCGTTTATGACCCATAAGACAGCGAAAAAGGATTTGCCGTCTGCGTAACTCTGATAAATTGTAGTGTCACGACTTTCGGGGTGATCGGATCACGTCCGGTCGCTGGCGAAAACCGTTACGTTCAATAGGATATCACGCATTTTTCCCCGAGTCAAGCGATTCATCATCCCATGCATGAGAGAATCAATGAGAGAATCATGGTTGACAAAGGACGATTTTTCTGCTCAAGTAATGGCATTCTCGGTTAGATAGACTGGGAAGGGAGTAGAAGATGAACATTCTGAAAGCGGTCGGCCGGCGCGTGGATGCGTTGGTCAAAGGAACCTATAAGCTGATCGCCGCGCGCACCGAATGCGAGTCGGCCGAGGGTCGAGATCGCGTGCACGCGTTCGGCTACGAGCGCGTCTACCACGACGCGATGCACGCGCTGAAGGAGCTCGGCGACGAGCGCGTGACGCTCACCGCGCAAAACGTCGATAAGCGGATCCGACGCGAGGCCTCTCGGTACGATCTCGCCGACGGGCTCACGACGATCATGGAGCGCGTCTCTTCCGACGCCCGCGTCCCCGTGGCGGCCAAAGACGCGGTCAAGGCGATCACGTATCGAGCGCGCGATACGTTGCGCGCCGGTACGCCCGCGGCCAACTGAAAACCCCGACACGGTGTAGGGGTTCTTTTTTATCCGTAGCGGTCGCCCCGCCGTCGGCGGGGTGCGTCCTGCTTGATTTCAAAACCAGCTGGTGGGCGGGGAGAGACTCGAACTCTCATGACCTTGCGGTCGCTGGCTCCTGAAGCCAGTGCGTCTACCAATTCCGCCACTCGCCCCCCAGCTGGTTTTGATGAGCTCTATTGCGGCCACATCTCGACACGAGTGGCCGCATGGTGTGACTTTTTTCGATCATCGTCAATCCCTCCTTATTGCGTTATTGCCAGCTTCGACGCTCTCGCACGTACCACTGGGCGATATCCGAGAACCGGTCGCTCGGACGCGAAATGCGCACATCGGCCACCCCGTGAACGCGGCGCGAAACGATATACGCTTCAGCCGGGCGGAGCAAGAACAAAGCCGGGATGCGTTTTTTGATGGCTTGCGAGGCGATGAGCTGTGCTTCGATAATCCGCTCGCTCGTGGTGGCGTTCTTCACCCGTTCAAGCGCCGTGTCCACGTCGCGGTCGGTAAGGTTCGCTAGGTTCAAACCGCGCGACCCCTCGGCGAATGCGCTCCCCCAAAGACGCGTAAGGTCCTGGTCCGGAGGAATCAGAATGTTCCATACCAGGACTTGATAGATGCGCGTGGCAAGCGCGTCTCGAAGAAGCGCGGCGTCATCATCGGCGCGAACGTCCACTTGCGCGCCCACGAGCGACCAACGGCGCTTGAGAAGCTCGGCAAGCGCGATCAAGTCCGGTTGGTTTGGCACGTCGATGGTAAGCATAAGCGTCGAGCTCGCATTGGTGCGCACATTCGCGCCTTCCGCGAGTTTCCAACCGAGTTCATCAAGCATGGTGCGTGACTGATCCAGATTCGGGATGGTGCTCGACGTGTCGTTCAGGAACGGATACGGCGAATTCACGGGTCTCGCGCGATCGCTCACGAGGCTCGCGAGCTCGGCCGGGTCTACCGCAAGCGCCAGCGCCAGCCGCAGTTTTTCATCCTTCAGCAAACGGTCCTTGGTATTGAAAAACGCGATCGTTTCCTGCGGAAGGTCCAGGCTGACGGCGTGAAATTGGTCGCCGCGAAGGCGGGACGCCTCGCTCCATGAAATGAATCCGACCGCATCCGCAAGTCCGTTGGTGACGGCCTGTAATGCGCCGGCTTTATCCGGATAAAATCGGAACCGGATTTCATCGACAAACGGTTGCAAGCCGTAATAACCGGTGAAGCGCGACAGATGGAAGTGAAGAATGGCGCCGCGACCGTCACGCGTATACGAGACGGCGCGATAGGGTCCGCTGCCGATCGGTTTGAGATTGGCATCGGCAAGATGGGCGTTTGACGGCGCAATGTCGTCCCACAGATGGACCGGAAGAATACCGACGGTCAGCTCGTTCAAAAACAGGGGATTCGCTTGCGGGAGCAGGAATTGAACCGTGCGTTCATCGATGCGCACGATCCGTATGTCGCGAAACGTGGAGAGGAGCGGGCTGCGCCACGCGGGATCCTTGATCGATTCGTAGGTGAACGTGACGTCGTCCGCCGTCACGGGCGCGCCGTCATGGAATCGCGCGTCGGCGCGTAAACGCACTTCCAGGGTTTTTTCTCCGTCAAGCCATTGATAGGCCTCGACGAGATCGGGAATCGCCTGCAAATGCCCGTCCAGTCTGAACAGGCCGGAAAAAATCAACGCGACCAGGTCGCGGTCCACGTCATTGCCTTGCGAGAACAGCGGGTTCACGAGTTTCGGCGTACCGACGACGGCTTCGGTGAACGTGCCGCCGGCTGCCGGGACGAGTTTTGTGTTTGAGCGGATCAAGTCGATGCCGCCGATCAAAATCGCCACGGTGGCCAGGGCGAGCGCGCCCCAAAATAACCGCCGTTCTTTCACCGTCAGGACGCGATTCAAAAACCGAAGCTGTTTCCAGCGAGGAATGCGTTTCTTTGAAGTCAGGGCAAGAACAAGACCATGGTCCGCATGAGGATGCGGCGTGAACTCCTCCGAACCGTCGGCCGGCGGCGCCTGCCAGAAAAAGATGCGCTGCCACGTCGACCGGAGACGTTGAAAAAAAGATTCCATGGAACGGAGAGGCACGGGGAGATTACCCCGATCTTACACCAGAAGCAGGTTCACGATCGCCGTACCGAAAAAGAGGCAAGAGAGAGCGATCGTGGCGTAGAACAGGCCTTTTTCAAGTCCTCGCTTGGTGCGGAACACGGTGCTGTCACCGCCAAAGGCCGCTCCAAGGCCGGAACCGCGCTGCTGAAGCAGAACCGCGCCCGTCAAAAGGGCGGAAAGCGTGATCATGGCGATGGCGAGAATCGTTTGTCTCATATCGGGCAAACGGTAGCTCCGGATGGCCGAAGCGTCAACCATCGCAGATCCGACGTGATACAATGCAACCTATGTCCGTTTGGAAGCTGCTCGGCATCCTTTTTGCCGTCCTCTTGGGGGTCGGAGTCGTGTTCTTTGCCCGGCAAACCATTTTATATTATCAGGCGATTCAACGGGGCGAGGCGAATCCGTTTCTGGAAGAGCGACTTCAGTCCACGGCGAGCAAGCTCGCCGCCAACCGGAACGTGACGCCGGCAGACTTGGCCGCGCTTGCCGACCTCAAGGCTCCTTCGCAGGGTCCGGCCGACGCGTCGCTCACCATCGTCGAATTCCTGGACTACGCCTGCCCGTTCAGTCGAAGAACGTTCGAGTCCGTGCGCGAGCTCGCCATCGAGCGTGCGGGCGATATCCGTCTCATCATCCGCGATTTTCCGTTGGAAGATCTGCACCCCGGCGCGACGAAGGCGGCCATGGCGGCCCGTTGCGCGCAGGAGCAGGGAAATTTCTGGGCGTATCACGACAAATTATTTCTGCTCGATCAACGATCCTTCGCCGATGAAGATTTGACTCGGATCGCGAGCGAGATCGGGTTGAACACGAACGCGTTCGTCACCTGTCTCGACTCGGCGCAAACGCGTCCGCTCGTCGAAGCCGATCTCCTGGCCGGATTGAAGGCGGGCGTAGAGGGAACGCCGACGTTCTTTTTCAACGGCGTAAAAGTCCAGGGCGCGCCGTCCGCCGAAGCCCTGAATTTCATCGCGGATCAATTTCTTGAGAACGTGAAGACTCCCTAGCATATGCGATCGCTCCTTTCACGCCTGTTCCTGATCGCACTTCTCGCGACGACCTTCATCCCCGCGCTTCCGGCTCCGGTCTCCGCCGCGAACGTGATATTCAGTTGTTGGTGTCAGGATGAAACGACGCGCACATGCAACCACCATACGGTTGACTCCGGGATTCCCGCGACCGATGACGCGTGGTCGTTCATTTACACGCCCCGAGGTTCCGATGGAAATTTCACCGGCAATTCACCGGTTTCCACGGTCGTGGGCGCCATGAGCCTGACCCCCGCCCGTCGCGAGGAGCTTTTAGGCCTGTGTCGCGCCCGTTGCTCCGCCGATGGGGGGAAAGGTGCCATTAACTACGAGACGACCTATCGCGAAGAGATTTGCGAGGAGTGCAACGCGGATCCAAACTCGAGTTGCACGGAAGATCGCGGCGCGCGTTTAGCGTTCGGCGATGCGCAGGTGGAGCAGCAAATCGCCGCATGCGAAGAGCGCCAAGCAAAGGCGGCTCTGTTGCCGATGAAGCTCGCCGTTCCGATTGGCGGCATCGACCAAGTCGCCGGACTGGCGGATTACATCAACGTGGCGTATCGCTATCTCGTGACCGTCGTTTTGGTCGTCGCGATCGTGATGGTCGTGTACGGAGGATTCCGCTATCTCGTGGGCGCGAGCATCGGCGACATTCAGGCGGGTAAAAAGATCATCGTGGACGCCATCGTCGGCATGCTGATCGTCCTCGGCGCGTACACCATTCTGTCGACGGTGAATCCGAACACGGTACTTCTCACGTTCGCGCCGCCGGAACCCATCGAGTGTGCCGATCTGGCATTACCCGAAGCGATCAAGAACGCACGATGCACCTCTGGCAGCGATTGCGGCGAGGGCCAGCGTTGCGTCGCGGGAGTGAACTATGTCTTCTCCACAGAAGGAGCCGGTGAAGTGGCGCGAACAGGCGGCGGAGCCGGCCGTCAAGTCGGATCATCTATCGGAGAAGAAGATGTCGATGTCGGCACCGCCGCCTTAGCGGGAGGTGTCGCCGTGGGAGTTGTGACAGCAGGAATTGGCGCACCAGGGGGCGCCATATTAGCCGGAGGAGGAGCTATGATTTGGAACCTAATTCCTTCCGGGGCTCGTAAGGCCGCGCTCGAGCTCGTCGGAGAAACGATAGGCGGAAGTGCCGGAGTATACGCCGGTATTGGGACCGAGATCATACAAGACGTTCGAGACATTAGTGTATGTTCTACCGGCGAAAAAGGTTCCCCGTGTCTTGAGGAGAACCAATGCGACGCCCAGTACGGCAGCTGTATCGATAGTTGGAAGATCTGTTGGACGACGTCCGGCAACCAGCCCGGCGAACCCTGCGATTCTGATGGGCAGTGCTCGAATGGAAGTTGCGTCCCGGTCGTTCCTCGGAGTCTCGGGAGCCGCATTGTTGATGTAACTGCCGGAGGCAATGCCGATCCGGACTATCCGTTTAAAGTGTGCGAAATCGAAGTAAGCGATAGTACGCCCTGCTTCCGTCCCAATAACGGACAAAGTGCGACAGTGTTCCCGATCCAATGCAACGGGTTAAACGCGCCGGGCTTGGACTTCGTATGCGCATGGTGTCCATCCGGAGCGGGCGGAAGCGAACGAGTCTGGTCGCCTCTTCTTCCCTTGATACCGTTTCCCGCCCAATGCAAGCCGCGCGACGTGCTTGGCACGAGATGCGCGCCGTGACGCGAAAAAGAACAGGACGAAAACAAGGGGCCGCCATGGGCCCCTTGTCGCTGTTCCTTTTTTCTGTTAGTGTCGCCGCCAACATGTCGTCAAAGAATTCGTTGCAGAAAATTTCCATCAAGGGCGCGCGGGTCAACAACCTGAAGAACGTGTCATTGGATCTGCCGAAAAACGCGTTTATCGTCATGACGGGCTTGTCCGGATCGGGCAAATCATCTTTGGCGTTCGACACGATTCACGCCGAGGGCCAGCGCCGCTACATGGAAAGCATGTCCTCGTATGCGCGCCAGTTCATGGAGCTGCAGGACAAACCGGACGTTGATTCGATCGAAGGGCTTTCGCCGACGGTCGCCATCGATCAAAAATCCACGTCGCATAATCCGCGGTCAACCGTAGGCACCGTGACCGAAGTGTACGATCACCTGCGCCTGCTCTATGCGCGCGCCGGCCGCGTCCATTGCACGAGCTGCGGCAAGCCGGTTTCCGAGCAGAGGCCGCAAGACATCGCGGGCATGCTCCTTGATTTGATTGCATCAAATACGGTGTCGGTGCTGGCCCCGATCGTGCGCGAGGTGAAGGGCGAACATAAAGTCGCGCTGAAGGGTGTGCGCGACGCGGGTTTTCACGAAGCACGTTTCGACGGAACGCTCGCCAAAATCGGCGAGCTCCTGCAGACGCGTGTCGACAAGACCGTGCCGCATACGATCGAAGCCGTGGTCCGGCGCATGGAGCGGGAATCCACGATCACGCTCGAGGCCGCGACCGAGCTCGTAAAGCGCGCACTTGATCTCGGCAAGGGCATGGTGATCTTGTTGTCGGAAGAGACGGGCGAGGAAATCGCCTTGTCACAGTCGCTGTATTGCATGGACTGCGGCGTGTGCTTGCCGCCGCTTGAGCCGCGATTATTTTCGTTTAACTCGCCGCATGGCGCCTGCCCCGACTGTACCGGTCTCGGCATCAAGCTCGTGCTTGAACCGGAGCTTGTCATCCCTAATAAGCGGCTTACCCTCGCGCAAGGCGCCGTGAAGCCCTGGACGCGCATCGCCGGATCCCAAACGGCACAGCTTAAGCAGCTCGAACAGGTCGGAGCGAAGTATGGCTTCACGGTCAACCAACCGGTCTCGGAACTCACGACGAAGCAGCTGAACGTGTTGTTGAACGGCGACTCGGGCCAAGCGGGTGAATGCTCCGCCGAAGGCGGATCAGCCTCCGGCTGGGAGGGTATCCTCGCCATGCTCGATGCCAAACACAGGGAAACCGATTCCGAATACGTCCAAAAAGAGATCGAGCAATATATGCGCGAACTCACATGTCCCGTCTGCCGGGGTCATCGTTTGCGCAAAGAGGCGCTGGCCGTACGCGTGGCCGATAAAACGATCGCCGATTTGGTACGGCTTCCCCTCAACGAGCTGCACGCGTTCTTCGTGGCGCTCGGAAAACGCCCGGCCAAGGCAAAGTCCGATATCGCGGGTCTTTCGCAACGCGAGCGCCTGGTGGTCGATCAAATCGCGGGCGAGGTGAAGCGTCGCATCACGAACTTGGTGGAAGTCGGTCTCGACTATCTCACGCTCAATCGATCCGCCATGTCGCTTTCCGGCGGCGAGGCCCAGCGCGTGCGTCTCGCGGCGCAACTCGGTTCGGAATTGTCCGGCGTTATTTATATTCTCGACGAGCCTTCCATCGGTTTGCATCAACGCGACAACGACAAGCTGATTCATACGATCAAACGTCTGCGTGATCTCGGAAACACCGTGATCGTCGTAGAGCATGATGAAGCCGTGATGCGGGCCGCCGATCACATCGTGGACGTGGGACCCGGCGCCGGCGAATACGGCGGGGAGATCGTCGCGCAAGGCACCATAGCGGAAATCAAAAAGAACAAGGAATCAGAGACGGGACTGTACCTATCGGGCAAGAAGTCGTTGGAAGTTCCGAAGACGCGTCGGAAAGGAAACGGAAAAACGATCACCGTCCGTGGCGCGAACGGTTTCAATCTCAAAAACATCGACGTAAAATTTCCGCTCGGCCAGTTGGTGTGCGTCACGGGCGTGTCGGGCTCGGGGAAGTCCACGCTCGTGCTTGATATTTTAGGTCGGGCGCTTTCAACGCATTTCTACGGATCAAAAGATCTTGCGGGAGAGCACAAGAAAATCGAAGGCATCGACCACATCGATAAGATCGTATCGGTAGATCAGTCGCCGATAGGACGCACGCCACGCTCCAATCCGGCGACATACACCGGCGTGTTCACATCTATCCGCGACCTGTTCACCGAAATTCCGGAAGCGAAGACGCGCGGATTCGGCGCGGGTAAATTCTCGTTTAACGTCAAAGGCGGTGGTCGCTGCGAAGCGTGTTCCGGCGACGGGTACGTTCAGATCGCGATGCAATTCTTGCCCGACGTGTACGTCGAATGCGACGAGTGCAACGGCAAGCGTTATAACGCGGAAGCGCTCGAAATCGCCTGGCGCGGCAAGCACATCGCCGACGTGCTCGACATGACGGTCGAGGAGGCGCGTCGCTTTTTCGTCGACCAACCGCTTATCTACGACAAGCTCTCGGTGTTGCACGAGGTTGGTCTAGGTTATGTGCGTCTCGGCCAGCCTGCCACGACGCTCTCCGGCGGCGAGGCGCAACGCGTCAAACTCTCGACGGAGCTGTCGCGTCGCGCCACGGGTAAAACGCTCTATATCCTCGACGAACCGACCACGGGTCTGCACTTCGAAGACATCAAGCGACTCATGGTCGTATTGAACGCGCTTGTGGAGAAAGGAAACACCGTACTCGTCATCGAGCATAACCTCGATATCATCCGTCTCGCCGATCACGTGATCGACATGGGCCCCGAGGGCGGGATGAAGGGCGGAATGATCGTGGCCGAAGGTCGTCCGGAGGACATCGCCAAGAATAAAAAGAGCTGGACGGGGAGATATTTGAAGAGGGTGATGTAGGGGCACGATATATCGTGCCCCTACGAGGTATTGACATCCCGTTCAACCCATGGAACGTGGTGTATCATATGAATATGAAAGTCCCTTCCGGCGGCGCCTCGAATCAAGAGCTGCTTTCGGCTATTGAAGTAATGCTTGACGCAAAGCTCGATGCAAAGATAGGCACACTCGATGCAAAGCTCGATGCAAAGATAGGCACACTCGATGCAAAGCTCGATGCAAAGATAGGCACACTCGATGCAAAGATAGATGCCTCTCATGCCGAGGTCTTGGAAGTCATCCACGAGTTTTCCCAGCAAACAGATGAACGTTTTATTGCCTTGGAACGTGAGCAAATCCGTATGCGTGCGGTCATGGTTACCAAAGACTATTTAGACGACAAATTATCCGATCTTCGCTCGAGCATCATTCGGCACACGCAAAGAGAAATCGAAAAAGCCAGGGGTTAGCCAGATGATCTTGGCTAATAAGATGAGAGGAATGGCTCTTGACTCTTTTCCCAATCTCCGCTAATTTGCAGTCCATTCTGTCCACTCCCTACCGCCTACCCCTACCGTCCACTCTATGCCCGAAATCACGCAATTCCCGGCCACGATCGAACCCTCGCAGATCGAAACCGGCATGACCATCCGCGTCCACCAGAAAATCAAGGACGTGAACACCAAGGGTGAAGAAAAAGAACGCGTCCAGGTGTTCGAGGGCTTGGTGTTGAAGATCGGCGGAACCGGCATTTCCAAGACCATGACGGTCCGCAAAGTCTCCGACGGGATCGGTGTCGAGCGCATTTATCCGATCGCATCGCCCATCATCGCAAAGATCGAGATCGTGAAGAAGATCAAGACGCGTCGCAAGGACATCGGCTTCGTCCGCGGCTCCAAAAAGCGTTTGCGCGAGCAGAAGGTGGTGAAGTTGCGCGAGGCGAAGTAATCTTTACACGCCACCCTACGGTTTTCCGAGTCCGATGTGTTCGTTCACCGTGCGCGCAGTATCGGCGATGACTTGGAGTGAGACGTCGTACGGCCCCTCGATCGGATCGCCGAACGTATAGTTTACATGGAAGGCTTCGGAGATATCATCGACGTTCGCGTTCCAATCCTGTCCAAACCAGGTGCGCACGATCTCTTCGGTTTTGACCCAGCGCAGGATACCGCCTTTGGTGGGGAGATATACTTTCGGATCGGTTTGGAATTTTACGAGTTTTGAGGCGGGACGATAGGTGATGTTTCCTCCGATCGGGATCAGGGCCATCTCTTCAATCGTCAGGATGCGCATGTTTCCGAAATCCGGATACCATGTGTAATAGACTTTTTCGTTGGGGAACACATATCGTTTTCCGTTCGAAGCGTAGTAGTAGACGGCCGTGTCTGACAGGGTCATGGCATCGCTGTCGTCCGGGATTTTAATGAGTGCGCCGACCGGAAGTTGCAGCGCAAGACCTTGTTCAAACGTCATCTCGATCGTTTTGGGGAAAAGCCGGCCGTTCACCGTCGCCGTGATCGTCGAGACGCCGTTGCGAAGCGAGCGAATAAGAAAACTCGCACGACCCGCACTATTGGTCACGGCATTTAACATAATGATTTCATCCTGCGCGCCGCGATCGGACATGAGCTCCACGGTCGCACCTTCCAGCGAACCGTAGAAGTCGTTTTTTACCGTCACGTTGATTTGCGCGCCGTCGATCCCGTCGGCGCGCACGACGTACTTATTGGCGGAAAACGTCGATGCCGTAAAATTGATCGTCTGTGAACCGCTTTGCGCTTGTACGGGAGCAGGAAGGAGGAGGGATGCGGGAGGCAGGAGTAAGGCGGCCGCCAAAACGAAAACCTGAAAGCGAAAACCTGAAAGCTGTTTTCTCATATTGTCCATAGTGTAGCCGACGGGATCGGCTCACGCGAGGCGCGTCTTAAGCGCGTCCAATATGGCGGTTACCGTTGCCTCGGCGCCGTCGAGTTTTGTCGTGTCGACCACGAGGTCGTAATGACTCGGGTCCTGATAGTCCACGTCGTAAATCGCCCGATAACGGCGCCGATCCGAAGCCATACGCTCGTCGAGTCGTTTGCGCGCATCCGCGACGCTCTCGTATTCGGGTTCGTCCGTTCGCGCGCCTTGTCGCTTCGCGAGAAAGATGCGTCGCGCCGCCTCATCCGGTTCGCAGGAAAGAAAAATCCTGAATGAATTGGGAATGAAGTGCCAAGACAGGCGGCCTTCAATCATGATGTTGTCTTCGGTTTCGCCGAGCTTTTTTTGGTAGGCGTCCACGTCTGTGTCGGTTGAGTGGTTTTTCTCGCCGAGCACGTTTAACTCGTCGATGGTGATACCGCGTTCCTCGGCCATCTTGGCGCGCAAGCCGCCGATGGAGTAGAAACGTAAACCGAGTTTTTCCGCGACGATTTTTCCCGCGGATGTTTTTCCGGATCCCGGTACGCCGGAGATGGTGATGATCATATTTTGAACTTAGAACTTAGAACCCAGAACCCAGAACAGGCAGGAAGTCCAAAAAGTTTTGGGTTCTGAGTTATAAGTTATGAATTTCTAAATTCCTCCGCCAGCGTTTCGAATTCCGGAATCGGCGCGAGCTCGAAGTGTTTGCGATCTCCGGAGTCCGGATCCGTGAACTCGAGCTCGACGCTTTGCAGCATGAGCCGAGGCGCTTTGACGTTCCGCTCCGTGTTCTTGATGGCGTATAGCGCGTCCCCCATGACCGGACATTGCATGGCGTGCATGTGCGCGCGGATTTGGTGCGTACGTCCGGAAAGAATTTCCAACTCGACCAACGTCGCGCCCTTGAACCGTTCTTTTACGCGGTAATGCGTCCAGGCCGCCTTTCCTTCCTCCTCGTGCGACGGACGCGCGGCCATGCGCGGCTGCGTCGTGGAGCGCGCGATACGAAATTTGATATCACCTTCTTCATCGGGGAGCGAACCGTGACACATCGCAAGATAGATTTTTCGCACTTCGCGCGAGGCAAATTGTCGCTTAAGCTCGTCATAGGCGTGTTGCGTTTTCGCAACGACCATGAGCCCGCTCACCTCGCGGTCCAACCGATGCATGATGCCGGGCCGCACGGGATCCTCGCCGATTTTTGCGATGGAAGGATCATGCGCGAGTATCACGTCTATGAGCGTGCCTTCCTTTGTCTTCGCGTCGGCGTGGACGAGGAGGCCGGTCGGTTTGTCGAGCACGATCCATCCGTCGGTTTCTTCCACGATCAAATCGCGTAGAGCGTAGGGCGTAACGTCTGAAGGGGCGTTTTCCGTTATATGTTGCGCGTTGCGTGTTACGCTCTCCCCCCCATCCCACATCACCTTGTCACCCTCTTTCAAGAAGCGATGCACCGTGGCCGAAGCCCCGTTCACCGTCACGTGTTTGTTTTTGATCAGTTTTTGAATGCCTGAACGTGACCGGTCGGGAAGGGCAAACGCAAGAAAGACGTCGAGCCGTTCTCCCGTGTCTCCGCCCTCAACCGTCCACGTAGCTTGTTCCATGGCCGCAGCATAAACGATCCTTGACGAAGGGGCTAGTAGCTTGTAGCTAGTAGCTAGTAGTTTTGATTGCCTACTGTAAACTGTCATCTGTTGACCGTTCACGGTCCCGGGACGGTAGCTCAGCTGGTTAGAGCACCGAGCTTATACCTCGGCGGTCGATGGTTCGAACCCATCCCGTCCCACCAGGATAAAGCCCCGCCAAAGCGGGGTTTTTTTATTGATTTTTTATTGATCTTTTTGGGATAGCTCCTCCGTTAACCGGCTCCATTCCGCTTCCGAATGCTGAATCATCGCTTCGAGTGTCGAGAGACGTTTCGTGCGCTCCAAATCAAACCTGGCGGGATCTTGTGTGAACAATTTCATGATACCGGAGCGTTCTTCTTCCAAAGTATCGAGCTGCTTTTCGACTTTGGAGATGGTACGCTTCAACTCTTTCTGCTTTTCGTAGCGTTCGGTTTTGGTCACGGCCCGTTCCTGCTCTCTGCTCTCTGCTCTTTGTTCTTTTTTCGTGACCACCCCTTCCTCCTTCGCTACGTCGTACACGTATTCTTCGTACGTCCCCGGATACGAGCGTACCGTCCCGTCGCGTACGTCCAAGATACGCGTTGCCACGAGGTTCACGAACGTGCGCGAGTGCGAGATGAGAAACACAGTGCCGTTCCAGCGGCGTAGCGCGTTGCCGAGCGCCTCGACCGTCTCGAGATCGAGATGGTTGGTCGGTTCGTCAAGCAACAGGACTTCCGGACGCGAAAGAAGCAGTCCGGCGAGTACGAGGCGCGAGCGCTCGCCGCCGGAAAGCATGCCGATCGTCTTCTCGAGATCGTCTTTCGGAAAAAGAAAATCGCCGGTCATGCGCATCATGTCCTCTTTTTCCGTTCCGGGAAGCGCGATGCGTTCCAGATACGCGCCGACCGTATCGGCGGAGTAAAGCGTGTCCGGTGCGTGTTGGTCGTAATACCCGAGCGTGAGACGGTTGTTCCAGGTAAACGTTCCCTCGAGTTTATCGATCTTGCCCGCCAACGTCTTCAAGAGCGTGGATTTTCCCTCGCCGTTTTCGCCCAAAATCGCGACGCGTTCCCCGCGATCGATCTCGAACGAAACGTCTTTCGCCACGACGAAATCGTGATACCCGATGGTGAGTCGCAACGTCCGCACCGCAAATTGCTTGCGATGATCCACGGCAGGAATACGGATTTTCACCGTTTTGAGCGCGCTTGCGATATCGATCGTCTTCAATTTTCGGAGCTGTTTCATTTTCGATTGCGCTTGCGTCGCCTTGGACGCCTTGGCGCGGAATCGGTTGATGAACGCTTCAAGATGTTTTTTCTGCGCCTCGACGTTTTGATTGTACTTTACGTCGAGCGCCAGCTTTTCTTCTTTGAACGCGAGATATTCGTCGATGGGGCGCGGGAACAAAAACAGTTTACCGCGTTCGGCCTCCAGCGTTTGCTCGCAGGTGTTGCGCAGGAATTCGCGGTCATGCGACACGATCACGAATGCCCCGTTCCACTCCTGCAAAAACCGTTCGAGCAAGAGCTGCGTTTGCAAGTCGAGGAAGTTCGTCGGTTCGTCCAATAATAAAAGATTTGGTTCATGCAAAAGCATGGCGGCAAGCTTCACGCGCATGCGATAGCCGCCGGACAAGGATTCGTAGAGGAGATGCAGCCGCTCTTTCTTGAGATCGAATCGCCCGGCCATCTTGGCGCAGGTCCACTCTTCCTTGTCCGAAATGCGTTGCAAATAGCCGATGACCGTTTCGCCTTCTTGCACGTCTTCGTGCTGCTTGAGATAGCCGAGTCGACACGCCGGATGCACGACGATCTCGCCCGCGTCCTGTTTTTCATCATCCACGATCATATGCAGGAGCGTGGATTTGCCCGCGCCGTTCCGGCCGATAAAGCCGATCTTATCACCGTCCGAAATCGAAACCGACGCGTCTTCAAACAAGACGCGCGATCCGTGCGCCTTGTCGAGTCCTTTGATATGCATCAGGACGCTCATGAGCTTGAAGCCTGAATCGTCATCTATAAACTAGTTCCCTTGGTAGCGATCTTCCGCCTTCTGCCAATTGAGATTTTTCCAGAACGCCTCGGCGTACTTCGCGCGCTCCGTCGGTTTGTAGTCCACCGTGTACGCATGCTCCCACACGTCGAGCGCGAACAGGATTTTCTGTCCGCCGAGTTGTCCGAGTTCGTGGTCCGTGACCCAGGTCGTGAGCAGGTTATCGTTCGTTTCGTCCTGCACGAGTAAGACCCAGCCGATGCCGCGCATCATGGCCGTCGCCGAGGCCTGATTTTTCCACGCGTCGAATGATCCGTACTGTGTCGCCAAGGCGTTTTGCAACGCGTCTTTCGCGCCTTCGGACTTTTCGAATTGCGAGAAGTAATACTCGTGTAAACGCATGCCGTTGAATTCGAAACCGAGCCGACGCACGAGCTCCGAGAGCTCGATCGCCATCGTTTCCGAGTTCTGTTTGTGCGACTCGATCTTTTCAAGCAGCGCGTTCGTATTTTTGACGTACCCCGCATAGAGCTTGAGATGCTCGGCGATTTGCGTTTCGGACAACCCATCCAAAGGGCCAAGATTGAAGGTCTTTGCTTCGTAGGTTTTCAGCATAGGATAGCGAAAAAGAGTAAGTCCGAGCGTTAGCGTAAGCTTTCGTCGATCCCTTGACAATCTTGCCTGCCCATGGCATTTATGGGTTTACCCGCACCTGTTACATTTTCTACGAAAGGAGGGCGTTATGCCCCTGCGGATCGAGTTCCTCGAGGAGTCGCTCGACGAGGAGGAGGTGAACGCCTTTCTCGTCGCGAATCGGTTCCGTCTTCGTGAAGTCATCAAGAGACAGCCGAACGGCAGGCTCGGCGTATTCGTCGGCTGGGCGACCTTGCCGAACTACGTGGATCAGGCCCCCGCGTTCCCGAAGGAGTGGGACGCGATGTACTACTTCACCGACAAGTTGTACAAAGTGGACCTGAAGCAGGGTCTCTACGACTACGGTGACGTGGGGCTGGTCGTGCAGCTCGAAAAGGACAAGGACCTCAACGAGCTGTACTACGAGGTGGAGGTCAAGGGGCATGATCTGGCGAAGGTCAGTCACGCCTACATCCACTTTCGGTCGGGCAAGCTCATGCCGTCGTCCGACTGGAGCAGTTCCGGCGCGATCGAGGCACCCAAGGCCGAGATCGACTCGTCCGACGGCGAGGAGGGTAGCGGCCAGCTCAACCTCCTCCCTTCGATGGCCGCGAAGGAGAAGACGAAGGCGGCGTGAAAGCCTCTCGCTCCGGTCGCGGCCCGCCCTAGCCCCGTTTCTGCGTCGCAAGACGAGAAGCGGGTTTTTTTGTTACTCGTTATTCGAATGGATTGCTCGTGAACGTAAATCGGTTCACGTAGGCGAGCGCGTCTTTTTTGGTTTTGATTTTTCCCTCGTCCCGCAGCCGCTCAATCTCTTTTAGCAATCGTCCCATGAGCGGTCCGGGCTTCATTCCGAGCGCTTGCAGATCTCGACCAAGAAGGAGCGGTTTGATCCCTTCGCCGTCGAGGCGGTGTTCTTCGACCATGCGCGCAAAGGTTTCGCCGACCGCATACGGTTCGTGTTTGATGTCCGGAAGCCCTCGTCCAAAGTGATCGGCCTCGGAGATGGCAAGGAGCACGCGCCAGCTCGTCGGCTTGGTGCGTTTGATGAGTTTGCGCACGGCGTTCACATAGGCCTCTTCGGTAAGCGTTCCTTTTTCAAGTTGACGCCAAAGCATACCCGGCTTCAAATGATCTTTTGCCGACGCGATCGACGCCTGTCGGACGGATTCGCCGAACGCGAACCGGTCGAAAAGCGCCTCCGTCGGCGTGACGCCCGCCTCTTCGTGTCCGATTGAGCGGACGCGCGGCACGCCGTCTTTTTCGCCGGGCGCGGTCGTGCTCGGTTTGCCGAGATCGTGGCACAGCGCGCCCATCATCACTTGTAGACGCTCCTCTTCCGTAAAGTTTTGGCTTTTGCGTTTTGAGTTTTGACTTACTATTCCCGCCGCCTCGTCAATCACCATCATCGTATGGATCCAGACATCGCCTTCCGGATGCCATTCGGGCTCCTGCGGTGTGTCGATGAGCGCGTGCAATTCCGGATAGTCGCGGCGGATCAATCCGAGCGTGCGCATGAGCTCGAAACCGACGGACGGTTTTGGCGCTTTCAACAAAAGTTTCTTGAGTTCGTCCGTCACGCGCTCTTTCGAAAGCGTGTCGAGTTCGCCACGCGCCACCATGAGGCGCATGAGTTCGAGCGTGGACGGCTCGACGCGCAAACCGAAGCGCGCCGTGAATTGGACGCCGCGATACACGCGCAACGGATCGTCCACGAACGTCGAGCCGTCCACGACGCGCAAGATCCGATCCTTGATGTCGTCTTGTCCGTTAAACGGATCGAACAGCTCGCCCGTTTTTGGATCGGCCGCGATGGCGTTGATCGTAAAGTCGCGCCGCCGCGCCGCCTCCTTCGGATCGAGTTCCGGATCGCCCTCGACCTCGAATCCCGTATGTCCCGATCCGCTTTTGGATTCGCGGCGCGGAATCGCGACGTCGAGATCAAATCCATCGCCAAGAAATATTTTATAGATGCCGAAGCTCCGCCCGACGGTCTCGATCTTGTCGTCAAAGAGCTCTTTCAAAACCGTCTCCAACACCTCCGCTTCAATTCCGTACGTTTCGAGATCCGCGTCTTTCGATGCGATCCCAAGCAGGCAATCACGCACGAAACCGCCCACGAGCATCGCCCGGCATCCGCCGGGCAAGCCTTTCACAACCATCCGCGCCGCTTTGAGCAGGCGTGGTTCTTGGGCGGCAAAAGAAATGCGGGAAGACATGTCGCCTTTATAATACCAGCCGTTTCCCGATGGCGTCCTTCAACGTCTCCAACCCGTCTCCGTTGTAGGCCGAAACGAACAAGGGAAAGTACGCTTTATAGTCTTTTGTGAGCTTTGTTTCCGGCACGCGTTTCAATCGGTCAATTTTATTGAACACGTACACCTTTGGCGTCTCTTGCACCTTGAGTTTGGTCAGCACGTCTTCCACCTCCGTGATTTTTTCGTGCAGAAACGGATCGCTTATGTCGATCACGTGCAAGAGCAAATCCGCGTCCACGGTTTCGTCGAGCGTAGAACGGAATGCGTCGATGAGTTTGGGCGGCAAGTCTTGGATAAAGCCGATCGTATCGGAAATGAGCACATCCGTCCCATACCCACTTCCCCCCTTATGAAGGGGGGACCGAGGGGGGTCCGGAAACCAGAGTTTGCCGATATGCGTATCGAGTGTGGCGAAGAGCGCGTCCGCGACCAGCGCGCCTTTTTTGGTGAGCGCGTTCACGAGCGACGATTTTCCGGCGTTGGTGTACCCGACCACGGACACGGTCTTGAGCCCGACGCGATCGCGGCGCTTACGATGTTCCTCGCGCGCCGTGGCGAGCCGATCCAAATCCTGTTTCGTCTTCTTCTCCTGCTCGAACATGTGCCGTTTCATGACTTCCGTATTCGTTTCGCCCTGTCCGCCGCGCGTCCCCGTTCCGCCTGCCTGCTGCATCATTTCCTGCCCGATGCCAAAAATGCGCGGACCCATGTGACGGATGGCCGCGAGCTTGATTTGCATTTTTGCTTCCGACGTCTTGGCATGCTTGGCAAAGATTTTAAGGATCAGGTCGACGCGATCCCACACTTGCATCCGTAGGTTTTGCTTTCGCAGATATTCCGCGACGTTGTACATCTGCCCGGGTTTCATCAAATTATTAATGATGAGCACTTCGATCCGTTCGTTTTTGGCGATCTGCGCCAGTTCTTCCAGCTTACCGGAACCGATATAGGTTCGATAATCCGGCACGCTTCGTTTCTGGATCTGTTTCACGACGATAATGCCTCCGTACGTGCCGACGAGCGACTCGAGTTCGAGCATACGCCGTCCTGCCGTGCGCGCGCCCATGGTGTCGGGAATGACGTCGATCAGGATAGCTCTAGGTTTGAGAGGGATATGCGGCATGGAGGCATCTTATCCCCTTGACAAAGGATACGAAATGGTGAACGTGGTAGAGAGCGGGGATGTCACCCCGGAAGGAGGATGAGATGAGAAAGTTTTTGTACCCTTTTGCGTTCGTCGGGGCGTGGCTCGTACAGGGCTGCGTTCCGACCGAAGGTGGTTTTGGCGATGCCGGAACGGCGGACGAGAGCGCCGAGGGCGGTCTCGGAAGCGGATTTCGTTTCGATCTCGAGCGCTCGTTCGCGATTGACGCACCGCCGCTTCCTGCGGTGTGGCGTCCGCGCCTGCATCCGCCCGGCACGATGCTCGTGGACCACTCTCGCGATCTCTGGATGGTCGTGACCGGACTCGAGCGTCGCTCGATCGCCGGAGACGACGTACTCGGTGAAGCCGGTCTCAGTGATCATAACGCCATCCGCATGTCTCCGGACGAAGAGCGCTGCGTCGTTCCCGTCGCGGACGACGAGTACTGGTATCCGGAGAACGGCGCCTGGCGACCGTTCTACGGGCCCCACGAAGACGACGGTCTGTATCTCGTTGACTGGGAGCACCGCACGCGCCGCCCCGCAAGTATCGAGACGCTCTACAGCTGGGGCTACTCCGCGTCCCGGCTCGACGACTACGATGGTGACATGGACGAGTGGGACGCGCTTTCCGTTCTCGAAGAACCGCTTCGGTTTCGTGACGGCACGATCGCACGCACCGAAATCGCGACGTACTACCTTTTGTACGGACGCGCGTATATCTTCGTGCCGCAAACGCTTGCGGAAGAAGCCGGCTATCGTCTCGAGGACATGCTGGACATACGCGAAGCGCTTCTCCGAACGCTCGCTCGCGTGACGACCGCGTTTACGCGCGACTACTTCGATCTGTGTCCGGCCGAGGGCGAGGCCGAAGACTGACAAAAACCCCGGCACCTGTCGGGGTTCTTTTTTATCATCCTATTGGAAATATACGGGTGTGTTACGATATCGTCATTCACGCCCATGAAAAACGTTACCGAAGCGGAGCTCCAAGACGAGCGGGAGCTGCTTATGAGGGCCAAAGAGAGCCCGGCCGCCGTGGCCGAAATTTATGATCGATACGCCGACAAGTTGTACGGCTTTTTGTTGAAGCGCTGCGGTCACAAGGAGATCGCCGAAGATCTCGTCTCGCGCGTATTTACGAAATTCATCGAAGCGCTTCCGCGAATCGAGTGGCAAGGCGTCACGATCGGCGCGTATCTCTATCGAAGCGCATCGAACGCGCTGGTCGATCACTGGCGGAGCGCGAGCGTGCGCATGGACCGCGAGCTGGATGAAAACTTCGATTCGCCACTTTCCGACCATGATCCGTCCTGGCATGCGGAGATCGCGCTCGAGAAAGACAAACTGCTTCTCGCGATGAGGACATTGTCTCCGCGCGATCAGCAAGTGCTGGACCTGCGTTTTTTTGCGGGTCTGGAACCTGAAGAGATCGGGCAGATGCTTGATATCTCGCCAAACCACGCGTCCGTCCTTTGCTATCGAGCCCTCGGCAGATTGCGCAAGCATTACGCCGTCCCCACCGTATGACCGATTTCCTCAACCCCAACCACGATACGTCGAACCCGCCGAACGGACGGGAGTTTCATCACGACCCGATACCGAAACCGTTGGAAGAGGCGGCCGACGTCCTTTCGTCCGTCGCGCGCGAGCCGTCCGAGCCGCTGGCCGATGCGGTCAAAGCACGTCAACGCGCCGCTTTGCTCGCGCAGGTCGCGGAGCTGAAGCCGTCCGTCGTTTCTTCATCTTCTTCCCCCGCGCCCGTTATGCCTTCGTCCAAAACGCCTGCAAAAAAACCGGCTCATCACTCTCCCTGGCGCGGATTCGCGTTCGGTTTTGCCGGCGTCCTGGCTGCCGCCGTGTTGATTTTAGTATTCGTGAGTCCGTATGGATTCCGTTCGTTGCCTTCCTCCGGTCCGATCGCGACCGCGCTTTCCATTCCCGCGGCCCTCGCCGCCGACGCGTTCATCCTCGTCGCGGATTCATCCGACGCGTCCGGCGTCGCGACGGACTCCTCCCTCACCATCACCTCCAAAGTCGATGTGACGCCGAGCGTGTTGAAACAGTCGTTGCGTATCGAGCCGCCCCTCGACGTGGACGTTGTTCGCGCCGGCAACGGCATGTACAAGGTGACGCCGACCGCGCCGCTTGAACCCGGCGCCACCTATCGCATTTCGATTGAGACGCTGGTCGATCGGGACGACGGGACGCGTTTGCGACGCGAGTTCTCATGGGCGTTGCAGGCGAAAAACGACATGCGCGTCCTTTCGACCATCCCGCGGGACGGAAGCGGTTTTGTCCCGACGAACACCGGCATCGAGTTCAAGCTTTCGCGCGACGGATTTACGGACGCGACGTCTTCCTTCTCGATCGTTCCTCCGGTCGAAGGCCGCTTCGACATACGCGGTCGTTTTCTGACGTTCGTGCCAAACATTCCGCTCGAATCCGGCCGTCGGTATGAAGTCACGTTGAAACAAGGGTTCGGATCCGGCGAAGCGGACGGAGGATTGAAGGAAGACATCGTGATCCGTTTCGAAACGGTCGCGCCGACGCCGTCCGGCCCCAGCGCGTCCCAACCGCTCCAATTTTCCGTAGACGAATTCAAGGAGGAGTCTCCCAACAAGACATGGTCGCTCACGCTGGGATATGCGCAAATGCGTGACAGGACCGACGCGATCCGTGCCGAGATCATCGGATATCGAATGGAGCCGGACGAAGCGAAGCGTTTGCTCGAGAACCGACTGCGTGTGCCGTCGTGGGCGCCGGTGGAAGCCGGTCGCTACGAGGCTTACGAAACCGCGAACAAGAACGAGGCGTTTCGCATGGAGGCGGAAACGGTCGTCGTGAATTATCGGCGTGAGGTGAGTATGCCGTCGATCAGCCCCGGATTCTACGCCATCCGCGTCACGCCCAAGGCTCCGCAAGGCGGCAAGGCATCGTGGTTCTTTCTGCAGTCAACCGATATCGCTTCCTATCTCATCGCGGACAAAGACCGTCTGTTCGCTTGGATCGTGAATCCGTCCACCAACCGCGCATTGGAGAACATGCGCTTGCGCGTCGCCGGTCAGGACAAGCGTACGGACACGCGCGGTTTGGTCGAGCTTGCGACGCCGGACGTCTTGAAGCGTACCGATATCGAACCGGGGGACATCTTTCCGTTCGAGATCGTCGAATACGGCGACGAGGGCACGGACATGCGCGCGCTCGGTATCGTGCGTCGTACGTACGACGGGTACTGGTTTCATCTTGCGAATCGCGATGCCGATGTCTCCAAGACGTGGAGCTACTTGTATCTCGACCGTCCGCTGTACCGCACGACCGACGAATTGAAACTGTTCGGACTCGCGCAGGATCGTGAGACGCGACAGGCGGCGGGCGAAATCGAAGTCCGGTTGCGGAAGCAGACGTACTGGTGGGATTGGGCCACGGGGGAAGAAAAAGTATATCAAAGTAAGACAGTGCAAACCGACGATGTCGGCCGTTTTGAAGCGTCCTTCAACTGGAACGAGCTTGCGCAGGGGTATTACACGATTGAATCGCGTCGCGGCGACGAAGTGCTTGCATCCCGCGGATTCGAGGTCCGCGAGTTTTCTAAACCGGCCTACGCGATTTCCGTCATGATGGACCGCGAGAACGTCTATGACGGTGATGAAATCGCGGGAACGGTGAAAGCCGCATTTTTCGAAGGCACGCCCATGTCCAGACTGCGCGTTCGCTTGCAATGGGAAGGCGGTTCGACCGTCGCTGAAACGGATGAGGCGGGCCTGGCGCGATTCCGTGTCGGATATCGACTGCCGGATTGCCCCTCCGGACGCAACCAGCGCGCATGGTGCAGCCCGACCGCATGGCTCACGGTGAATGCCGTGCCGGAACAAGGTGAAGAAGGTGACACGATCGGATCCGCATCCGTGGTGGTGCATCGAAGTGCGGCAGGGATGTCGCTTGAGGCGAGCGCCGATCGTTTGGCGGCCACCGTCGAGGGCCGGTTGTGGCGGCAGGATCTCGACGCGAAGGACGGCGGCCGCTCGATAACCTGGGCAAACCGTCCCGTCACGCTTGTGATTCACGGCCATCACTGGGAAAAGATTCCGAACGGTTTCCGTTACGATTTTATCGAAAAGAAACAAGTGGAAATCTTCCGCTACGAAGAGCGATGGGATCCGCCGGCGATCGTCGAATTGACGAGTGACGCGCGCGGGAGCTTCCGACACGTATTCCCGTTGGATGAAACGCGCTCGTACTACGTCGTGACCGAGACGCGAGACGATCAACGTCGCGTGACGCAGGTTCGTGCGTGGGTGTGGCAGGGATCACTCGGCTCCGGCGCGATGCGTCCAAGTCCGCGTGAGGACGGGCTCGAGGAGCCGGCGTATCCGAATCTCGATCTTTCGCCCAAGCCGCCCGAGGGAGGGCCTTACGGCTACGGCATCGGCGAAGAAGTGACCGCGACATATCGTCTCGGCTCGCAGAGTATCAATATGTCCAACTCGCCGGGTGTCCTGTATATCACGGGAAGCCGAGGCATTCGCAACGCAACCGTCGGAGGATCGGAGTACAAGTTCCGCTTCGAAGAAGCGTGGATGCCGAATGCGGAATTGCGTGCCATCACATGGCGCGACGGAAATTTCGAGATGCTGCAGGCCGGCGTGGAGTATCGCCGTGCGGATCAGGAGCTCGAGATCGAGGCTAAACCCCGCAAGGAGCGATATGCACCGGGAGAAACCGTCGAAGTGGAGGTGACCGCTCGCGTGAAAAGCTCCGGTGCACCGGCCCGCGATACGCGGCTTGCGTACGGAGCCGTGGACAAGGCGCTGCTTGCGCTCACGTCTGACGTGGACGCGGATCCGTTGAATTCGATTTACGGATACGTGTCCGACGGAGTGATTTTTATCACCCGCACGCATGACGAAGCGTATGACGGATTCGGCGGCGCCGAAAAAGGCGGCGGCGGATTCGATCGCGCTGCGTTGTCGGCCCAAGTACGCAAGAATTTCAAGGATACGGCCGCGTTTGGCACGGTCATGACCGACAACGAAGGTCGCGCCACGATCCGTTTCCGGGCGCCGGACAATATCACGGGTTGGCGTGTCGAGATGGTTGGCGTTTCCTCTCGCCTCGAAGCCGGTTCCGGCCGTGCGGACGTACACGTGAGCAGGCCCGTGTTCGTCGATGTGGTTGCGCCGCCGCGCTTGCTCGCGACCGACCGACCGTTTCTCAAATTGCGCGCGTTCGGCGCCGGACTCTCGAACGGTCAGGACGTGACGTTCACCGTTCAGGCGCCGACGCTCGGGATCGACGAGACGGTGCAAGGCCGCGCGGGCGAGTCGGTGTACGTCGGCATCCGCAATCTCGTAAACGGATCGCATGCGGTCACGGTCGGTCTCGGAGCGGCCATCGGCGCGGACGCGATCGAGCGGCAAGTGACGGTCGTGCCGTCGCGCTTCACGCAAGACGAATTCGTACGCGTGGACCTTGCGCCGGGTTCCGGGTTGCCGGATATCGGTCGGCCCGAAGCCACGATTCAGTTTGTTCCGCAAAATCGCGCGTCGCTTCAGCCTCTCGCCCACGATCTCTTGCGTACGTGGTCGAGTCGTTCGGACGCGCTCTACGCCAGTCGGTACGCCGCCGGGCTTTTGCGTGACGAATTTAAAGCGGGCGAGGACCGTTGGTGGGGTTCGTGGCTGCCGGACGATCAGGACCTCGCGCGCCGCCTCTCCGACTATCAGGATGAAGAGGGAGGGATTCGTCTTGTGAGTTACGGAAGTGCCGATCTTGAGTTGTCGGCTGAAGTGGCCGCGACCGTGCCGGAATTCATCGATCAAAATACGTTGGCGGGATATTTCTGGACCAAGCTGGACGACAAATCTTCAAGTCGCGAAGTGCAAATTCAGGCGTTCGCCGGGTTGGCGGCGTTAGGCGAGCCGGTGTTGCCCGCGCTGCAGGCGGCGGCCGTCGCGGAAGGATTGGGCTGGCGTGAACAGCTGACGATCGCGCGCGGACTGGAAGCGGCCGGCGACCGTGAACGCGCGCGCGGCTTGCTCGAAAAGCTGCTCGAGACGGCGGAACGCCGCGACGAGGTCACGCGTCTCGTCGTCTCCGAGCGCGAGACCGACGTGTACGAGGCGACGGCCGACGCCGCGGGGCTTGCGGCTCGTCTCGCGCATCCGGAAGCCGAAAGTCTCATGCGTTTCGTCGAAACGAATTGGGTGAAGGACGCGTTTCCGGTTTTGGCGAAGATGCGTTACCTGAAAGCCGTGTTGCCGACGCGCGCGAATCGCGACATTGTTCTCAAGTACACTCTGGGCGAAGGCGAGAGCGTGCTCACGTTCAAGGACGGCGCGGTACAGACGCTTGATCTGACGACCGAAGAGGCGGCGCGTTTCCGCGTCACGAGCGTGGACGGTCCGATCGCCATGACGTTCGTTCGTCGCGTCGTGGGTCGTCCCGCGTCGGTGCCGGAAGTCGCGATCTCCCGTCGGTATGACGCGGGCAAGCCGCTTGCCGATTTGCGCGAAGGCGATGCCGTCGAAATCACGCTCATGCCGGAATGGCAGTCGCATGCGCAAGACGGCTGCTACGTCGTTCGCGACCATTTACCGGGAGGTTGGCAGGCAGTGGTCGGATGGGGAGCCGAACAGGCGTATCGTCTCTCGGATCGCCGCTCCAACTGGTATCCGCTTCTTGTTGAGGACGGCACGGTTTCCTTTGTCTCCTGTAAATACGCCGGTTCGTTTGACCGAACGATTCGATACACGGCTCGCGTCGTCTCACGCGGAAGCTATACGGCCGAAGCGCCGGTGATCCAACATGAGCAATTCCCGGCCGTGTCCGCCGTCGGCCAAGACGTCACGATTGAGATCAAATGAGATTGATGCAAACGTTCGCGTTCATGACAGCCTGTGCCCTGATGGGCGCAGGCTGTTGGTATTCGGGCGTTTCTCCGCAAGAAGCCTCATTGAGCGGCATGGACGCGGGAGACAAAGAAGCCGATGTTATCGACGCGGATCAATTCGCGATTCCCGAGTTGAATCATAGGGCCGAGCAACGACTTCCGGATGAGGAGAATTTTTCTTGTAAGAAATTTCGTGCGGGGATCGTGAATCATCATGCGCTTGCATCTGATCTGCTCGCGGGATTTTTTCGCGTATTGAAACGCTGCCGTCCCGAGATTCGTACGATGGTGATTTTGTCACCCGACCACAATCTTGCGGCGATCGCACCGGTCGTCGCGCATCGCCTTTCGTACCGCGCCGGTGGTCGCGAAATCGCGTCCGATGCGGCGGCTGTCACGCGCCTTGCGGAGGCGGTGCCGTTTGTCAGAGAGCAGCCGGCGCTGTTCGAGCGCGAGCACGGCGTGGGCGCGCTCGTGCCGTTTTTAGCGGACGCATTTCCCGACGCGACCCTCGTCCCCGTCGTTCTGCGTCAGTCATCCACGGCCGCCGAGCGCGAACGTTTTGCTGCTTGGCTGACGGATGAGTCGAAAGATCCGGCGACATTCATCGTTGTCTCTTCCGACATGTCTCATTATCTCAGTCAACAAAGAGCAGAGAGCAAAGATCAGGAGACGAAAAGAGCTCTACGCGAGAGCAATATCGAGTTTTTCGTGGCGGCGAAAGACGACCACACGGACAACGGAACCTCAATCGCGATCGTGCTTCGGGCGCTTGAAAAAACAAAATGGACCCCGCTCGGGGAGTCCATTTCTAGCGCCTATGCCGGCTCTCCGTTATTTACGACCACGTATCTCGTGGGATTTTGGTAGGGGCACGGCATGCCGTGCCCCTACTACGGCATGCCATGCCTGTTTTATGCCGTCACGATCCGTTCCAAAATCTGTCTCTCGTCTTCTTTCATGACGTTGGCATGAATCTCTTTTCCGATGATACTCGTCGCTTCCGGTACAAGTTCTTTTTTAAGCATTGCCGACATGTCCGCCGGAACGATCAGGTGAAGCGTCGTCGCGACATGCTCGTCGCGGATGAGCCGGTTGACATGTTCTCCGAGCATGCGCACGTATTTACGGAGCCGCTCTTCATCCAAACGCGGCTCCGGCGCGTTCACGCCGCTCGTGTCCGGGTTGTAAAAGCCGCCCTCGTTGTCGCTTTTGAGCTCGTTCGGCATTTCGAACAACTCGATTTCTTCGAATGAATCTTCAAACGCGAGCATGAGTCGTGCATGGACATGGTCCGCAAGCACGATCAATGCCGGTTCGGGGAAATGTCGGAGGGATTCGGGGATATGCATAGGGGGGAGGGGGAACTTAGAACTTAGAACTTAGAACCAGGAACTTGGGGGATCGCTTCATCGTTTTTGTTCAAGCAAGCGTTAACTGTTTTATGTATTGGACGAAGGGTCGCTCGAAATTCTGACGGGAGCGCAGGCAGCGGTCAATCGCGTCGAGGAGCGGCGTTTTCGTTTTGAGACGCCGCGCGAGTCTGACGGCAAGCGCGGTCGCGGTAATGCCCTCGACGGTACCGAGGCCGAGATCCGTCGGACGTTTCGATGTCGCGCCGACGAGTCGTTCGCCGTAGGTACGATTACGTCCGTGCGGGCTCATGCCGGTCGCGATCAAATCGCCGAGCCCGGCGAGTCCCGTCGCCGTGTCGGTATGCCCGCCCGCGTTCACGACCACACGCTCCATCTCCTCGATCGCCAGGGTAAGCACTATCGCCTTCGCGTTGGTCGGATAGTTCAGGCCGTCACACAATCCAAGCGCGATCGCATACGAATTCTTGAGCGCCGATGCGAGCCCGACACCGAGGAGATCGAGAGACGTCGCGCATTTCACGGTTTTCGTTTCGAGGAGCTTTTTGACGCGCGTGATCGTCGGTCTGTCCCGTCCCGCGATCACGAATCCCGTCGGCGAGCCCTTTGCCATTTCCGTCGCGATTGCCGGACCGCCAAGCGTACAGATCTTGCGACGAAGCGCGGGCGGAAGCGCGTCGGCTTCGGACATGGCAAGCGGTTTGAGCGTTTTCGGATCCAATCCCTTTGTGATACTCGCGATACTTTTGATTCGCTTTGAGAAAAACGGCCGCGCTCTTTTCACGACTTCCACAACGGCATACGAAGGAACGGCGACAAACACGTCTTCCGCTTCCGCGAGGACGGCCGCGAGATCACTTGTTGCCGTCACGTGTCTTGGAAAGCGATAACCCGCCAAATATTTGGCGTTGCATCGATTTTTTCGGAGGTCTTCTTCCACGTCCGATTCGATGCAATACAGACGTATCGGCCGTTTGTGGCGTGCGAGATTCAGCGCGAGCGCGCTGGCCATATTGCCCGCGCCGAGGATTGCGATAGGGGATTTCATGGCGGCAGTATAACAAAAAAAGACCGAGCTTAGCTCGGCCAGTCCCTCCATTCGCGAATAGCGGGATCAGAACATCGGCGGATAGAACGGGTTGAGTCCGAAGTGGGAGAGCAACGACTCGACGATGGTGCCGCGGTTGTGACCCGCCTTCACGGCTTCGATGGTCTTCTCGAGTGCGGTCTTGCGCAGCTCGAGCAAGTTGAGGATCTCCACCTGATCCCACTTTCCTTCCTTGAGGTCGTAGAGGCGGTGGCGGTTGATCCGGTTGTGCAGCTCGGCGAGCTCTTTCAGGATGGCGGGCTGTCCCTCGGAATCGTCTTCTTGCGTCATGATTTCTCCTTCACGTATCTTCTTCCTGCCAGATTTTTTCGTTTTTGTCAATCAGGGTCTCTTCCGTGAAGTGAGGAGAGAAAAACAAGAAAAGATCCCGTGGGGATCAGAAAGAAGCCCGACCTACGTCAACGCTTGATTTTTCCTTTAAATCGCGCTATGCTCGCGCCCATCCGCCCTTGTAGTTCAATGGATAGAATGCGTGGCTTCGAACCACGAGATGGGAGTTCGATCCTCTCCGAGGGCACCACGTAAAAACGACAGCCTGACGCTGTCGTTTTTACGTGGCTCCGTTCCGCTGTCGTTCACGTGGTACGACCACAAAAATACCCGCCGATCGGCGGGTATTTTTTTATTTCTATAAAGTTCCGAATGCGCTACTATCGTGCCGTATGTCAAATAGATCACCTGGTGAAAATCCACCAATAATTCGAGCGCCTGAGAATAAAGGAAATGCACAGCAACTATCCAAGCGGGGACACTACACGTTTTCAGGCGAGGCCAAATCGTTTGGGGAGTTGGCATTGACAGCTCAAGAGGAGCGTACGCTTGAAAAGCTTGGCATTACGCCAGAAGATCTGCAAAAACTTTTGACCGCGCCCCCTTTTGCGGAAGGTAGCTATGCTTTGCTTTTCGAATTATCGGACCCTTCTTTAAATGCGGTTGCGAAAGTCTGGAAGAATCGAGGTCAGGATTTTGAAAGAGGAGCAAATGAGAATATTGTCCTACGTTTGCTGAGGATCCGCCATTTTAAAAACGCGCCAAAATTAAAGGGTTATTTACAGCCCTCAACTATTCTTTTTGAAGAAAAAGTTGAAGGGGAGACCGTGAAGCATTTTGATAAAAATCAAGTTGAACGTTTAGCATCGGCGCTAGCCGACCTTCATTCCATAACATTTAACACGTACGGTAAACCATTTGGGAAAAGGAAAAAGGGTACTCATTTGGATTATTTGCTCGATGGAGTTGAAACTCTTCACAAAATTTATGAACCCTTTATTGCCAACCAGACTGAAGCGACAGATATCATTAATCGATCTTTGGATAAGATGAGAGATCAGGCAGAGAAAACAGCGAATGCTTTTTCAGACACGAAATTTACTCTCATTCATTTCGATTTGAATAAAAACAACATTATTTTTTCGAAAAAAGACGGCGATCCTGTCATTGTTGACTGGGAGCAAGCTTCTGCCGGTGATAACGCCATGGATATAGCCAAGCTGTTTCTGAAATCAAATTTTAATGCGGGCCAAAAACAGGATTTTTTGCGGGTCTACGAAAGCCACCAAGCGAAGAAAGATCCGCATTTTCAGGAGAGACTCAATGTGTATGAGGTTTTCGTCTTGATTAACTCACTCATCTGGAGACTGGGCGTCTTGCGCGATGTGCCGCTGCACATGTCATCAGAGAACGAAGTCCAATTCTACGATCGTGTCAAGAACAACCTCGATAAAGAAATCGAAGCGCTTAAAAACTATGTATCAAAATAACCCTATGAAGAAATTCGACCTTCACTTTCACTCGACCAACTCGGACGGAAAATTGTCTGTTCCAGAGCTTGCCAAAATTATCAAGGCTAAAAAATTAGATTTCTGCGCACTCACCGATCATAATACGGTTGACGGCATACGAGAACTAGAGACCTGTCTTGATGGTTCGGGTATCAAAGTAATTCCTGGGGTTGAACTCACGACAAAGTATAATGAAGATGAAGTTCATATCTTGGCCTTTGATTTTGACGTCGACGAGGCAGCCAAGATTCTAAAGGAGCGTAACGAACTTATTCGGCGCCAAAAGATTGAAGAGATGGAAAAGTCCATTGAGCTTTCCCGTAAGGAAGGGTTGGAAATTACGCCTGCATTGCTTCCCGTTGAAAAGCAACCCGTGACCCTTACCATCGCCCTTGATATTTGCGCCAGCCGCTTTAATCAAGACCTCCTTCTCGAGCGGCACGGAAAGCCCTTTATCCCGGAAGACGTGTTTTTTGAATACCAAGCGCCAGGCAAATCTTGCGCGGTTGAGCGAAGCGGCGTTTCGGCAGAATGGGTCGTGGAAAAGTTCAAAGGAGTTGCACAGGATCTTATTATTGCTCACCCGTTTGTACGAGTAAGTGTCGTAACAAAGCCGCTCGATGAGATGCGCATAAAAGATTTGTTAAGGATTGGAATGACGGGGATTGAAATGTATCACAGCAAGACTTCCGATGAACAAATCGCCTTGATTAAAAAAATCGTTCAGGAGAACGAGCTTCATTATACGGGCGGCTCCGATTTCCACGGTCGAGAAACGGACCCATCGATTGGCGAGTATGGTCCCGATCGGATTCTTTCCGATTTTTATCTTGCGAATTATGCGTCAGGCTAGGTCGGTACAAGAACGTACGCCGAACGATCTCGTGATCCAAAACGTCACGAGCGCGTTGAAAGCTCATTTTCAAAAGTTTAAATCGATTCGGTCGGCCTATATTTATGGGAGCGTATTAACAAACAAGTTTCATGAAGAGAGCGATATCGATGTCATATTCATTGTCGAAGATGTTACAAATCGTTCGGAATTCCTGCGGAGAATTAAGGCCGTGCGTTCCAAAATACACGGCTTTAAGCCAGATATAAATATTGTATTTACGAGTGAGTTTCGTCACCTCTGGCATATTTTTAGACCGCCGACATTCTTTGTTTGGATCAAACAGCGTCACGTATTATTGTGGGGCGAGGACTCCCTGAAGAAGATTAAAGAAAAAGAAATTACCGCGCAAAAGATTTACAAACGCGCCGTCGATTTAGCTCAAGGCTGTCGGGCGGTATACCTGAATGACAAAGACGTTGCCTTTTGGGAACTACGGTACAGTCGATGGCTGCGTGAGTTGCAGTACGGCATCTTGTATCTTCATGGAGAGATCGAGCTCGATTCCAAGGTGTGCGGCCAAAAACTCTGTAGAGCATTCCCCGAAGTGAGACAAGCACTGCTATTGTCAACCAAAGACCGGTTACCAATTAAAATTCTTTCAGAAATCGCGGAAACATTCGTCCTTTGCGTTAAAAAACATTTCATAAAAGAATCATGAAGATACTCATGTTAACATCCCGTTTTGGTTTCGGTTACGGCATGGGCTATTCAGCCTATAAAGAAGCGACTGCGCTCGTTTCGCTTGGCCATTCAGTGACTGTAGTGCACTGCTACAGCAATTCTGAGATTGCTCATTTTTCCGATCCACGGGTGATATGCGTCTACTTGCCGATGAAAAAGATGCCCATGATCGGCTTTCTCTTATACTTTTTTAAGCTCAACAGGCTTTTTCGTGAGAAACTGAACAGCAAGAATTTTGATTGCATTTACATCCAGTCTCTGGAATTTGGCTTGTTGAATTTTTCAAGAATGACGATACCGGTATTTTATTACGCTCGTAGTACAATGCGCGGCATGCAACGGGCGCTTCGAAACGAAGGTATAAAAAAGTCGCCCCTCGCAAGAATGATCCACGTAGTTCTCGTGGCTCTTGAACGGAGGTGCATGCATTACAGCCAAGTGATTTTTGTAAAATCCAGTCAAATGGCCGGGGAAGTTTCCGGTCTTTACAAGGTGTCTCCGAACAAAATTACGGTTATTACCGGAGGGATCGACGAAGAAGATTTTCAGATACAATCAAACTCAGCTTCGGCAGCCTTTAAGGACAAATGCAAGATGCCGTTAGATGTTCCCGTCGTGCTCTATGCCGGGCGCATCGTGCCGCAGAAAGGATTATCCTATTTGGTTGAAGCTTCACTGAAGCTCCTACGGGAAATGCGTTTTATCGTTGTTATCGCGGGGGCCGACATGGATGCGTCGTATTATGCCAAAATCAAACGCCAATTAGAAAGTTCGCCACACCAAAAATCCTTTTATTTTCTCGGTCATGTTGAACAGCGGGCGATGTCCTCCATTCTCAATTTGGCAGACTGCCTTGTAACGCCATCGATCTATGAACCGTTCGGCATGGTTAATTTGCAGGCTGCTTTTCTGAATAAAAATATTATCACAACCGATGCAACAGGCTCGACTGATTTGTTGGCCGACTATAAAAAAATAAAAATCGTCCATGCTGGCTCTTCGGCAGCCATTGAATCAGCTCTGCGGGAGGTATTGTCTTGGAAAAATCAAGGCAGTCAAACTCCTTTTGATTTTCAAGGATATTCATGGCTGGCGGTGGCAGAACAGCTCACGCATTATTTTCGAAAGCGAATTACACAAAACAGGGCAAAGTAACGGGGCTCTAGAAGCTGTCTCGGAGCCATTTATTTCTTCGGTTTGTACGTGCGCCACTCTTTGGCGTCGAGAGCCGCATCCGCCGCCGCGACTTGCGCTTCTTGTTTCGATGTTCCGCGTCCGACGGAGATAAGCTCCTTGTCGAGGAAAACGCCGATCGTGAATTCTTTGGCGTGGTCCGGCCCTTTTTCTTCCAGTACTTTGTAGGTCGGCGTGACGCCCATGAGTTCCTGCGCCGTTTCTTGGAATTTGCTCTTCGCATCCACGTATAATTCGTCCTTGAGAATTTTTGGGAGATGGCTCAACACGTGTCGTCCGATAAATTTTTCCGAAGCCGGCATGCCGCCGTCGAGATACACCGCGCCGATAATCGCCTCGATCGCGTTCGCCAAAATGTACATGCGCGCTTTCGAGTCTTTGTCCTTTGCTTCACCCTTTGAAAGGAGGAGATACTCTTCGAAATTCAGATCATGTGAAATGCCGGCCAACGTCTTCGCGTTCACGAGTGCGGCGCGCCAGTTCGTGAGCTCGCCTTCGTCGTTGGCATAATTTTTGTACAGGAATTCCGTGACGATCAATTCAAGCACCGCGTCGCCCAAAAATTCCAAGCGCTCGTTGTGCGGATATTCGTAACTTGTGTTTTCGTTCAGGTAGGACCGGTGGGTCAGGGCCTGCAGGAGGAGCGAGCGGTCACGAAACTCGTGTCCCAATCTTTCCTCCAGCGGGCCGAAGTCTGGCATGTCGCTCATAGGGCAGGTTTCAGGTTTTAGGTTTCAGCTTCGGGCGTCTCTTTTCGCTTTTTCTTTTCCTGCTTCTTGCTTCCTGTTTCTTGCTTCTTTTGTTCCCTTGGCTTGTCCGATTCTTTTTCGACACCCTTTGCGAGCTGATCGCGATAGACCGCGCCAAGGACGCCGTTCACGAACTTGCCGCTCGACTCACCGCCGAACGTCTTTGCGAGTTCGATCGCCTCGTTGATCGCGACCTTGCTCGGGATGTCGAAGTTATAAAGCAGTTCGTAGGTCCCGATGCGCAAAATATTGCGATCGACCGTCGTGATCTTTTGAAGCGGCCAGTCCGGCGCGAACTTTGTGATCGCGCCGTCGATGTCCTCGCGATGTTCCATCACCCCCTTGACGATCGACAACGCAAACGGTTTCTCGTCGAAGCTTTCCGGCTGTTCGATGAGGTTGCGTTCCGCGATTCCCGCGGCGTCCTTGGCGTCACCGTAGAAATCCCATTCGTAGAGGGATTGCATCGCGATGGCGCGGGCAAGGTGTCGATTGGACATAGGGAAAAGGTGCTGGGGAAGTGAGCAGTGAGTAGCCCGGTAGGGAGCAGCCTGCTTACTTATCTATCGCACTACTTCTTTACTTCGTGCTCGTGATCGTGGGGCTTGTCCGTCGAAGCTTGAGCGGAAGCGGGTTTTGTTTTGTCGAGCATCTTTTGCATTTTGCGTTCGAGTCCCTTTACGTGGATCGGAGTACCGTTGTATTCCGTCGCGTTGGGAGCGACGCGATGCATGCGATGCGTGCGGCCGGCCTTGTCGGTCGTAAGCGCGGGCTTGGTTAACGCAAAATGCGAGGCGCGACGGCGCTTATGTGAACTGGTGCGTCGATGTCCGGGAAGACCCATAACAGGAATGTCAGATGTTAGAATTCAGATGTCAGAAGCACTGACATTGATGAGTAAAGTATAGTGGAAACCGCGTTTTTTGGCAAGTTTTTGACTTTTGCCTTGCACTTAACTTATCCTTGGGCCAACTCTATGGAAAAAACACTCGTATTGATCAAGCCGGACGGCGTCCAGCGTGGTTTGATAGGAGAGATTATCGGGCGGTTTGAGCGCGCCGGGCTGAAACTGATCGCCATGAAAATGGTCCATGCCTCGCATGAAGACGTCGATAAGCACTACGCTCTGACGGAAGAGTGGATGATGGCCGTCTATACCAAGGCCAAGGCAAAATACGAGGCCAACGGCGAAACATTCCCATTCCACGACCATATCGCCTATGGAACGGACATCAAGAACGGTTTGATCACGTTTCTCAAGTCCGCGCCGATCGTGGCGCTCGCGCTCGAAGGCGAGATGGCCGTCTCGCTTGTGCGCAAGCTCGTCGGCGCGACCGAACCCGCCTCGTCCGCGCCGGGCACGATCCGCGGCGACCTCTCGCATGACACGTACGCGCTTTCAAACACGCAGAACCGCCCGCTTCGCAACCTGATCCACGCGTCTGGCACCGTCGAAGAGGCGAATAACGAAATTAAGATATGGTTCACGGACATCGAGTTGTACAAGTACGAGCACGTCAACGACCGCGTCCAGTACGATCCCAAGTGGTTTCTGGCGAGCAATCTCTCCTAGCTATCAGCTATCAGCTACATGCTATAGTAGATTTACCGGTGTGAGGATTCGGGCTAAACCTTCGGTTCTTAGGATCTGGACGGCGTACCCCGTGCGCGGGGAGAGCAATGATCCTGGGCGGCTTACCATCGCTTATGACGATTCGTTCGGTCCGACTGAACAATCCGTCATGGGCACGGCTTAACCCCCTTGTCGATGAGCCGAATGCCTCACATCGGTTTTCGGTTCCATAAGCTCAAGCCCTTTTCATTTCCATCGGATTTTGCTATCTTCACCCGGACAAAACCATGCGCCGAGGTAGCTCAGTGGTAGAGCGAAGGACTGAAAATCCTTGCGTCGCCAGTTCGATCCTGGCCCTCGGCACCACGTAAAAACGACAGCCTAGCGCCGTCGTTTTTTCGTGGCCTCGTTCCGCTGTCGTTCACGTGGCGCGGCCAAAGGAAAAACGCCATGACGGCTTGCACCGCGAAGCGTTTCGTCGTAGATTGCGATGCGTTAGCTTCGGCAGGCGGGCCATGCCTACGCTGGAGCTTCGGCAGGCGGGCCTGCCCGCCGAAGCTCAGCAGAGCGTAGGCGGGTGTCGTATAGTGGCTATTACCGCAGGTTTCCAACCTGCTGAGAGGGGTTCGATTCCCCTCACCCGCTCCAAACAAAAAACCTCCGATGCTCGGAGGTTTTTTGGTGGTCGGGCCAGTGGGACTCGAACCCACGACCCCCTGCTCCCAAAGCAGGTGCGCTACCAACTGCGCTATGGCCCGACGAGGCGAAGTCGCCAAAGCCTATCGGAAAAAAAGGAGCGCCGCCAGTCCGTGGGTGTTGGGAGGGGAATCCCACGGACTGGCGGCGAAGAAATAGGCCCGGGCAAGGCCGGTGAAGGGGGGAGGGGCACACCGGCCCGCCCGGGGAGGACGGCTGATCCGTCCCACACGGGAAGCTGACCATTATTTTCGCTTTATGTCAATAGGTATTAGGTATAAGGTGGCGCCATGCGCATTGCAATCGACGTCCGCATGATGGGCGCGAGGACCACTCGCGGCATCGGGCGGTATATAGAGGAAACGGTCAACGCTCTGGAATCCTCCGAATCGGGGCATGAATTCGTGTTGCTTCGTCCACCCATTCCTTGGTACACGTTCGCCGAACAGTTCAAAATGCCGGCGATATTCCGGAACGCGAAGGCGAATGTCGTTTGGATTCCGCATTGGAACGTCCCACTCCTGTATCGAGGCCCGTTTGTGATCACCATCCACGATCTTTTATTATTACATCAGCCCGCGAGCGCAAAAGCGTCTACTCGCGGATTTCTAGTTTCGCGACTGAAGCGTGCCGGACACAGGATTATATTATGGAACGCCCTTCGTCGCGCCAAAACGATTCTCGTTCCCGCACAGGAAGTCGCGCGTGACGTGACAACGATGTACCCGTTCACAAAAAACAAAGTGATCGTAACGGGAGAAGGCGTGAGTCAGTTGCCACCCCCAGCTACCAGCTACGAGCTACCAGCTACGAGCTTTCTTTTCTACGTCGGTTCCGCGTATCCGCATAAGCGTCTCGACCTTCTGTTGGATGCTTGGACGAAGCTCGCGACGTCTCATCCGGAGCTCTCGCTCGTGATCGGCGGCGAGCAGGACGTGTTCATGCGCCGCGTGATGGACGAGGCCTCGCGTTTGAACCTGCCGCGTATTTATTTCCCGGGATGCCTGTCCGACGAGCAGCTCTCGACGTATCTCTCGCATGCCGTCGCGCACGTGCACCCGTCGTCTTTCGAGGGATTCGCCCTGCCGTCGCTCGAAGCGCTGTCCGCGGGTTGCCCCACGGTTGTCGCCGACATCCCTCTCATGCGAGAAGTGCTTCCGTTGGACGGCGTTTTCTTCTTCAAAAACGGCGACGCGGATGATATGATACGAGCCATCGAGACGATCCTCGGAGACCCGGAGGCGGCGCATGTCGCCGCGCGTCGGGGAGGCGAAGAGGCGGCGCGCCGGCACGACTGGAACAAGGTCGCCGCGCGCACGCTGGACGCCATCGCATCCGTTGTACACGTCCGTTGATCATCCCATGCCCCGCGCTTCGTCAAAAAAACCGGCCGCCGCCAAAGGTCGGATCGCGCCTTGCGCAAACGAGTCCCGACCGCGCAACACCGGCGACGGGTCGGCGTTGCCGGCATGGAAGCGGATGAATCTGCGGGCGCGCCTGGAAGAGCAACTCGCGCGGGTGGTCGTCGATACGGAGGAAAAATATCAAAATATTAATCCGGATCAGGCGCCCGAGATTCGTCCGAAGCTCGCGCCTTCCGATACGTTTCGGACGAATCTCGTCACGCCGGGCCATCACGAGCTTGATCGCCGCCTCATCGAGCATGTCACGAGTAAGGCCGGATCCGTCCGTCGGCGGCTGTCGGTTCGCGTCGGGGAGCACGAGGCCAGTCCGCATGTGATTCCCGTGCACGGGCCGGTACGCAAATTCGTCATGGATGAGCGCGAGCCTCTGCTCGAGACGGTCGAAGCCTGGAACGCGCCATACGAAGAGCCGCCGACCATCGAAACGTTTGCCGCGCTCGCGTCGGGCTTGTATCTCCGGCGCGTCGAGCCGGGGCTGTGGCTCGAGCAATTCACGCCGGGCGACGCCCACGTCGCCTACAAGGAAAGCTACGGATGGTGGTCGCGTCTGCGCGCGCCGCTGATCCGTTGGGAACCGGAGGGGCAGAGAATAGAGAGCAGAGAACAAAGAGCAGCAGAAAAAGAGGCGGTTCCGATGCGCGAGCCGCAGCCCGTCATGCCGGACGCCGTCCACGTGGAGGCGTTGCCGGAATCCGCCTTTGTTCACCTGCGACGCGGCATTATCGAGGCATTCGCCAAAGCCAAAGACCGGGAGGACGCTTTGATAGCCGAGCTCGAACAGGAATGGGGCGTTCCCATTTTGGTACCAAAAATCGCGCCGGCGCGCGTCATGGTCGGTTTTTTTGCTCTTCTGCTCTTGGTTTCTCTGCCGGCCGGCGCCGTGTCACTTTCGCGCTCCGTGGGCACGTCATGGGTCGAAGTGAGCGCGCGCGGACGCTCCACCGTCGATGCGACGCTTTCCGCGTTGGCCGGCACGCCCACGGATCCGGCCGTATGGGGACGCGTATCAAAAAGCTTAAACGATACCGACTTGGCGCTGAACCGCGTGAATGCGCTTGCCGTGGCCGTGACGCAAGCCCTGCCGGAAACCCGCGACGCGTACGCGAGTGCCCGCAGCCTCCTGCGCGCGGGAGACGCGTCCGCGCAAGCGGCGGAGCTGCTCACGCAGGGGCTCGATCGCGCGTTACGCGAGCCAACCCGATATCCGGTGGACCGCGGCCGCGTGTTCAAAACGTATCTCGACGCGTCCGTGCCGTTGCTCGACCAGGCGTCCGAGGCGCTCGCCGACGTCCGGCTCGACGTCCTTCCTGACGCGGAGCGCGCAAAAGCGGTCGAGGCGTCGGCCTTGCTCGGGACCGTGCGCGAGGCGATCCGCGAACTCCGTTCCATCACGGACTTGCTGATGGTCGCGGCCGGCGACGAACATCGCCGCAGTTATCTCTTTATCTTCCAAAACCCGACCGAGCTTCGTCCGACCGGCGGATTTATGGGATCGATCGCGCTCATCACCATGGATCGCGGCGAAATCAAGTCTTTGGAAGTACCCGGCGGCGGCCCGTACGACTTGAAGGGCGAACTGAAAGAACGCGTGCGCCCGCCGGAGCCGTTGCGCCTCGTCGCGACGCGTTGGGAATTCCAGGATGCGAACTGGTTTCCGGATTTCCCGACCGCCGCAGAAAAAATCCGCTGGTTTTGGAGCGCGAGCGGTCAGCCGACCGTGGATGGTGTCGTGACCGTAAACCTCCGCGTGCTCGAACGGCTTCTTGAAGTGACCGGACCCATCGAGTTGCCGGAATACGGCAAGACCATCACGGCAGAAAATGTCTGGATCGAGATGCAAAAGGCCGTCGAGCTCGAATACGACCGTGAAGAAAACAAACCGAAAAAAATCATCGGCGATTTGATGGCCGTGTTGCTTGATCGTTTAAAAGCTTCGGATGCCGACCAGTGGCTCAAGCTGCTCACGCTTGGCACGGATTCACTTGAAACAAAAGACATTCAAATTTGGCTCGCGGATCAGGAAGAAGAGATGCTCGTCGAACGGTTCGGATGGAGCGGATTTTTCAAAGAGACGCCGGGCGACTCGCTGGCGGTCATCGGCGCGAACATTGCGGGGCAGAAGTCCGATCGTATGATCCATGAGATTGTGGAGCATGGGGCCGAAATTCAGCCCGACGGGTCCGTGATCGACACTGTCCGCATCACGCGAACGCATACCGGCATCAAAGGCGATCTGTTCTCGGGCGTGAATAACGTCACGTACTTGCGTGTGTATGTCCCGGAGGGCTCCGAGCTTCTCTCGGCGGACGGGTTTTCTCCGCCGCCGGAAGACCTGTTCAAGCAACCGCCGGAAACCGACCAAGAAGATGAGGACTTGGCGCGTATCGAAACAAAACCGAGGTTGCTTCCCAACGGCGTTAAAGCGACGGACGAATTCGGCCGGACCGCGTTCGGCGGATGGGTGCAGCTTGAACCGGGGGAACGCGAGACCACGATCTTTCGCTATCGCCTGCCGTTTACGACGTACGACATGGCGCAACGACTGCGCCCGGACGGCGCGCCCAAAGCCGACGCGATGCGCCCGGCGTACACGGTTTTGTACACGAGTCAAAGCGGAAAGCCGGAGCGTGAGCTGAATGTCCGGGTGAGCTATCCGTCGAATTGGAATCCCGCGTGGACGCACGAAACAGGTCTCGAATTCGCCGTAGTATGGGATCGTGACATCGCATCGGCCGGCATCTTCGACTCACGAACAACGAACAGCGAATAACGAATTTGTTTAAGGTTAAAGGTCAATGGTTAAAGGTTAAAGCTTCCTGTAAACTGTCGTTATGACGGAACGGAAACGCGAAAAACCAGCCCCCGTCCCCAAGCCGCCGCCGCGTCCCTGGCGGCGGGTTACGTTTTCTTTTTTGAAGGACAAGGAAAAATCTTTCACGTCCGACCGTGACCGCGAAGTGACCAAGGGTCTTGAGGCGATCTATCTAAACGACGGAACAAAAGACGACTTAAAAACGATCTCACCGGTCAAACGTAGCAAGACGTTGCGTCTCTTTGCGTGGTTTGTCGGATTTTGCGCGTTGGCGAGCGGTTTTGCCTGGGCCGGACTTTGGTATTTCGGCGCCGGTTCGTCGCAAGAAACGTCCGGCATCCGATTATCCGTCGAAGGACCGTCGTCCATCGGCCTTGGGCGAGAAGAATCATTCACGATTTTCTGGTCAAACCCTTCCGTCCAGGTTGAGCGTGAAGTGGAGTTGCGATTGTCGGTTCCCGCCGAGATGTTGATCTCGTCGATCAGCCCCCAGCCGGGCGACGCGCAAAACATCTCCTGGAAACTCGGCCTTGTATCTCCCGGAACCGAGGGGGAGATCCGTCTGAAGGGCGTGTTTCTGGGCACGCTCGGCACGCAAAGCGCCATCCAGATCGTCGCGACGTCTCGCGACGAAGGCGATCGGCTCCGTGAAGCGTTGGTGACGCACACGATCACGTACGGCGAGACGGTCTTATCCGGCACGTTCGACATTCCGGCCAAGGTCGTAGCCGGAGACGAGGTCGTGATCCGATATGCCGTAGCCAATCGCGGCGAACAAGGCTTACGCGGTCTCAAAGCTCGTTTAAAACTCCCCGACGGCTTCACGCCCTCGACCACCGGCACGTCGCTTCAGGCGCTTTCGGAAGACCGCGTGTTTGAGCAGCCGCTCGGAGATATCGCGGCGGGGACCACCAATACGCTCATCGTTGCCGGCGTGTTCGCCGCCGGCAGTTCCGGCGACATGCCGCTTGAGATTGCCGTCGGCGTGGCAAAACAGGACGGCTCGTTTCTGCCGTTGCTTGCGACCGAAGCCACGTTGACCGTGCTCGCGGGCGATTTGGGATTGCGTCTGGTCGCGAACGGAACCGACAAGGACGCGACGCTCACGCCCGGCGATCCGCTTCGAATCACCATCCAATATAAAAACTTAAGTCCCGAATCGTTGTCCGGCGTTCGATTGCGTCTCGGGTTCGAGTCCGTCGTGGACGGGACAAGCGCGACGGGCACGAGTCTCTTCGATTGGGACGCGTTCGACGACGAGGGTCTCGGCGTGTCCACGACGCGCACGCGCGTGCAGACGATCGTCTACGACGAAGAGTCGACCCCGACGCTGTCGCGTTTTGATCCGCAGGAAGAAGGGACATTCGACATCTCGATCGCGACGCTTCCGGTCGCACCGGGAACCAAGGACGCCGCCGTGCGCCTGACGCTCGAAGGCTCGATGGATCGCGTCGGCGCCGACCGTTCAACGCGCGTGATCCGGACCGCACCGATCACGTTCCGCTACCGTTCCGACGCGAATCTCGGCGCCGAGGCGCGCTACTTTACGGAAGAAGGCGCGCCGATGGGCTCGGGGCCGCTTCCGCCGCAGGCCGGTAAGACCACGAGCTATCGCATCTTCTGGAGCGTCAAAAAGAGCTTGCATGCGCTCGAAGACTTCCAAGTCACGGCGATCTTGCCGGCCTCGGTCGCCTGGGGCGTGGCAACGTCGGTGCAGGCCGGCGCCATCACGTACGACGACGCGACGCGCACGGTGCGCTGGTCGTTGAACCGCATGCCGGAAAACGTCAACGAGCTGGAAGCGTCGTTCGACGTCCAGCTTACGCCCACCGAGTTCGACGTCGGCCGCTTTGCGCAACTGCTCGGCGAGTCGCGATTCACGGCCAAGGATCCGATCGTGAACGAGCAGATCGTTCGCGCGTTGCCACCGTTGTCCAGCGACTTGCAAAACGACGAAGGGGCGAGAAATAAGGGCGTCGTGAGAAAAGGGGAATAGGAGTTGACAATAATAATCTTTTCTGTCATGTTCGAGCTAGGAGGTGCTATGCGCGCGCAATTGAACCGTCGAATCGATGAGGCTCTGGGGCACGGCATGACCCCCGAACTCCTCGTCATGAGGATGAATACCGCTTTCATGAAGGCGGATATCACAGAGCGGCTCGAGTCGCTTCAAGATGTTGAGTCCCTTTCCGACGTCGCCGTGGCCGTTGCCATGAAGCGACTGTCGCACAAGTCCTACGATCGCTCGCCCGATCTCGATCCGGCCGCCGATCTTGCCGCCCGCAGGGCCAGCTAAGCCTTTCGGGCTCTTTTTTGTTTTGAGTGCGCCGCCCCTCTGTCAACCGTCATCTGTTCACGGTAAACTTACCCCATGCCCCCACGCGAATCCGAAGTCCCCGCCGTCTATCAAGTCGAAGGACGTCGGTTGCGTCCGTCGATGGCCCAGGAGTCGCTGTTAAAGCGTAACGCCGAGTCCGCGCGCGCGACGCTCGAGCGGTCGAGCGACCTTCCCGAAGATAATCCCGAGCGGATGAAGGCGGCGATGGATTTTGAGGAGGCGAATTTGGATTTGGAAACGTTCGATTTGACGCATGATCCGACCGGCGCGTTGAAACGCGAGACGATCGGAACGGATTTGGCCGAACAATTGTCCGAGCGTATCGCGGTCGAAGGGGAGCCCGTGCCCGACGTCGGCGCGCCGGAGCTGATCACGCCGATCTTATTGGTCAACATGGGCGAGCTCGATCGCCTAAACAAAGTCAGTCCCGATTTCGGCAACGAAGCGCTGACCCGGCTTGCCGACGTCATCTCCCGAAAAGCGGAGGAAGGGTTGGGCGAGGTCGCGCAAGGCAAACCGAAAACATTCTACAAACTGTATCGCGCGGATAATAACAGCTTCATGATCCGCTTCACGGAAAAAATTCCGGCGGACCTCGCGCGATCGATTCAAAAGTCCCTGTCCGCACCGGCGGGAGAACGCTGGGGGGACGGGGAAGATTTATTTGAGGACAAAGGCGTTGATTCGCCGCCCGTCATCGCGGACATGGTGTCGATTGAGGAAACGCTTGCGGACCTTCCCCCGTCGCTTCGCACGTCCGGCAAAGCCGAGACGTACGCCGTCGGTGCGTTAAAGGACGTGCTCTTCACGATGCAGGATGCGCAAAAAATCGTGAGTCGTGTGGATCGCATGCGCCACGCGATCGCTGCGGACGAAAACAAGGCCCGCGATTTGTACGACAAGTTTCTCAAAAAGTCATTGGTCGGTGTGTTTACGATGGAGACCGGTCCTCAAGCCATACACACACCCGTCGAAACATACGAACAGTTTAAAGATTACCTCAAATCACTCGATCAGCAATCGGCGCACGCGCAGGCCGAAATCTGGGAAACGGCGTACGGGAAGGTTTTGGGCGATTTACGTCTACGCTATGAGGGCGATGCGAAATACGTAAAACGCATCCAGAATTTTGTCGCCGAAAAAGTGAAAGAAGATCGCGCGATCAGCATCGAAGAGCGCCGATCCTCCGTTCCGCCCGGGGCCGAGCTCCCGCCCGACGTGCCGAACGGAGGATTCGAGGAGCCGAGCCGCGATGACGCGACGGAGGGTTTGCGAGCGTTTGCGGGTTTGCGCACGGAGCTCGGACTCATGCAAGATAATTTGGAAAAAGCGCGCGCACAAGGCGCGTCCGAGCAAGAGATTTCTCGTCTCGAGCAGGCGACGCGGATCGCGGAAAAAACGTTGAATCGGGAGTACGCCTCGCGTGACGCCACGACGGGTCTCGAGCTTCGCAGGCCGTTGTTTGAGCGTCTTGAATCCGCGTTAAAAGATCCGTCAAAACGCGTGGCAAATGTCAGCATGGACATGGGGTTTCTCAAATACTTCGACGTGGTTGGCGGCCGTGAAACCGGCGATCTCGCGATCTTGAAAGCGGCGGAAACGTTTCAACAAGTCCGCGACGAATTTTCAAAAGACGGCATGGAAGTCAGCCTTCATCGTTTAGGCGGAGACGAGTTCGGCATGACCGTGGTGGGGGAGTCGACGCTGTCCGCGAAGGCGTTTAAGCGGCGATTACGCGACCTGCAAGCCGAGTTGTTGCGCAAGGTGGAAACGGCGGGCCGGATTCCGGCAAAGCGGGGTGCCAAGCAGGGGTATTACGCGACCGACATCAGTCTCGGGGTCGGTATCCATTTTTATGAAGACGGTGCCGCCGCGTTAAACGAGGATAAAAAATACGAGCTCACAACGAAACCGCCGGAAGGTATGGCGGTTGATGAGTCGCCCGCTCATGAATCATGGCGGCGTAATAAGCGCGCCGAACATCTGGTGAAGGTGGCGGATAAAGTGATGGAGTTTCAAAAAGCGTCCAACCGTTTAAAACTGATGTTGGAAAAAATCGATCAGATCGAGACGATCAAGCAAAAACCGCATGCCGATGAAGAACTTCGACGGGAAGAGGAGCATTTGAAGCAACTCCTCCGGTTTTCGGACAAGGCGATTTTTGGAAGCAAGGGTCGCGCGCAGTTGGATGTCTGGCGCGAACGCTTGATCGCCGGTGAATCACCGGAAGATTTGGATGGAGACATCCACTCGTTCGTATGGGAAAGAATGGACGAGACATTTCAGCAGGAGCAGTCGGAGCGGAAGGATTTGGAGCGTCATGTGGAATATGCGGTGCGTATCGAATATCTCAACGGCAGGATTGATGAGCTCCAGGCAAAGCTCGAAGAGGCGCTTGGGTCAACGGATGCATTGAAAGAGAGGCGCGAACGCGAACAACAAGCCTTACGAGGAAAGTTGAAATCCGCGGAAGAGGATTTGGAGGAGTTGAAGTCGATTCGGGGGCAACTGGCGGCATAAAACCGACGACAGTTTTTCAAGGCGCGGATTCCGGGCAAATATGTTACACTTCATCCGTTCATTTTTTTTGCTATGCAACCGGTAAGACATCGCCGTCCAGGCTCCGTACATATCAGCGCTCCGTCGTTTCCCGTCGGGGTTCGTCCTTCCGTATACCGGCGCATCGCATATACGTTTATCGGGCTCACCGTCGTCGTGATTCTCGGCGTGCTTTGGCTCACGTCCGTGCGCGCCGAGGTCGTCGTGCATCTGAAGCAGGACGCCGTCCGTCTCGACGGGGTCGTCGAAGTCGCCAAGGAGCCGCGCGCCGGACAAATTCCGGGGCGAATCTTGCAAAGCGCGTACACCAAGACCCGCGAATTTTCCGTCACCGGCGAATCCGGGCAGCAGATCGATCCGACCAAGCCCGTGGCGCCCGCCGAACCGCCGCCGTCCAACGACGTGCTTGCGCGCGGCACGGTAAAAATCATCAACACGTATTCCCGGGAACAGCCGCTCGTAAAAACGACGCGATTGCTCACGCCGGACGGCAAGCTCTATCGCATCGACGAGACGATCCGCGTCCCGGCCGGCGGGGAGGTCACGGTCGCGGCCTACGCGGATAAAGCCGGTCGCGAATTCGTGCTCACACAACCGACAAAGTTCACGATCCCGGGTCTCTTTGTCGATCTGCAAACCTTTATCTACGCGGAAACCGTCGGCTCGTTTGAGGCCGTCCCGCTCGGAGCAGGCGATACGGCCGACATCGCGCCGCCCGCCCCGAGTCGCGTTTCCCCAAACGCGCACCCGGTTTCCTATGAAGATCTAGATCGCGCAAAGAAATCGCTTACCGATGAGATCTTGAACGAGGCGATGCAGAAGCTTGCGAATCAAGTGGAAGGCCGTGAAAACATGGAGGTCGTCTATGTCGTGAAGGTGGCGTCTGAAAGCAAAAATGCCAACGTCGGTCAAGTGACGGATTCCTTCCTGTATTCGATCAAGCTCGACGTGACCGCCGTGTATTATTCGAGAGACGACATGCAAGCGCTCGTTCGTTCGCGGTTACGCGAGCGCGTGCCGCAGGGACGCGAGTTCCTTCCGTTCACGGGCGGCGCCGTCACCTATTCGCTCGAATCCGCCGATCCGACCTCCGAAGTCGCGGCCATGCGCGTGACTGCCGACGCGAACTATCGCTTGAGTCCCACCAACCCCCTGTTGCAGAAAACCGTGATCGCCGGCAAGTCGGTCGAAGAGGCGAGACGCTTGCTCGAATCAATCGACGGCGTGGAACGCGCGGACATCACCGTCCGTCCGGCGTGGCTCGGATCGCTGCCCGCGCTCAAGGATCGTATTGAACTTACCGTCGAGTAGTGTGGCAGGTTGTAGGGTGTAGGCGGTAGGGTGTAGGCTGCTTTTGTTATGGAACATCCCATCGAAACTCGCCGCCATAGCGCGGCGCATGTCATGGCCGCCGCCATCAAGCGGCTCTTTCCCGAGGCAAAGCTTGGCGTCGGCTCTGTCGTAGAACACGGCTTTTATTACGACATTGATATCGGTCGATCGGTGACGCCAGATGATTTGAAGGCGATCGACAAGGAGATGAAGAAAATCGTGAAAGAGAATCCCGTATTCGTCCGCGGCGAGCTTTCAATCGACGAGGCGATCAAGCTGTTCACCGAACTCGGTCAAACGTACAAAATCGAATTGCTGAATGATTTGAAAACCAAGGGTACGACCAAGGTGAGCGCCGAAGAAGCGCAGGACATCGATCCGCAAAACGTCGGGAGTGTTACGATCTACCGCACGGGCGAATTTGCCGACTTGTGCCGAGGCCCGCATGTCACGGAAGCAAAGGAGATCGGCGTCTGGAAGCTCACCAAGATCGCTGGCGCGTATTGGCGCGGCAAGGATACGAATCCGCAAATGCAGCGCATTTACGGTTTGTGTTTTGCGACGAAAGACCAACTCGCCTCGCATGAAAAGATGATGGAGGAGGCCGAGAAACGCGATCACCGCAAGCTTGGCGCCGAGCTCGATTTGTTCGCGTTTTCCCCACTCGTCGGCTCCGGTCTTCCGATGTTCACGTCGCGCGGCACCATCCTCCGGCAACTTGTCACGGATTTCGTTTGGGAACTGATGCAGCCATACGGATACGAACGCGTCTGGATTCCGCATATCGCCAAAAGCGATTTGTACAAGACGTCGGGACACTGGGAAAAATTCGAGGACGATCTCTTCCATGTCTCCAGCAAGAAAACGGACGAGACATTCGTGTTGAAACCGATGAATTGCCCGCATCACACGCAAATCTTCGCGTCGCGTCCGCGTTCGTATCGCGACATGCCCTTCCGCTTCTCCGAAGTCACGACCGTGTATCGCGACGAGAACACCGGCCAGCTCCAAGGGCTTTCACGCGTGCGGTCGATCACGCAGGATGACGCGCATGTGTTTTGCCGTCCCGATCAGGTCAACGAAGAAGCACATGCGATGTACAAGATCATCGACGGCTTCTACAAGGGATTCAACATGCCGCTCAAGGTGAGCTTGTCGATACGTGATCCGCGGCATTCGGAAAAATATCTGGGGGACGACGACGTCTGGTCGAATGCGGAACAAGCGCTCGCCACGCTTTTGAAGGAAGTCGGAATGCCGTACGAGGTTGGAGAAGGGGAGGCGGCGTTTTACGGTCCGAAAATCGATTTCATAGCTCAAGATTCCATCGGCCGTAAATGGCAACTCGCTACGATTCAACTCGACTTCAATTTACCGGAGCGTTTTGAACTCGAGTACACGGCGGAAGACGGTTCCAAGCAACGCCCGGTCATGCTGCATCGTGCCATTCTCGGCTCCGTCGAGCGCTTTCTCGGTATTCTGATCGAGCATTACGCCGGCGCTTTTCCGCTTTGGCTTGCGCCGGTGCAAGTCGCGATCCTCCCCGTCGCGGATCGTCACAACGACTTCGCTTTCGCGCTTGCGAAGGAGTTGGAGGAGGCCGGCTTCCGTGTCAAGGTTGATGACTCGGCCGAATCCGTGGGCAAGAAAATTCGCAACGCCGAAAAGATGAAAGTGCCGCGCATGCTCGTCGTGGGTGATAAGGAAATGACCGCCGGAGGCGGATCCGCCTCCGGCGGAGAAGGCGGGGAACTCACCGTGCGCGTGCGCGGCGAGGCGGAACAGAAGACTCAATCGAAGGAGGTATTTATCGAAGAAGTACGGAGGCTCGTCCAAGAACGCGCTTCGTAGACCACCCCCTGCCCCCTCCTCATGTAAGGAGGGGGTTTGGGGATGGGATTGACAGGACTTCAGAAAAGGTGAACGTAGTTATTCATGGGACTTGTCTACAATCTCCAATCACAGACACATGTCAGGAAAGCGTTGCGGAACGCGCCTACTCCCGGAGAGGAGATGCTTTGGAGATATCTCAAAGGATCAAGACTGGGAATGAAGTTTAGACGGCAGTATGGAGTAGGAAATTACGTGGTGGATTTCTATTGCGTCTCGGTGAGGCTCGCCGTCGAGCTGGATGGCGCAAGCCACGAAGAGTATGCGGCAAAGCTCTATGACGCCGTGCGCCAGAAGGATCTTGAGTCTTTGGGGATTCGTGTCATAAGGTTTTCCGAGTCTGAAACCACTGAGCGTCCGGAAGAGATCGCCGAACGAATCCGCACGATCGCCTCCTCCCTCCTTACATGAGGAGGGAGGATAAAGGAGGGTGGTCTACGCCCACCGACTCACAAGCAAAATCGCAAGATACAAAACCGTCGCTCCGGTCGTTTCGGCCATCGCCAAACGTCGGGGTGGTTTTGGTTCGTAGCCGTATCGACGCGCGCGTAGCGGCCAAGCAAACGCGATCGCGGCGAGCGCTCCGATCACTTCCAGCCCGACCGGCAACACCACGCTTAAGATGCCGACGTGGAGGCCGAGGATCGCGCCAAACACCGTCCAGCGTCCGGCGGCGACCCGTCCGGCGCTCGGATGTTCGGTCAGGCGCGCGAGGGCGGCGCCAAGCAGGACAAAGGCGAGGATAATGATCCACTTCTCGAGTTGGATAAAAATCTGCATGCCGACCAGCCCGACGGCAAGACAGAATGCCGAAAACGGCACGAGCGCGAGATTGAGCCGCGACAGGCCGTTCACCGGATAACGTGAAGGCTGATGCGTGAGGAGAAAGAGGAGATCCAGGGCGTATCCGGGCACGACGATGAGAAAAAACGTCAGGGCGATGCGCTCTTCCGTCCGCTCCGCCATGAGCGCGGCGAGACCGAGCGTGACGAACGCGATCGCCGGCGTAAGCATCTTTGTCGCCAGGTCTGCGGGTCCAAGACGTTTCCATCCGATCGCAACGCTCGCCGCGAGATACAGCGCGAGCGCCGCGACGAGCGCCCAGGGATAGTCTCCCGGCCGGCGCCATGTCCATTCGACGGCAAAAAAAGAAACGGCTCCGACAAGCCAGGGTAGCAGGCGTAAAAAAAGATAAGGCATGAGGAGAAAGACTAGATGACGGAACGGGTGACGGGTTCAGGCGCCCGCCGTTTTCGGAAGGCGACATATTCCCGCAGGACGACCGAGAACGCCGTGGCGACCGGGATGGAAAAAATCGCGCCGACCACGCCGAATAATTTCGCGCCGACAAGGAAAGCCGCGATCGACGCGACGGGATGGAGACCGACGGCTTTCTTCATGACGAGCGGCGTCAGAATATGATTTTGCAATTGTTGTACGGCGAGGATGAAGAGGAGCGCGCCCAAGGCTTTCCATGGAGACACCGTCAATGCAATGAATACGACGGTGCTGCCGGCCGCGATCGGGCCGAGATAGGGGACAAATTCGAAGATGGCAGCGATAAGGGCGAGGAGAAGCGCGTACGGAACCCCGATCAGGCTGAAGCCCGCGAAGTAGGCGATGCCGATCGAAGCGGAAAGCGCGAGCTGGCCGCGTGCCCAGGCGCCGAGCTTTTCCATGACTTGCCCGATGAGCCGCGTCGCGAAGTCGTGGTATGCGTCCGGCACGAGTCCGCGGAACGCGCGTTTGATCGACTCATCGTCAATGACGAGATAAAAAGACAATACGAGGACGACCACGACCGTGGCGAGTCCGGCGAGTACGTTGTTGAGCGAGGCGACGAGATTGATCGCGGAATCCTGCGCGCGTTCGACGAGCGCGGCGAGTCCGGGCGTCGAACCCGAGCCGAGTCCGAGCTGTTCGCTGATCGTGCGCAATTCCGTCGCGCCGTCGCGCAGCCAGCCGATGGTCCCGCCGAATGTTCCCGCCGCCTGCCGCGTCTGGTCGACGATCGCCGGGATGAGAAATCCGACGACGCCTCCCACCAAGGCGAAGAGCGCGAGATAGAGCAGGGCGACGGTGAGACCTTTCGGGATTTTGTGATGCGACGCCCAGTCGGCAAACGGATAGAGAATGCCCGCGAGAAGCGTCGCCGAGAACAGGAGCAGCAGGATGTCGCGAATGAGCCAGGCGATCCCGACCGCGAGCAAGACCCCGACCGTTTTGAGAACGGTTTCCGTCGAGATCGAGATGACGCGCGGCTCCATGTCTGCACAGTAAGCAAAGAGCAAAAAACAGTAAACAAAGAACAGAGAGCAAAGAGCAGTTCTAGGGGCAGGCTTGCCGGTGTTCTTTGCTCTTTGTTCTTTGCTCTCTATACTTGCCTCATGAAGCCTTACGCGGAAAATCGCAAAGCGCGGCATGAATACCGGATCCTCGAGACGTTCGAGGGCGGTTTGGTGTTGACCGGCGCCGAGGTGAAGGCTGTTCGTGAAGGCGGAGCGCGTCTCGACGGGGCGTTCGTGAAACCGCTTGGAACCCGCCTGGCGCTGGTCGGGGCCCATATCCGACCGTATTCAAAGATGGCCAATCGTGAGGGATATGACCCGGAACGCACTCGCACGGTCTTGGTTTCCAAGAAAGAATTGCGTCAAATCAGGGCCAAAATCCAACAAAAAGGCTTGACACTCGTGCCCATTTCATTCTACCCTGTGGCCCGACGCATCAAAGTGTCTTTTGCGCTTTGTCGGGGCAAAAAAGCCTACGATAAGCGTGAAACGCTCAAGGAGCGTGACATCATGCGCCAAGTAAGGAGAGGCGAGTAGGCCTTCCCCACCCGGGGATGAATCAGCATCGACGACGATCGCTCCGTTACATCGCAAGCCGAGCGTGTCGAATCCGCTCGTAAATCCTGACCGGCGCCACGACAACTGCCAACGTCGTTTCTAAGGTTCGCAACGTGATCGCTTCGGCGTTCCGCGTTCCGACCTTCGCCCCGTCCTTCGCCTAAGGCGAACCTGACGGGCCGGTCTTCCACGATTTGATCCGGATCATGGAAAGGCCGTCACTGACGGATCTAGATCCCGCCATCGCCTTCTAGGCGGGACCACGGCTGGAAGGCTTTGACCGCGCGAGTTTGTCCGCTCCCTGACGCGCGATCGAGACCCTTGAACGGACCAAGCTTGTAACGACGTGTACCGGTCGGTCGATCGGACGGGGGTGCGATACCCCCCATCTCCACCATGTTTACGCCGCCTCAAGGGCGGCGTTTTGCGCTCTATTGAGCGGAGAATGGTGAGAGTCGTTGGGGATTGCACTCGCGTCCGAGTTCGGTTCCTGCCCGCCGGCTGCCCGACGTGCGGTCTGTGGAGCGTGCCGGCCACCGTGGGACCACCAGCCGACGGATTGACGCCGTTCGTAGGGAGAGTATGCTTTGGATATTGTTCGGGAATCCCCTGCGCGCGCACCTTCGCCCTCCGGCTCCGCCGGCGTTGAGGTGAATGCGCGCGATCCCGTCTCCGAGACGGAGTCTGCCGTCTCGCCCGCCGCCGTGGGGGCCGGCGGGCGTTCCTGTTCCTTGCGCACGGGTGTCTCCTTGCGCGAGTCTCGGAGCTCGTGGTCGTAGGCGTGCATCGCCTCGATCGACCGCCGGCCCCCAAAAACTCTGTTAGTGGTTACTTCGCATCTGCCGCCCTCCCGGGGCGGTTTTCCGTATGGGAGCGTCCCACTGGCTGGCGCCGCCGCATGACATCCGCGATGACATCCGCTGGCATTCCAGCGGCTTGTGCCACATGCTCGCCGGGTGAGGGCCGCAGCCCAGCTCGGCGGCACTCGCCGTGTGACCCCCGAGCGGATCGCGGTCGCGCTCAAGTGCGTCCGCGAGAACGTCAACGCGAAGCTCCTCCGCGAGGCGCTCGGAACGAGCACGACGACGATTTCGACGCCGGACGTGCGCCGCCTAGCTGACGTCCTTCTCGCCGCCGGGATTCCCGGCGACGTGATGCGCGCCAACGTCGGCCAGGACACATGGAAGAACGCCCCGCGCGCCAAGAGTCACCTTGCCGCGATCCTCCGGCACTTCTGCGGCTTGGACCTCAACGCGCAATATCGGAAGGGACTGTTTTCATTCCACGCGGTGGCGGGTCCCGACGACTCGGCCGTGCTGCGAGCCCACCTGCTTCCGACTCTCATGGGTGAACCCACGGTATCGAACGAGGAGATGGACGCTTCCCTACGTGTGCAGCATGCCCATTGGGCCCGTCGCGAACCCGGCGGTGCTGGCTTCGACCTCGTTGCGTACGAGGCCGTGGCTGCTCTCGAGATCGCACTGAAGCAGGAGACTGATGCACGTCTGAGCCCGCAGACTCGCTTGGAGCTCCTAGCCGAGGACGCCGCCGACGATCCGGCGACCCTCGAGATCAACACGCGCGCGGTGTGTCTCGCAGCCCTCGTCGAGGCTGCCCTCGAGCGCAGCTACTCGGGGGACTTCACGGGCGCACTCGAGCTCATCCAGCGGGCGACCCCGATCTACTATGCCACCGGCCCGATCCCGGACTCACAGTACATCACCTGGGCCCGAAGCCGATTCGTGGAAGTCAGCATGAGTCTCCACGCGTACACGAGCCAGCTCGACAAGCTGCCGAAGGAGCTGCGGCGCAATTGGCGGACCATGTTGGAGCAATCGCTCCGGTTTCTGGAGCGCGATGCTCGATGGGCCGATCCCGGTCGCAAGGAACTCACGGTCGCGAGCATTGGCGCTGTTGTCGCGGCGACTCGAGGGAATGACAATGAGTTTGAGAGCGCTATCTCGCTGGGCCGTTCGGTGCAGACAGCGACACAGGATTCAACCGATTTTCTAGTGCATCAAGCTGGCTTCGCCCCTTCACGGGAGACTCTCCTGTGGGGTGATGCGCTGCATCCCGCGAGTTGGATTCTTGGCATATCCAGCGGTGCTTGCGTTGTGCCATTTTGCATCTTCCTGGCCGACGGGATCTCCTCATTCGAAATGTTCACTAACGAGGTGCAGCTAGGCGTGATATCGCTTCTCGCGTACGCGTGCTTCAAAGCGGCATCGATGCTGTTGAAGCACAAGCGAGATCAAGGGACTTCGACTGCGAATGGCCAGCAAGAAAAGGACGCCGCGTGAAAACGGCGCCAGAACCGCGTCGCGGTTAGAGACAAGATTGCTACTTGCGCCTGTCCTCGTCATCCTCTCGGATGTGCCGGGAGAGTGCGGGCCAAATGAAGACGAATACAAACGAAAACGTCGCGAGAAAAATCAGAAGAACGATAGCGACGTCTGAACAGAACTCTTTCCATCCCATTCACACCTCCCTCTCCGTCACCCGAGAGGGAGGTGTGAATGGGCGATAAAGGACTCATCTGTCGGCGCCCTGGATGCGTCCTAACAGCCCGTGCTCAGTGTGTCAACGGTGGAGCGGTAGCGTGGAGCCGACATCCTGTTCTGCTCAGCGAGGCAACGTGCTCTAAATTCGCTCTTGTGTCCACGGGAGTGGTGTAGGACGCCTTGTTCGGGTGCGGATCAAACTCGGCACCTGTTAAGGCCTCGGCCACCGCGTCATCTTCGAAGTTACGAAGCAACGAAGGGAGACGACGATGACCGAGATCACGAAGATGGAAGCGGCGACGATCCTGCGCAAGCACCTCGAAGAGGGAGGCTCGGATCAGCTTCGGGACATGGTGCAGATGTTCGCCGAGGCGTTGATGGGCGCGGATGCGGATGGACTCTGCGGCGCGGCGTACGGAGAGCGGTCGCCGGATCGGGTGAACCAGCGCAACGGATACCGGACCCGGCGCTGGGACACGCGGGTGGGCACCATCGAGCTGGGGATCCCGAAGCTGCGGGCGGGCAGCTACTTCCCGGAGTGGCTGCTGGAGCCACGACGGCGCTCGGAGCGCGCGCTGATCGCGGTCGTCGCCGAGAGCTACGTGAAGGGGGGTCTCGACGAGGAAGGTCGACAAGGTCGTCAAGCAGCTCGGCATCGAGGGCATCGGGAAGTCGCAAGTCAGCGAGCTCGCCAAGAGCCTGGACGAGCAGGTGAACGCGTTTCGGTCGCGGCCGCTCGAAGCCCCTGCGTACCCGTACGTGTGGCTCGACGCGCGAGTTCGTGCCTCTCCCGACGCTGCCCAACTGCCGTCGCTGTCCGATCGGTATCCGCCGAGCCGACGGCCTGCGCGTGCTGTGGACCCGTGCCCTGGAGCACGCCGGCGCCGGCCGCGTAGCCGTGCAGGGCCGTGTGCCCGTGTTCTCCACGCCCGACGCGTCCGACTCCAACACCGCTACCCACCAGGAGAATTGACCATGAACCCGATCACCCACGGCGGCAGGGTCATCGTTGCTGATAAAGGCGATAATCAATAGCCCACTTTCGTCCGCGCGATGTGCATTAGGACGATTGACGTCCACCACCCTCGTTGACATTCAACTCGAACCATGACAGCGTTCACGCTGGCTTAGTCTTTGTGGGCCATGGTCCACACTGAGCGCTCGAAATCTTGCCGACCGATTGCGAGAGCTATAGAGTTAGAGAGATCTAGGGAACACCATGCGCGACGTTGTTCGCGTCGGTTACTCGCCCGAGGGCCCGCGGCGGCCCTGCCCGCCGGCTGCCCGATCTTGTCGAAATTGGGAGATCGCTGGGGTTCACGTGGGACACGGTTTTCGCTAGGTTGAGCCTTTCAATGGACTCAAGGTTCCTTGCGATCACGATTCATCCTGTTGCGATACCCCCCCATCTCCACCATCACCACGATGTCAGATGTTAGATGTTTGATGCCAGAAG
>JBBTZS010000003.1:22288-137498 GCA_038061235.1 Patescibacteria group bacterium | reverse complement strand
CGGCGTATTTTTTTACTGAAAGGAGGTACATGCTACAGTAATCCACACATGCAGAAGAATATCCTTATCATCGGCCAACCGAAAAGTGGAAAGTCCACCCTTTTAGACAAGGTCATTTCAGATATTCCAAAGAAAGTCGGATTTATCACTAAAGAAATCCGGGCCAATGGGCAACGAACGGGTTTTGAGATACAAACTCATCTCGGAAATAAAGCGATGCTCGCGAGCGTGGATTTCAAAACCCCACATCAGGTTTCAAAGTATTTTGTTAGTGTCGAGAATCTTGATTTGGTTATTCCAGAGATATCAAGATTTACAGATAAGGATGTTTTGTACTTGGATGAAATCGGGCAGATGGAACTCTTTTCCGAAAAGTTCAAAGAGCTTGTTTTGAAATTCTTAGATTCCCAAAACACATTTCTCGCCACGATCTCGCAGGTATACGAAAACGATTTCACAAAAGCAATCAAAAATAGAAAAGATATCATTTCAGTGGAGCTGTCCGAAGAGAATCGAGAAGCAAAAGAAAAGTTTTTGGGTCTATTGGTGAAGAAGATCGAAAGGGCACGAGGATACATCAGCGAACCGGATAGAATCATCCGTAAAAACTCGGGAGCGGAAATAAGGTCAGAACATGGCAAGAGAAATTTAATTCGCCTTAATGGAGGGTGGGAGTGTAACTGCGATTTCTTTAAGATAAACAAAATATGCAGCCACTCAATCGCTGCGGCAGAGGTGATTCGATAGTTCGATTTTAATTCTCATCATCTCTCAGACATTATTAAGGATGAAAAAAGCCCTTCGCATTGCGGCGTCGGGCGTGTCACGTCACGCGAGGGTGACGTGATAGGGGAGCCGATCAGTGGATCGGCGTGGTCTCGCGGGGAGCGCGATCCGCGAGCGGTGAGTCGGGCATGAGCGCGTTCACCACGTCCTTGCCGGTGATGATCAAGCGCCGCTTGGAGGCCACCCTTTTGGCGGCGTCGCACACGATCGACTCGAGCCGTTCGTCCGCCATGGCCACCGTCTTGTTGGCCGCGGCGATGACGTAGTCGAGCGAGGGCGGGGGACGCTCCACCCACTCGGTCGTGAGCAGATCGAATGCGCCGCGTTCGATCTTGAACTTCTTCCTGTTGCCGTTCATGACCGCGCGCCTCACCGCATTCCGGAACAGCTCGACGAGCTCCGGCGGCTTGCGCTCGGCGGCGGTCGGCACGGAGACGATCCGTTCCCCGAAGAGGGCGCGGAAGTCGCTTCGCCAGACGCCTTGCTCGCGCAGGACGTCCGGGTGCCGATCGACGATCACCACAAAGATCGGCGGCGTGAAGAAGCGTTGAACCTCGTCGCCGTACTTCGCGACCACCTTGCGCTGAAGCGCATGGGGGAGTACGTCGCCGGGGACATAGAAGCAGCCGTCGGGCTGCGTGTCCTCGAATGTGCGCGTGAGCTCGCTCGGCTCGACCCGCATGCGGATACGACCCGCATGACGCTCCGTCGTGAGCTGCCGGGCGATGTGGAGGAGCTCGACGCGATTGCCGAGCTCCGCGTGCAGGATGACCGGACGGTGCATCCCTCCGCTGCCCACCGCTCGGACCAGCTCCCGGATCATGGTTCGGACGCAGGGCGTGTCGTTGTCGATCTGACGCTTGGTCACGCTCTCGGTGAATTTGTCCACGCGCACCTCTTCTTCGTTTCAAAATTACGTACATTCCGGATTCGCCCTCCGGTGGAGGCTCCCAGCGTATCCCAGGGCCATGAAAATACACGGGCATAGCGAAAAAGTCAAGCGATCCGGCATTCCCTTTACGGGTCTCGCGGTTCCTGCTATTCTCTTGACCAATGACTCGGTCCGGAAGATCGAGTCGATTTATTACCAGAGAACAGTGAACAAAGAGCAAAGAGCAGTAACTGTCCATAAACTGCTCTCTGCTCCTTGCTCTCTGATAACTGCCCTATGGCTTCACCGATCTCACAGGCGATGAAACAAATCGCCGACGAAAAGAATATTCCGTACGGCGCCGTGCTCGAAACCGTCGAGACTGCGCTTGCCGCCGCGTACCGCAAGGACTTCGGGAACAAGAACCAAAATATTAAAGTCGAGTTTGACCCGGAAAAGTACGACGGCATGACCGGTGGCATCCGGGTGTTCGACGTGAAAACCGTCGTCGAGGACATGGAGCTCGACGAGGACTACTTCACGCGCTTCGAGGCCGCAACGGCTCCCAAAAAGGACAAACCGTTCGTCAAGGGCGAGCCGCGTCCACAAGAGGGCGACGTGCCGCGCGGGCTGGAAGACGAATTCAGGTTCAATCCGAAAACGATGATCATGCTGTCGGACGCGCGTGACATCAAGCCGGATGCGCAGGTCGACGAGGAAATCCGCGTCGAGTTAAACGTGCCGGCTTCGTTTGGCCGTATGGCGGCGCAAACCGCAAAGCAAGTGGTGCTGCAAAAGATCCGCGAGGCGGAGCGCGGCGTGATCTTCAGCGACTTCAAGGGTCGCGAAGGAGAACTCATGAACGTGACGATCCAGCGCCGTGAAGGCCGTCTGGTGCTGATCGATCTCGGTCGCGCCACCGGCATCCTGCTTCCGGAAGATCAAATCGAGGGGGAGCGTTACTTTCCGGGCACGCGGATCAAGGCGGTGCTTCGTCAGGTCGAGATGACGACTCGCGGTCCGGAAATCCGTCTCTCCCGCACGAGTCCGATGCTTGTCGTCGCGCTTTTCTCGCAAGAGATTCCGGAAATTCTGAACGGCACCGTCGAAATCAAGAACATCGCCCGCGAACCGGGGAGCCGCACCAAAGTCGCGGTCTCGTCCAATGACGAAGCGGTGGATCCGATCGGTTCGTGTATCGGCCAGCGCGGGACGCGTATCCAGACGATCATCCGCGAGCTCGGCGGCGAAAAAGTCGACGTCGTACTGTGGGACGAGGACGCGGCGACGTATGTTCAGTCCGCCTTGTCGCCGGCGAAGATCTCCTCGGTCGAATTGCGCGAAGACGGTCATCTCGCGGTCGTCCGCGTAAAGGGGGATCAGCTTTCGCTTGCGATCGGAAAGGGCGGCCAAAACGTCCGCCTCGCGGCCAAGATCACGGGGTGGAAGATCACCATCGTCGAAGAAGGCGGCGAGGTGGTGGCCGACTCGGAGACGGGTCCGCTTGTCGAAAACGTTCCGGGAGTGGAAACGGAGGAAGAGCTTCCGGAAAGCGCGGATGCGTCCGACGCAAAAGCGGATGCTGAAGCGGGAAAACCGCTCGAAGGCGCCTAACCTATGATTACCACCCTCTTCAATACGATCTTTTTCCAGCCGATCCTGAACCTGCTGGTGTGGCTGTATGTGACGGTCCCGGGCCAGGACGTCGGTATCGCCATCATTTTGCTGACGGTCGTCGTGAAAATCATTCTGTATCCGCTGACGCATTTGCAGATCAAGCAACAGCGGGGGATGCAGGCGCTGCAGCCGAAAATCGAAGAAATCCGCAAACGCCTGAAGGATGATAAGGAAAAGCAAGCGGCGGAGCTGATGGAATTATATAAAAAGGAAAAAGTGAACCCCGCCTCCTCCTGTCTTCCGCTCCTGGTCCAATTACCGGTATTTCTCGCCCTGTTCCACGCGCTTCAGGTCGGCTTGCAGTCGCAAGGATTGAACATGCTGTATCCGTTCGTGCCGAATCCGCAGAGTATCAACGCGATGTTTCTCGGCGTGTTTGATCTTGCGCAGCCGCCGTCGCTCGAAAATCCGTTCACGGCCGTACTCGTGGTTCTCGCGGGTCTCGTGCAGTTCTGGCAGACGCGACAGATCCTGAAGCCGCCGGCCGCCACGGTGTCCGCCCCTCCGCCGGAAGTCGCCAAGACCGAAGGCGCAAAGGATGAAAGCATGACGGCGATCATGAACAAGCAAATGGCATTCATGATGCCGATCATGACCGTGGTCATCGGATTTACGCTTCCCGCCGGACTGACGCTCTATTGGCTGACCATGTCTCTTTTGACGGTCGCGCAGCAAGCACTCGTTCTGAAAAAGATGCCGCCGAAGATTGAACCGCAGCTGGGTTGACAGTTCTTGTTCCTCTCATCTCCTTCAGCTACACTCCTGCCGTTTCGTCTAGACGCCTCGTATGAAGAAACCACACGTATCACGCGCACAAAGCGCCAAGCGCACACGCGCTCGCATGGCCTGGCTTCTCGCCCTGTTCCTCGTGACGGGTTCCATCGGCTATTCGGACCCGACCAATTGGCTCATCGGTCAGGTGAACGGACTGGCCGGCACCAGGATCCCGACCGTCACGATCCCGTTTTCGCTTGGTCTCGACCTGCAAGGCGGAACGCGGCTTGAATACGAGGCCAATTTGTCGACCGTCGCGCCGGGCGAGCGCGAGGAAGCGATGAACGGCGTGCGCGACGTGATCGAGCGCCGCGTAAATACGCTCGGCGTTTCCGAACCGTTGATACAGGTGGTGCAAGCGGGCGAGAGCTGGCGCATCACGGCGGAGCTCGCCGGCATCAGCGACATCAACCAGGCGATCCGCTTGATCGGCGAGACGCCGATTCTTGAATTCAAGGAACCGAGCAACGAGGCACGGCGACCGATGACGGAGGAGGAGCAGGCGCAATTGAAAGAAAAGAACCGGGAAGAGCGAGCCCGTGCCGAAGTGATTTTGGCCGACGCGCGCAAGCCTGGAATCGATTTCACCACGCTCGTCTCCGAGAAAACCGAAAACGAGACCCGAAAAGCTTCCGGCGGAGATATGGGGTTCGTTCGCGGTCAAGAAGAGGCCGACGCGTTGCTTGCAGCCGCCATCGCCGCGCAGCCGGGAACCGTGCTCGAACAGGTATTTGAAACATCGCGATCGTACGTCGTCGCTCGTGTGGAGGAGATCCGGGACACCAAGGAAATTCTGGCAAAACATCTCCTGATTTCTTATCAAGGCGCGCAGGGAGGATTTTCCACGTTCACGAAAGAGGAGGCGCGCGCCAAGATCGAGGTCTTAAAGGAACAAGCGACGCCGGAAAATTTTGAAGAACTGGTCAAGCAAAACTCGCAAGAACCGGGCGCGATCGAATCGGGCGGCGATCTCGGGTGGTTCGGTCCCGGAGCCATGGTCCAGTCGTTTGAGGATGCGGCCTTGGCGCAGGATGCGGGAACGATTTCCGACATCGTGGAAACGGAGTTCGGATTCCACTTGATCTGGAAACAGGACGAGCGAACCGTGAAAGACGCGCGTGTGAGCGCCATCGAAATCCGCAAGACCATCGCGGGCGATATCGTGCCGCCGCCGGACCTGTGGAAATCCACCGCGTTGACCGGCCAACACCTCGAAAGCGCGCGGCTCGATTTTGATCAGCAATTCGGCACGGCATTGGTCGCCTTGCAGTTTGACAAGGAGGGCGGCGAGTTGTTCGCCGAGATCACCAAACGCAACGTGGGCAAGCAGGTCGCGATTTTCCTCGACGGCCAACTCATTTCCGATCCGGTCGTGCAAACCGAGATTCTCGGCGGGCGCGCCGTCATCACGGGTTCCGGAAACGTCGAAGAATCGAAATTGCTCGCCCGTCGCTTGCAAGCCGGCGCGCTGCCGGTGCCGATCAATTTGATCGCCCAGCAAACCGTCGGCCCGACGCTCGGCGCGGATTCAATCAAGGCGTCGTTGATCGCCGGGCTGGTCGGCTTCGCGCTCGTCGCGCTGTACATGATTCTGTTCTACCGCTTGTCGGGCCTGGTCGCGGTACTCGCGCTCGCCTTGTACGTGGCCTTGGCGGCGACGGCGTTCAAGCTCATCCCGATTACGTTGACGTTGTCGGGAGTCGCCGGGTTCATCCTCTCGATCGGGATCGCGGTGGACGCGAACGTGCTGGTCTTTGAACGTTTGAAAGAAGAGTTGCGTGAAGAAGGCCGCTCGCTCGCGATGGCGCTGGAAGACTCGTTTAAGCGCGCCTGGCCCTCGATCCGCGACGGACACGTCACGCTCCTGATCTCCTGCGCGGTGTTGTTCTGGTTCTCCTCATCCGTCATTAAGGGATTCGCGCTGACTTTGGCGGTCGGAACGATTCTCTCGTTGTTTACCGCCGTGGTCTCTACGCGCACCATCTTGCGCTGGACGGCTTCCACGCGCGCCGGCACTTGGTCACGCTTGTTCCTGAAGAAGGTTTAACGTGTCATCGCATCGTCATCGTATGAAATTCTCCGTCGTAAAACTCCGCCCGGTCTGGTACGTCATCTCGGGCCTCCTGCTCGCCGCGTCGCTATTCGTCGTCGCGTCCTACGGACTCAAGCAGGGCATCGAATTCACCGGCGGCTCGCTCATGGCCGTGCGCTTTCCGCAGCGCCCTTCCGTCGCCGAAGTGAGCGCGACGGTTTCAAACGCCGTGCCTGATCTCGGAACCATCGTCGTTCAACCGGCAGGGGAGAGCGACATGCAGCTTCGGCTGAAGGCGTTGCCCGAAGACGAGCATCAGGCCGTGTTGATTGCATTGCGGGAAGCGTATGGTGAAGTGACCGAATTGCGTTTTGACGCCATCGGTCCGGTGATCGGCGTGGAACTGCGCCGCAAGTCGTTGCAAGGATTGTTCGTGGTGGGTCTTGCGATCATGGTCTACGTCGCGTGGGCGTTTCGCCGCGTGTCGGCGCCGATTCCGTCCTGGCAGTACGGCGCGGTGACCATCATCGCCGCATTGCATGACATGCTCGTTCCGATCGGCGTGTTCGCGGTGCTCGGGCATTTCTACGGCGTGGAGATCGGCACCGCGTTCATATCGGCCATTCTGACCATTCTCGGTTATTCGATCACCGACACGATCGTGGTTTTGGATCGTGTCCGCGAAAATCTCCTCAAAACGGATCTGTCGTTTCCCGAGCTTGTGGACAAAGCCGTCCGCTCGACGTTTATGCGATCGTTCAACACGTCGATGACGACGCTGCTTGCGTTGATCGCTATCTATCTGTTTGGCGGATCCTCGCTGCGCGAGTTTACGCTGACGTTGATCATCGGCATCGCGGTCGGTACGTATTCGTCGATTTTCATCGCGTCGCCGTTGCTGGTCAGTTTCGCGAAGTGGCAGCGTCGGAGAAAATAGTTAGAAATGAACCAAGAACAGGGGGCAGTAAAAAAAGAGCAAAGAGCAGCTCCTAAAAGAAACTGCTCTTTGTTCTCTGCTCTTTTTCTATTACCCCCTGCTCTTTGTTCTCTGTTCTTTGCTCTTTTTCGTGTGCTATAATTACCCACATGGACGAGTGGCTCTCCAATCTCCCGTTCGCCAATTTCAACGTGGACGCTTTTTTGGATTTGGCCGGATCGGATCCGTTTACGGCGATGGCCTATCTGCTCCTGAACGGGGGCTGGGTCATTTTTATCGGCGTGTTTATCTGGATGGTGACGTACGGATGGCTCGAGTGGCGTCAGAATCTCTTCGTCGCCGGCAGAGAGTGGATTCTGTTACGCATCACCGTGCCAAAGGCATCGGAGTTCAACCAGCAAACGCCGCGCGCGGTGGAAAACTTGTTCGCGAACCTCGCAGGGGCGCATACTCCGGTATCCTGGAAGGAGCGGTGGATCGACGGGACCATCCAAATGCCGCTTTCGCTTGAAATCGTCTCGATAGAAGGCCAGGTAGGTTTCTATGTGTACAGCTTGCGGCAAATGCGAGACTTGGTGGAGGCCGCTATTTACGCGCAGTATCCGGATGCCGACATTGATGCGGTGGAGGATTACGCGCATGCGGTCCCGTCCAAGTATCCGAGTGACGAATGGGATTTGTGGGGCACGGAAATGACCAACGTCGCGCCGGACCCGTATCCGCTCAAAACGTATCCGGAATTTGAAGACAAAGTCACGGGCGAATACAAAGACCCGATCGCCAATTTATTGGAAGTCTTTTCGCGGCTCGGATCGGGGGAGCAGGCGTGGTATCAGATCGTTCTTCGTCCCACGGATCAAAAAGATTTTCGTCAGCGCGCGGAAAAATTGATCAATAAACTCAAAGGCATCAAGGAAGTCAAAAAGCGGACGATTATGGACGAGGTTCTGGATTTGCCGATGACCACTCTGACCACGTTTGCGGATGTCGCCATGGGAACTCCGAGCGCTCCGCCAAAGAAGAACGATCCCAAAGAGGCCTTTCCGCGCATGATGGCGCTTTCGCCGGGTGAGCGCGGCGTGCTTGAAGCGATCGAGCGAAAAGCCGGTAAGATCGGGTTTGATACGAAAATTCGATTCTTGTACGTAGGCAAAAAAGGCAAACTCTCGAAGCCGAAGGTCGTGAATACGTTTGTCGGTGCGATCAAGCAGACGAATACTTTTAATATGCAGTCGCTCAAACCGGAAACAAAGCGCGTCGGCGTGAGCGGAACGCTATGGTGGTTTAAAGAGCGTCGCAACAACCTGCGTAAACGAAAACTCGTGATGGCATACCGCAAGCGTCACATGACGATGGGCTTGAACTCGTATTTTCTCTGCTCCGAAGAGCTGGCCACGCTGTGGCATTTCCCGATCCTGTCGCAAGTGAAGGCGCCGCAGTTGCGCCGCACGGAAGCCAAGAAGTCCGAGCCGCCGGCGAATATCCCTTTTGCCTGATGTCAGATAACCTTTAACCCTCAACCTCTAACCTTTAACATCTGGCATCTGACATCTCACATCTGACTTCTTCCTATGTCTTCCGCTAAGCCGCATGACCACGAGAATGAAATCACGCTATTCGGCGAGACAAATTTTCGCAATCAAAAACGGCGTTTCGGCATCAAGACGGACGATCGTCGCCGTCACATGTACATCATCGGGAAAACCGGCATGGGAAAAACGACGTTGCTTGAGAACCTGATCCAATCCGACATCAACAACGGTCACGGATGCTGCTATGTCGATCCGCACGGAGACACGGCCGAGAAAATGCTCGACTTCATTCCGTCGAGCCGCATCAACGACGTCGTGTACTTCAATCCGGCGGACATCGACTATCCCGTCGGATTCAATATCCTGGAAACCGATTCGGACGGGCAAAAACCGCTTGTCGCCTCGGGTCTCATGGGCGTGTTCAAAAAAATCTGGCCGGACGTGTGGTCCGCGCGTATGGAATACATTCTCATGAACTGCATCCTCGCGCTGCTCGACTACCCCGGCGCGACGCTCATGGGCATCAACCGTCTCTTGGTCGACAAGGAGTACCGCGAGCGCGTGGTGGCAAAGATCCGCGATCCGATCGTCAAAACGTTCTGGGTGGCCGAGTATGCCTCGTGGTCCGAGAAATACGCGACCGAAGCCATCGCGCCGGTCCAAAACAAGGTCGGACAGTTTCTGTCCTCGGCCGTGATCCGTAACATCGTTGCGCAGGTCAAGTCCACCATCAATCTCCGACGCATCATGGACGATGAGAAAATTCTCATTGTGAATCTGTCGAAAGGCCGCATCGGCGAGGATAACATGCGCTTGCTCGGTGGCATGTTGATCACCAAGATCCAGCTCGCGGCCCAGGAGCGACAGAACATTCCGGAAAAAGATCGTCGAGATTTCTACCTGTTCGTCGACGAGTTCCAGAACTTTGCCAACGAATCGTTTGCGCATATTCTGTCCGAAGCGCGGAAGTATCGCCTGAACCTCATCGTCGCGCATCAGTACATCGAACAGCTCGATGAAACGGTGACGCCGGCGATTTTTGGCAACGTCGGCACGATCATCTCCATGCGCGTCGGCGGGGCGGACGCGGAGGCGATGGAAACGGAATACGCCCCGACCTTTACGCCGGAAGACCTGGTGAACCTAGCCAAATTCCAAGTGTATCTCAAACTCATGGTCGACGGCGTGGCTACGACGCCGTTTTCCGCCAACACGATCGCGCCGATTTCCGTCCATACGGGAAGCGAGGCGGCGGTGATCGCGCAAAGCCGCGAGCGTTATGCGGAGCCGCGCGCGAGCATCGAGGAGAAGGTGCTCAAGTGGAGCGGGATGGAAGCGGCGACGGCCGCGGTACTTTTGCCGGCCAAAGCGGGCGAGGATTTAGAGGCTATTGAGTATCCGGCCATCAAGACCGAAGAGGAGCTCGAAACGGCCGCTGCGGATACGAGCGAGTACTTGCGCATTAAGCCGGAGCGTATGGCGGCGATCAAGTCGTTCGTCTCAAGCTCGCAGCAGGCGCAGAAGCAGTCCAAGCGCCCGGCCTTTAAACACACCTGTTCCCGCTGCGGAAAAACGTGGGAGCTGGCGATCCAACTCGATCCCTCGCGGCCGATGTTCTGCGCAGAGTGCCGCCCGATCGTGGCGGAAGAACGAAAGCATCGACAAAAAGACGGCAGAAGCATGCGTAAAACGCCGCTTCCGCCCGAGGGGGCCGAAGCCGCGCCGCTTGAGCTCGGCGAGGGCGGCTTTTCGTCCAAAGCGCAGGCGCCAAACCGTCCGCGCGTGATCGGCTCCGACGACCGTCCGCTTCTTCCGTTACCGTCCGAAGAGGAAGAGGAAGAGGATTTGCTGTCCGCCATCATGAAGGCGAAGGGCGGACCCGTTGAATTGCGCAAACATGTGTTGGAAAAGCAAGCGGGCAGACCCCTCCCGGACTCTCTTCCGAAAGGGGATGAGAATAAGAAACGTCGCAAGCGCGGAGGGAGGGGCAGAAAAAAAGAGGGGACGGAAACGACGCGCGTCACGCAACCGTCATCGCCATCGCCCGCACAGCCGTCGCAGCGAAAAGTCGCTCCCGGCGAGCGCATAACGTTTGATACCTGACATGTGGTTTGATGCGTTTCGAGGATTCGTCCTGGGGGCGATCCAAGGATTGACGGAATTTTTTCCGGTGTCTTCCAGCGGGCATTTGATTTTGGTACCGATCCTGTTTGGCTGGCCTGATCAAGGACTAGCGTTCGACACGGTCATGCATCTCGGCACGCTTGCTGCGTTGCTTTGGTTTTTTCGACGCGAACTCGTCTCGCTCGCCGTCCGCTTCTTCAAGCGTGACGCGGACGGTCATCGCGCGCGCCTCTTCGTTCTAAAGCTCGTGGTCGCCACGATCCCGGCCGTGATCGTCGCGCTGTCGTTGAAGGACCTGATCGAATCGACGTTCCGCAACGGGCAACTCGTCGCGTTCAATCTTGCGCTGTGGGGTTTGGTGCTCTTGTGGGCCGACCGCCACTCCCAAGTTTCAAGTTTCAAGTCTCAAGTTTCAAGTCTCGAGTCCGTCAGCTGGAAACAGGCGATCGTGGTCGGTTTGGCACAGCCGCTCGCGCTCATCCCGGGCACGTCACGATCCGGCATCACGATCACGGCAGGGCTTTTCTCCGGCCTGTCCCGCGCCGCCGCCGCCCGCTTCTCGTTTTTCCTCAGTATCCCGGTCACCGCAGGCGCCGGGTTAAGCGGATTATCGGACGTATTCGAGCAAGGATCGGGATCAGAGGGTATACTGGTTTTGGCGATCGGATTTTTGTCCGCGACGATCTGGGGATTGTTCGCCATTCGTTTTCTTTTGTCTTATGTCGCCAAACGCCGCTATGACCTCTTCGTCGCGTATCGTCTGGCGCTGGCTCTGCTCGTGTTGCTACTCGTGTAGTCCGCGTCTTTTCTCTTCTCACGTATGCTGAAACATTCGTTCTTTGTTTTTCTTTCATGCATCCTCGCCCTCGGGGGCGTGTCTCCGGCGCGCGCGCAACAAGTCGCGACATCCACGCCCGCGCCGCAAGCCGCGACGTACATCCCGATTCCTGACGAATTCGCGTCCGCGATCGTGATGCGAGCCGCGACCGGCAAGGTCTTGTACGAATTCAAACCGGACAAGCCGCATACGGCGGCAAGCCTGACAAAGCTCGCGCAGGCCGTCACCATGCTCGAACAAAAACCGAATTGGAATACGATCGTGACGATGCAAAAGACGGATGAAGTGGGCGGCGGTCGTTTGCACGTGGACGTCGGCGCAAAGGTGACGCTCGGGGCGCTGTGGCAGGCGGCGCTCGGGTCGAGCGCGAACAATGCGGCGACGGCCATGTCGCGCGTGGCCGGACCGGGCGTCTCGACCTTTGTGAAAAAGATGAACGCAAAATCAAAGGCGATCGGCGCAACGTCGTCCGTGTTTTACGATCCCTCCGGCATGGATGCGCGCAACCAGACGACCGCGCGCGACATGGCGATTATCGCGAAGCAGGCGTTTAGCCAGTCGTTGATCAGCCGCGCGTCGCAAACAAGCTCATATCGTTTTTCGTTGGCAAACGGAACGCAGGCGCGCACGATTTTGAATACGAACGCGCCGTTCCTCGAAGATCCGGACGTGTGGCTCACCGGTGGCAAAACGGGGTATTTGCCGGAGTCGATGTATAACTACGCGGGCGTACTCCGACCGATGTATGCGAACGGGGCCTTTGACGCAAAGCGTGAAATCGTCGTCGTCGTGCTCGGCTCGCCGTCAAAAAGCGCGTCCTTCGAATCCGTAAAGCGCATGGCGGCGTGGGCGTGGGATCAGCCGCAATTCTTCGTCGATCCGCCCCAACCACCGATCACGCAAACACTCGTCTACGGATCCGTCGGTACGGACGTCCGTCGCCTGCAGGAAATTCTCGCGCGTGATTCCGAGGTGTATCCTGAAGGTCTTGTGACGGGCCGTTTTCTCCCGCTGACGCTCGCCGCCGTAAAACGGTTTCAGGTGAAACACGGCGTCGCTAAACCGGGCGTGCTCGGCTACGGCGTCGTCGGTCCGGCGACGAGGGCCAAGATCGCGGAGTTGCATCCGTACTAGGGTTTATCTAACGGTAAAAATATCTTTGAACTTTTTTGGGACACCTTGCAATATCAACAAAGCTAACGGAGCCGCCCAATTTGCCGCGCGTTCTACAAAATCCCAAATTGGATCTCCGGCGATGGGTCGCGCTAATGCCGTCGCGAATGCCCATAATGTTGCATAGATGAGCACAATTCTGATTGGCCAAATAAGTGCCAAAATGGCCACGGCTATATCTACCATTCCGATGATTGGTAACATGGTGATCGCTGTTGGTTCAGAAAAGCCAAAGGCGGTGATGAGTGGTATCCACCCCTGTTTTATACCGAGTGCAAAAATGCCATGTCCCAAAAAAGAGCCAAATATGCCGATGCGTAAAATCCATTCTGCTGTTTTTTGTTGTTGATTCATAATATATACAGAGTTAGTTGATGATTCTTCATCTATTTTATCAGACTGGTGCCCCTGAAGCAATTTCGCCTAACGCCCCGCGGCTATGCGATGTGCCGCATAGTGAATCCCGTAGGGTTCACGAAGTGGCATGTCGCATCGCACAACAGCGGGAACCGCGGGGCGTTGTGCAAAAAGCCGTAGCGAAGCGTAGGCATTTTGCACAACGTTTCCGTGTATGAGATGTTGCGACCGTAGGGAGGAGTCCGCTCTAGCATATCTCGATCACATGAAGAAGTATCTCACTAAATCCCATCGCCCAAAAATCCTCGTCGGTATGTCCGGTGGGGTGGATTCGAGCGTGGCGGCGGCCCTTCTCGTCGAACAGGGCTACGACGTGACCGGAGGATTCATCAAGAATTGGTCCGATACGAAAGATTTGTGGACGGGGGAGTGCGAATGGCGCGGCGAGCGACGTGACGCCTTGCGCGTCGCGGCCAAGCTTGGCATTCCGTTGCTCACGTTCGATTTTGAAAACGACTATCGCGCGCGCGTGCTCGACCGCATGTTTCGCGAATACGAATCCGGCATCACGCCCAACCCGGACGTGTTGTGCAACGAGGAGATCAAATTCGGTCTGTTCTTCGAAGCCGCGATAAAGCTGGGTTTTGACGGGATCGCGACCGGACATTATGCGCGGGTAAGGGGAGCGGGACACCACCCCTTGCCCCTCCTCTCAGAGGAGGGGTTGGGGAGGTGGGAGCCGGATCCAAACGCGCATCTTTTGAAAGCGTTCGATCGGGAAAAAGACCAGTCGTATTTCCTGCATCGCGTATCGCAGAAGGCATTGTCGAAATCGTTGTTCCCGATCGGCGAGTTACCGAAGGCGGAAGTCAGGCTACTTGCTACTCACTACTCACTCCCGACGGCCAACAAGCCGGACAGTCAGGGGATTTGTTTCGTCGGTAAAGTGGATTTCCACGAATTCCTGCGCAAGAAGATCAAGCCGCAACCGGGTGATATCGTCACGCCGGAGGGAGAGGTGATCGGCGCGCATGACGGTCTCGATGCGTATACGATCGGTCAGCGCCACGGTTTGCGCGTCAGTAAAAAAGGGAAGACGTGGTACGTTGCCGGCAAGGATCGGGCGAAGAATCGCTTGATCGTCGTGTCCGACCGCGAGCATCCGCTTCTGTATCGCGATCGAGTTACGTTACGCGACGTCCATTGGATCGCCGGGCGTCCGACCGATCCGCACATCGAAGTCGCGGTGCGATATCATGCCGAATTGCTTCCCGGCGTCCTCGACGGCGATTCAATCCGCCTCGACCGCTCCGCCTGGGCTCCGGCCCCGGGGCAGTCCGCCGTGCTCTATCAAGACGACGAATGTCTTGGTGGTGGCTTTTTGGCGGAAGAGGGGATAGACTCGCACAAACGCGAACTATGACCGAGAAAAAAGCGCCGCGTGTCGAATGGATTTCCGTCATTTACCTCGTCTTTTTCGTTCTGGCCGTCCTTTCCCCATCCATCCATACTCGCGACCTGTTTGGGCTCACCGAAACCCAGTTGGAAGAGATGACGATCTTCGTCTTCGGCATTGCCGGACTCCTGACGTTTGCCACGTATGAGCGGCTTATGGAGCGACGCGAAATAGAGCGTGAACAAGTGGATGCCGATTACGGTCGCGTGAAACGCGAGCTGATCGAGTCGTACGCGTATATCGGGTCGATGAATCGAAAGATCGAGCTGCTCAAGAAAGTCGCGAATAATACATCGCTCGCGGCGGAGAAGGGCAAGCATCAAAAGGATCTTTTTCACGCGGTGGCGGAAAACGCCTGCGCCGCCGTTGGCGCGAACGCCGTACTGATCCGGTTCGTTCATCCGGATCCGATTCGTACCGAGGCGGAATATCTTCACACGACGACGGACCCCGTGCAATTCAAGGTTCCGAACAAGGATTTGATTCAAATCAAACAGGACGATACTTCCCACGGTTTTGTCCGATCCGAAGACGGAAAAGATATTCTGGTCGTTCCGTCCGATCATAAGGAAACGGGGCGCGCTTATATGCTGCTAACGCTCGACGCGGAGCGGGTGGAGGAGCTGGACGTTCCGTTGTTAAAAGTCTTCGCGAATCAGGCCGAGATGTTGTACAAGAATTTCGCCTCGACGGCCTAGCTGGATTTTTTTCGCGTTTTCCGCCAATCTATCGCCATGACCACGAACGAGCTTCGCCAAAAATTCCTCGATTTTTTCAAGGAAAAAGGACATGCCATTATCCCGTCGGCATCCGTCGTTCCGGAAAACGACCCGACGGTGCTCTTTACGACCGCCGGTATGCACCCGCTCGTCCCATATCTGCGGGGGCAGCCGCATCCGATGGGAAATCGTCTCGCGGACGCGCAAAAATGCGTTCGCACCGACGATATCGACGAGGTCGGCGATAACCGTCACCTCACGTTTTTCGAAATGCTCGGCAATTGGTCGCTGGGCGACTACTTCAAGCGCGAGGCCATCACCTGGTCGTTCGAGTTCCTGACGGACAAGAAGTGGCTCGGGATCGACCCGAACAAGCTCTACGTCACCGTATTCGAAGGCGATGACGACGCGCCGCAAGACGAGGAGTCGATCGGCATTTGGCAGGCGCTCTTCCAGACATGCGGCATCGATGCTTCGCTCGGCGATCGCATCCGCGCGTATTCGAAAAAGAAAAACTGGTGGGGTCCTGCCGGTCTCGCGGGTCCTTGCGGTCCGGACACCGAGATTTTTTGCGACACCGGGAAGGCGCACGACACGTCGTTCGGAGAAACCTGCCATCAGAATTGCGATTGCGGTCGGTTCGTCGAAATCTGGAACAACGTGTTCATGGAGTACGACAAGCAGGCCGATGGTTCGTTCAAACCGCTCGCGCAAAAGAACGTGGACACGGGCATGGGGCTCGAGCGTATCGCGGCCGTGATGCAGAACGTCGAGACCGTATTCGAGATCGACGTGTTTACGCCCGCCATCGACAAGATCGCCCAACTCTCCGACAAGACGTATGCGGGAAACGAACGCGCCTTCCGTATCATCGCCGACCACGTCCGCGCCGCGACGTTCATCATCGGCGACGAGCGCGGCGTCGCGCCGTCCAACGTCGGACAGGGTTACATCGTGCGCCGCCTCCTTCGCCGCGCGATTCGCGAAGGGCGCCGTATCGGTATCGCCGAGCCGTTCACGCACCTCATCGCCGAGGTTTATGCCGGTCTGTATGGCGAGCATTATCAGGAATTGGAAAAGAATCTCTCCAAGATCGTGAACGAGTTGAGAAAGGAAGAAGAAAAATTCGGGAAGACGTTGGAGAAGGGGATGAAGGAGTTGGGAAAAATATTAAATGTAGGGGCGCATGGTAATGCGCCCGATTCCAAGCAAATTCCCATTTCTGGCGAGCAGGCGTTCTTACTGTTCTCGTCATACGGCTTCCCGTTGGAGCTCACCGAAGAGATTCTGAAAGAGAAGGGGATGCACGTTGATCGCGTCGTGTTCGAATCCGAATTCAAAAAGCATCAAGAACTCTCACGCACCGCATCGGCGGGAACGTTCAAGGGCGGATTGGCCGATCACTCCGTCGAAACGACGCGCTTGCATACGGCGACGCACTTGCTGCATCAAGCGTTGCGGACGGTCCTTGGTGATCACGTCGAACAAAAAGGATCTAACATCACCGCCGAGCGATTACGTTTCGATTTCTCCCATCCGCAAAAAGTGACGCCGGAAGAAATCCAAAAAGTCGAAGAGATCGTGAACGACGCGATCAAGCGCGATCTCCCTGTCCGTTGCGAGCGGCTTCCCGTCGACGAGGCGAAGAAGCGTGGCGCGATCGGCTTGTTCGGCGACAAGTACGCGCAGATGGGGAACAAGATCAACGTGTACTTCGTCGGCGATGATGCAAAGGGATTCTTCTCAAAAGAGATTTGCGGCGGGCCTCACGTCGAGCATACGGGGGAGCTTGGGAGCTTCAAGATCCAAAAAGAGGAGGCCGTTTCTGCCGGTGTTCGCCGCATTAAGGCAATCGTAACAGGACTTGCGTGCTGATTGACCCACTTTTTTCGCTCTGTTATCATGCCGACATTCGATATTCACCTATCATCATGACCAAAAATTTTGTCTATGGCAGTTAAAAACCCTTCTCCGAGCAAAGAATTCTTGCTATTAAAGGGGACGATCGAGGAGAATCTGCCAGGGGCGACGTTTCGTGTAAAACTGGAGAATGGCCAGCTGATTTTGTGCCATCTTTCGGGCAAAATGCGTCGATATCGCATTCGCCTTACCCATGGCGACGAGGTTCAGGTTGAGATGACTCCTTACGATTTGACAAAGGGTCGGATCACCTATAGGTTGTAGGCCACAAATTCGTTTAGCCGCCGTCGGAGTAGGCTCGCGCCTGTGATCTCGATTGGCCCCTATTTCCCCCTGTTTATGAAGGTCCGTTCGTCCGTAAAGACCATGTGCCGTGATTGTCAAGTGGTCCGTCGTAAGGGCCGCGTTGTCGTAATCTGTAAAAAGAATCCAAAGCATAAACAACGCCAGGGATAATCTGGTATCCCACATCTGGCATCTGACATCTAACCTCTGACATCCCTCTCCCTATGGCCCGTATCGCAGGCGTTACTCTCCCGTCAAACAAGCGCATTGAAATCGCGCTGACTTACATTTACGGCATCGGTTTGACGACCGCGACCCGTATTCTCAAGGAAGCCGGCATTGATCCGAGCGTCCGCGTGAAGGACTTGAACGAAAACCAGGCAACCAAGCTTCGCGACATCATTGAAAAGCAGAACAAGGTCGAGGGCGAGCTTCGTCGCGAGGTCTTGTCGAATATCAAGCGTCTGAAGGAAATCGGCGCGTATCGCGGCTTGCGTCACATCAAGGGGCTGCCGGTTCGCGGCCAGCGTACCAAGACCAACTCCCGCACGGTTCGCGGCAACGTCCGCAAGACGATGGGCTCCGGTAAACGCAAGCTTGAGAAGACGTAATCGTCGGATAGCGAATAACGAACTTCGAATAACGAATTACGAATAATTATGTCTGAAGAACTCAAGCAAGCGCAGGTCGCTGAAACTGTGACCATCGAAGGCGCGAAGAAGAAGGTCAAGCCCAAGCCCAAGCCGCGCGGCAAGGGAAAGAAGACGCGTGCGCAAGTTTCGCAGGGCAAGGCCTTCATCCAGGCGACCTACAACAATACGATCGTCACGCTGACCGACCTGAACGGCAACGTGCTCGCTTGGTCGAGCGCGGGCGTCAACGGTTTCAAGGGTCCCAAGAAGGCGACGCCGTACGCCGCTTCCATGATCGTGAAGGATGTCGTCGAGAAGGTGACGGACTACGGATTGAAGGAGGTAAGCGTGTTTATCACCGGCGTCGGTCAGGGCCGCGAGGGAGCGCTGCGCGCGTTGAATGCGAACGGCCTGAATGTGGTGTCCATTAAGGACGTGACGCCGATTCCGCATAACGGTTGCCGTCCGCCGCGTCCGCGCCGCGTCTAATGTTCACGTTATATTCATCATCAGGCTGATCGGTCCTATGAAGAAACTCCAAGTTACCGCCAAGCATAGCCGCCGCGAGGGCATCCCTCTCACGGACGCGAGCAAGCACGCCAAAGCCTTGGCGCGCCGTCCTTTTGCGCCGGGCGTCCACGGTCCGGATTCCCGCACACGCATGACCGACTACGGCAAGCAGCTTCGCGAGAAGCAAAAGGCGAAGCGTATCTACGGCTTGAACGAGCGCCAGTTTTCCAACGTCTTCGCCGAAGTGAGCAAAAAGCGCGGCAACACCGCCGAAATGTTGATTCAGACGCTCGAGTCCCGTCTCGACAACGTCGTGTACCGCGCCGGATTCGCCAAGACTCGGCCGGCCGCGCGCCAATTCGTTTCGCATGCTCACATCGAGGTGAACGGTAAAAAGGTCAACGTCCCGTCCTATCGCGTGCGTCCGGGTGAAGTGATTGCCGTGCGCGAAAACAAGAAGAAAAAGGGGAACTGGACACAGACGACGGAAACCGTCGGCAAAAAAGACGCCCCGTCTTGGCTTTCGTTGGACGCCGGCGCCTTGTCGGTCAAAGTCATCGGCAAACCGGAAGGCACCGAGCTGCAACAGCCGTTCGACACCAAGCTGATCGTCGAATTCTACTCTCGCTAATCCGCACCTTTCTTTCCCTCCTTCGTATGGAACCAATCCTTCTTCCCAGCAAGATCAAATTCACCCGCGGCGAACGCCCCAACGAGGGCCTGCTTACGGTCGAGCCGTGCACCCAAGGCTATGGCACGACGCTCGGCAACGCGATCCGTCGCGTGCTGTTGTCTTCGCTTTCGGGCGCCGCGGTGACGGCCGTCAAAATCAAAGGCGCGGAACACGAGTTCTCCACTTTGTCCAACGTCAAAGAAGACGTGCTTGAGATCATCCTCAACCTGAAGAGCCTTCGGTTGAAGCTCTTCTCCGAAGAGCCGCTCAAGCTTTCCTTGTCCGTCAAGGGCGAGAAGGAAGTGACGGCCAAAGACTTTGCCAAGGACGCGCAGGTCGAGATCGTGAACCCGGAACTCCACATCGCGACGCTCACCGATGCCTCCGCTGCATTCGAGATGGAAATCACCGTCGCGCCCGGACGCGGATACCACTCGACCGAGGAGCGTGGGAACGACAAGATCGAGCTCGGCACGATCGCCATCGACTCGCTGTTCTCGCCGGTCCTGTCCGTCTCGTACAAGGTCGAGGCGACTCGCGTCGGCGATCGTACGGACTACGATAAACTGATTTTGCGCGTGGAAACCGACGGAACCGTCGATCCGCTCGATGCCGTCAATCAGGCCGTCACGGTCCTCACGGATTACGTGAACGTCCTGAAAGACTTGACCTACACCGAATAATCACGTAGCACAAAGCACGTAACACGTAGCATTTATGAAACACCGCCGCGTTGGAAAGACCCTGGATCGCAGCTCAAGCGCGCGACGTGCGTTGCTGCGCGGTTTGGCGACCTCGGTCATTCTCTATGAACATTGCAACACGACTCTGGCCAAGGCCAAGGCCGTGCGTCCGTTGGTCGAGCGCCTGATCACGAAAGGCAAAGTGAAGTCGTTGACCTCCCGCCGACAGCTCAACGCCGTTCTCATGTCCGAGAACGCGGTGAACAAGATTCTCGAAGAGCTTGGTCCGCGCTATGCAACGCGTCCCGGAGGGTATACGCGCATCGTAAAGCTCGGTACCCGTCAGGGCGACGGCGCCGAGATCGCTCAGATTCAGCTCGTGAAATAATCAAATATATGGCTTGGAAGAACACACGCGGCATAGCCGTCATCAAACGCGAGATCGTCACCATCGACGCGACCGACAAGGTCGTGGGACGTTTGGCGACGGAGATCGCGCATAAGCTGCTCGGCAAGGACCAGCCGGGTTATACGCCGCACATCGACACGGGCGCCATCATTAAGGTGACGAACGTCGACAAGCTCGTGCTGACCGGCAAGAAAGAGGAACAGAAGGTCCACTTTCGCTCGTCCAACCGCCCGAGCGGTATCAAACGCGTTCCGGTTTCGAAATTGATGAAAGAGAGTCCGGGCGAGGTGCTCATCCATGCGGTCAAGTACATGTTGCCCAAGAACCGCACTCAAAAAGAGCGCATGAAGCGCCTGATCATCGCGTAACATTGTTATGGCTACCGAAACAAAGAAACCCGCCTCCGTCCCGCTCAGCGGGACCTCGGCGGATAAGAAGGCCGCCCCGAAGAAAGCCGCGCCCAAGAAAACCGCGCCCAAGAAAACCGCCGCCAAAGCGAAAACCGAAAAGACGGAAAAGGAGATGAAGGTCGCAGCCGAATCGTCGAAGGGCGGCTCGTATCTTTACGCGATCGGTCGCCGAAAGACGGCGATCGCCAAGGTTCGTCTGATCAAGAACGGAAAGGGTCTCATGACCGTGAACGGTCGTCCGATGGAGGAATTTTTCACCACGCACGAATCGCGCTCCATGATCGTTGCCCCGATCAAGATCGCCGGTCTTGAAGGCGCCGTGGACGTGAGCGCGGACGTCGTCGGCGGCGGGATCATGGGCCAAGCCGACGCGATTCGTCTCGGCATTTCACGCGCGCTTTGTGAGCTGAATCCGACGTACCGCAAAACGCTCAAGAAGCTCGGATATCTCAAGCGCGATCCGCGCGCCAAGGAACGCAAAAAGCCGGGTCTACGCAAAGCGCGTCGCGCCCCGCAGTGGAGTAAGCGTTAGTCGTTCGATCAAAACCACGCCATATGGCGTGGTTTTGTTTTTTTCAAAGACTTGCGAGATATCTATCAAAACTCGATGGTTGTTGTAGTTTCAGCTAAAAAAAGCTAGTCTACTCCCATGTCCGCGTCCAAGAATATCGCGCAAAATGCCGCTTGGCTCATGATCGCGACGACGGCCCAAAAGGCTATTTCGTTCGTCTCGTTTACGGTCATCGCGCGGATCGTGGAAGTGGCGGTAACGGGTGAGTATTTCTTCGCCATTTCCATCACGTCCATTTTTGTCACGTTTGCGGATTTGGGATTGACGCCCGTCCTGATTCGCGAGATGGCGGCCGACGAGAAACGCGGCAAATCGTTGCTCGCACGCGTGATCCTCGCAAAGGCGATTCTCTTGCCGCTCACCGCCGGTGCCGCGATCACGTACGCGTGGCTGATCGGCGTCCGCGGCGACGTGTTTCTCGCGGTCATCATCGCCGCGCTCTTCGTCATGGCGGCGGACGCGACGTCGGTGCTCTGGTATGGCGCGATTCGCGGACGCCGTGAACTGCGCTTCGAAGCGGCCGGCATGTTCGTCGGCCAGATCTTCACGGCCATCGTCGGGATTTCGGCGGCCGCATTCGGTTACGGCGTGATCGGTCTTGTATGCGGTCTCGCCGTCGCAAGTCTTTGGAATGTAGGTTGGAGCATCACAAACGCGTTCCGTCTCGGCCTCCGTCCCAAAGGGGGAAATCAGTGGACGTGGAAAGAGATCGCGACCATGGCATTTCCGTTCGCGCTGGCCGGCATCTTCGTCAAAATCTATTCGTACGTAGATAGTCAAATATTAAAAGTCGTGCACGGCTCCGAGGCGTTGGGTGAGTATGCCGTGGCCTACAAGCTCACGTACGCGCTTCAATTCATGCCGATGGCGTTTGTGGCCGCGCTTTATCCCGGACTTTCGCATGCGGCACGGCATGACAAGGGCGCGATTCCGGGGATTATGAAGGGATCGCAGCGGCTCATGCTGCTCGCCTCCGTTCCGATGACGGCGCTCCTTTCCGCGCTTTCCGGTCGTTTGATCTATCTGCTGTATGGAGAGAGATATGCAGGTTCCATTCCGGCCTTAACGATTTTGCCGTGGGTTTTGATCCCGATTTTTCTGGATTTTCCGATCGGTTCGCTTTTGAACTCTACGCGCCGCGCGCATCTCAAAACGTCGGCCATGGGAGTGGCGATGGTGGTGAATGTCATCATGAACTTCTTGCTTGTTCCGTCGTACGGACCCGTGGGTGCGGCGTGGGCGGGTGTCGTGAGTTTCTGGGTTCTGTTCCTTGTCGGCTGGTGGTACGTGCGACGCGATATGGTCTTGTCTTGGTTCGGCCCGTTGTTTTTGCGCGGCATGGCGGCCGCAGGCGTCTTGTGGGGAGCGGTGGTGTTTTTCTCCGAGCCGATGACGGATGTATTCGCTTTTATCTTTGGCATCGCGGCAGGATTGACCGTCCTGTTCCTGTCCGGTTTGCTCACGACGAAGGACGTGCTTGTGGCATGGAGATGGATGCGGAGCCGTATTTCTCCCGTTCCGCAGGAAGACATCGATTTGCATGACAAACCTTAAACGCATCGCGCTCGTGACGCTCGACTATCCGCCCGAACACGGCGGCGTTGCGCGATATCTCGGCAATCTCGTCGAGGTCGCTCACGGGGCGATTGACGTATTTGTGAACATGGCGCATCGCGCCGTCGGCCCGGGTCACGTTGAACTCGTTCCGCTTGTCCGAACCGCGTGGCCGACATGGTGGCCGATGATCGCGCTGATTCGCGGATTTCGTCGGCGCGGCTATGCGTCCGTGCTCGTGAGTCAGGCGCTGCCGTGCGGAACGGCCGCGTGGCTCGCTCGTTTGTCCGGCGGATTGCCGTATGGCGTGATCTTGCACGGCCTCGACCTCCGTCTCGCAATGCGTTCGCGCCGGAAGTCGTGGCTTTTGCGTCGCGTGCTCGGCGGCGCCAAGCTCGTCTGCGCAAATTCGCAAGTCGTCGCCAACGAGATCCGTGGGTTCGCGCCGTCCGTCCGTCCGATCGTGCTCACGCCGGGCGTGGAAGCGATGACGTTTCCCGAACGCGACGCCGCACGTCACGCGCTCGCGATCCCCGATGGCGCGATGCAGCTCCTTTCCGTCACGCGTCTTATGTCGCGCAAAGGACTCGACCGCCTGCTCGACGCGATGCAACTGCTTCCCGAGGACGTCCGTCTTACGATCATCGGCGACGGACGGGATCGCGCGCGTCTCGCGTCGCTCGCGGAACCGCTCGGCAAGCGTGTGCGTTTCATCGCGCAGGCCGACGACGCCGAGCGCAACGCGTGGTATGCCGCGTCGGACGTGTTCGCGCTTCCCGTACGCGACGAAGGCGATGACGTCGAGGGATTCGGCATCGTATTTCTCGAAGCCGCGCTTGCCGGACTCCCGTCCGTCGCGGGCGAAAGCGGAGGCGCGGTCGAAGCCGTCGTCGGCGGCGAAACGGGATTCCTCGTCGATCCCAACGATCCGCAGGCGATCGCCGGCGCGGTCCAGAAGCTACGCTCCGATCCGGAACTTCGCGCACGGCTCGGACACGCGGGAAGGGAGCGCGCGAAGCAGGACTTTCGCTGGGAGGATCGATGGGGCAAGCTGCGTGAAGCGATGCTATGACGCCCGGAATTTCCGTTATTATTCCCGTGTTCAATCACGCCGAGGCGTTGACGGATTGTTTGCGTTCGTTGGAAACGCAAACCGTCCAAGACTTTGAAATCATCATCGTGGATGACGGATCCGCGGTTCCCGTCGCGAACGCCACGATTCGCTTCGAAAAGAATCGCGGCGCGCCCGCGGCAAGAAACGAAGGCTTCCGTCGATCAAAAGGCGAATATGTCATCTTTCTCGATGCGGACGCGGTGTTACGTCCCGACGCGCTCGAAAAAATGATGAAGGCGCTCGAGTCCCATCCCGAGGCCGATTTTGTCTATCCGTCATTCCGTTTTGGATGGAAAACTTTCAAAGGCCGTCCGTTTGACGAGAAGGCGCTTCAAGCGTCGAATTACATTCATACGAGCGCATTGATCCGTCGCGCCGCGTTTCCCGGATTCGACGAGTCGCTCAAAAAGTTCCAGGACTGGGATCTTTTTCTGACGATGGCGGAACGGGGCCCTGCACCATACGGAGCAGGGCGGGGGAGTCGTGGCATTTGGATCGATGAAGTGCTTTTCTCGCTCAAGGCGCATGGGACGATGTCGAATTGGCTGCCGAGTATCGCGTATCGAATTCCGTGGCCGATATTCGGATGGACACCAAGAACCATGAAGAGCTATCGCGAGGCGGAGCGTATCATTCGCGAGAAACACGGATTACCGTCATCGGATCAATCGTCGCTCGCCGTCTCATCCGCAGGATGGCTCGCGCTCATTCTCCTCATCGAGGCGCTGTCCGTCTTCGCGGTATTCAATCCCGCGTTCAGCTCGGCATTCGCCGTTCTCGCCGGGATCACGATGTTCGTCGTGACGTTTGTCCGTCCCGAGATCGGATTCGCGGCCGTCGTCGCCGAGCACGTTATCGGATCCAAAGGACGGTCATTCGCATTTGGCGCCGACGCTTCGCATGACGGCGGCGTCTCGCTTCGCATCATCCTTTTCTCGGCGTTCTTTGCCGGATGGCTCGTCCATCTCGCGAAAGCGAAACGGTTGCCGGATGTCCGCTCCATGCTCAAAGGACGCGCGTCCTGGGTCGTGCTCGGCGGATTCGTATTACTCGGCGTAATGCAAGGCTGGATGCGTCAAAATCCGTTTCTCGTCGCCGACGCAAACGCATGGGGCGCATTCTTGTTCCTTTTGCCGGCGCTCGATCTCGCGCAGACGCGTTTTGATACGCTGCGTCGCGTTACGTCGACGGCGGCGAAAACGGCGTTGGCGTGGGTCTCGGCTAAAACGCTCGCGTTGTTCTATTTCTTTAGCCACGACTTTGGCGCGGCTTGGGAACCGATCTATCTGTGGGTTCGTCGAACCGGAGTAGGGGAGGTGACGCGCATCATTCGCGAGGCGTCGGTGTTCCGCGTGTTCTTTCAGTCCCATGTGTACCAGGTGCTCGCGATGGTGGGATTGGCGACGCAGATCTCCGAACGTAAATCTCTAACATCCAATGATCTCCTGAAAGCGCTTGCCGTCTTTTTCGCAGTTATTCTTATCTCTTTCTCACGAAGCTTCTGGATCGGATTGATCGCCGGTTTTTTCTTTATTGTGATCCTTCGACTCGCGAAGTTTGCTCAGACTTGGCGAGTCATTCCAAAATTCGCTTTGGGTGGAGTCGGCGGTCTCCTGATCGTGTTCATCTTATTCATGTTCCCGTTTCCGCCGTCGTCCGGAAACTTGGGCGATGCGATTCTCGCACGGGCGGATATCGGAGAAGATGCCGCGCAAAGTCGTTGGGAGCTGTTGCCCGTCTTGAATGCGGAAATCGCGCAATCGCCGTTGATCGGTTACGGATTCGGAAAAACGGCAACGTATCGTTCAAGCGACCCGCGCGTGGTCGAGGCGACCGGCGGCGAATACACGACGTATGCGTTTGAATGGGGTTGGCATGATATGGCGATGAAGATCGGTTTGTTGGGCGTGCTGGCGTATCTCTGGGTGATCGGGAGCCTGCTCAAACGCCTCGGACCGGAACGCCGGTCGTGGCAAGTCGCGATTCTCACGTTGTGCATCATCCATATCTTCACGCCGTATCTGAACCATCCGCTCGGCATTCTGGTACTGGTCCTGGCCGAGGCGTTGGACGAAGGATCGCGCACGGCCTAGCATGTGCTGCGTATGAACAACTTCTCCAAATTTATTGCCATCGTTTCGACGCTGGCATTGTTGGGTCAGGGGTGCGCGCGACCGCCGGTCGCCGTGGACGGTACTCCCTCCGCACCCCGGAGCGAATGCGAAAACGCGTACTTTCCCATGCGTCCGGGTTCGTCGATCACCTATCGCATCAGCGGATCCGGCAGCGACTCGCAATACGAGGCTAAATTTCTTGACGCATCCGGCGGGATGAATCGCGTGCAGTATATCTTTTCCGTTGACGGGGAATCGCTGACATTGGATCAGGAGTACACCTGCGCGAACGGCGTCCTTTCGTCTCGCGGATATGCGGACTTCTCGTCCATTCTTGGCGGCACGGGATTCCGGTATGAAACCGAATCCGTCGAGGGCGTATTCCTTCCGGCGAATCTCGCCGTCGGAAGCGAATGGGAAACGACGTATCGTATCATCATTCGCACGGACCATCCGCAATTCAAGGCGCTTATGGACGGAAAGCGACAGATGTTGCGCATGAAGAACAGGATCGTGGGCAGCGAACGCGTCACCGTGCCGGCCGGAACGTATGAGGCGTTGAAAATGGAAAGCGAGACCTCGATCGAGTCCGAGCTCGGATTTAACTCCGACTTTACGAATACGAGTTGGCTGGTCCGCGATGTCGGGCTCGTAAAGTCGTCCGGCGGCGTGGAAGGATATGTCTCGGAGACGGAAGCGATAGAGATCAATTGATACGCGCGCCTCTTAAAAAAGCGGAGCCGGGCATAGCCTTTTTCCCTTCCGGCTGAACCTCATTCAGTCTTAACGACGAACGGGACACGCATGCCAGACAGAGTTCGTCGTTTACGACAAAGAGTGTCCCGACGGGTTTATCGGTGTCGGGCCCGATAGAGGCTTTTAGCACTTTTAATCGTTTTCCTTCGTATTCAAAATAGGTTCCAGGCCAAGAATCCATGGCGCGAACCAAACGCTCCAGCTCGACGGCCGATTTTGTCGAATCAAGCTTTCCGTCTTCGCGGGCAAGCAATTTCACGAACGTGGCTTTGTCATGATCCTGTTCGACGGGTTTGATGGAGCCGTCCAAATAGCCGGGGAGAGTCGCAAGCAAAAGAGTAGCTCCGAGTTCGGCCAAGCGGGGAGTGAGGGTGGCGGTTGTGTCGTCTTCCCGAATCGGTTCCGCGGCCATGGCAAGCATCGGGCCATGGTCCATTTTGGCGTCCATGATCATGATCGTGACGCCGGTTTCATCCTTTCCGTCCCGAATCGCGGCGTTGATCGGCGAGGCACCTCGGTATTCGGGGAGGAGCGACGCGTGGACGTTGATCATCTGCTTTGAGTACAGATTGAGTACACGTTGCGGGATGATCTGCCCGTAGCTCGCGACGACACCAAGCTCGCCGCCGATCGTTTGGAACGCTTCAACGCATTCGTCCGTCTTCAGGTTCTCGGGCTGTTCGATGCGAAGTCCGTGTCGTTCGGCGGCGAGCTTGATTGCGGATTTCGCGAGATCGCCTTTGCGACCGGCCGGACGATCGGGTTGCGTGATCACGCAGACGATTTCAAAACGTTCGTCGCGCACAAGGGCTTCGAGCGAAGGGACGGCGAACGGAGACGTGCCGTAAAAGACGACGGGTGTTTTCATCTGACGCGATTCTTTTTTACCTTCCCGGTTTCGTCCAGCTCCACGGTCTTATCCGCTTTGTCGATGAACAGGACGCCGTCGAGGTGATCGACTTCATGCTGGATGACGAAGGCGGAAAAGTTCTTCGCTTCAAATTCTATGCGACGACCGTGACGGTTCAACGCGCGTATCGTCACTTTCTTGTGTCGCATCACGAGGCCGAACACGCCGGGCACGCTCAAGCATCCTTCCTCGCTCTCCATGAGCGCGTTGGACTTCTTGATGATTTCCGGATTGATCAGGATCTCCGGCTTGTCCATCGACACGGGCCGGATGACCACGGCTCGGATGTTTTTTCCGATTTGCGGGGAGGCAAGTCCGACGCCCATCGCTTCATCCATTTTGATGATGAGGGCGTCCAGATACGCCTGGAATTCCGATGTGGTAATTTCGGCAAGCTCAAGTTCTCTTGAGCGCTCGCGCAAGGTCGGGGCGGAAGCGGGGAGTAATTCAAGCGTATTCATATTGACGGCTCACTCTAGCGGAAAAAGGCGATAGGGTCAAGATCGATGATCGCGTTTTTCGTCAGGGGTTGGAAGATCGCCATCAGCCGCCTATGCTCCACGGTTTTAGGAAAAACGGCATGGACGACCCAGCGGGCTTTCCGACGGCGTGGACGATACGCCACGGCATACGGTCCGCGGAGTTCGCCTCCCGCCGTTTTGACGGAGGGAGCGGCCGTTTCGATCCAGCGACTTGCGTCGGATGCGTTGCCGTCCACGAGTGCTTTGACCAGACGGACGGACGGCGGATACCCGAACGATTCGCGCAGGGCGCGTTCGCGATCACGATACGCACGATACCCGTCCGTCGTGACGCAAGTTTCGAGCAGCGTCGCATGATGCTCGGACGCCTGCAGGATCAAGCGACCGCCCACGGCTTGCACGCGCGAGGCGAGATGGCGTACGGCGGCGACGAGACGTTCGTCACGACGGATATCTTCGACCGCACCGCTTAAGAAACTCGCATCCGTGACAACGACGATCGCGTGTTGCGAAAGCGTCGCTTCGTACTCGTCCACGACCAACGTTCGCCATTCCACGGGAATATCCCTTTCGTGTTTTGCCCACGCGCTTTTCAAACGCTCGATGCCGGGAATCGATTTTCCCAAATCGAATCCGCCGCAAGAAAGACACGAGAGCGGCGGAGAACCCATCCATCCGCATCGGCGGCACGCGGCCGCGTTGATTTCTTGTGATACCGGAAACTCACAGCGTTCGCATACGGCCTGCCACCCGCAGTCGCGACAGGTGAAGCGAGCCGAGACGCCACGCACCGGATGAACGATCACCCTCGGCCCTTCATGAGAACGAATTGTGTTCAATACGTCGGCTTGTATCATCGGGATAGGCGAATAGCCTTTGGGATTGCGAATGGCGATCTCGTACGGGAGTTCAATGTCTGGAGCAGGCTCGTCCGAGGCGAGCGGCGGCGTTACGCCAAAAGCGCGAACCTCGGTGCCGGCGTGTTGGGCGCACCATGCCGCGATGCGTCTTGCGTCGTAACGCGGATTGAGTTCGTCCTGCTTGTGATCGTCCTGTTCGGGAAGATGCAACAAGACCGTTTCCGCGATCGGACAAAGCCAGCTGCCGACCCGCGTCGTGATCAGTACGCCGGAAGGCCGGGAAGCCCAGTCCGTCCATCGATCAAAAAACATCCCGTCGGCCTGTTCGGCGAGCAAAAGCGAGCTGTCCGGTATTTCGTCCGCCAGCCGCTTTGCCGAGGCGAGCCAGGGCGTGAGAATCAAAACACGACCTCCGGCGTTCTTCGCCGCTTCGATCAGGGACCGGTCCGCGTCCGCCGTCCACATCGCGTCCATGCGCCCCTTGGTTTCGCGCCGACGGATCGGGCCGATGTCCGCGGGGCGTTTGGGAAGCGTGCGCAACCAGGCCAGCGCGATCGTTGATTTGGACGCGAACGTCCACTCGCAAAGCCAATGCAAAAGACGCACGGACGACTCCGGCAAACGGATGCCTGCATACGCCCCCGTGACGTCCTGCGCTTTGTCCGCGTAGGGAGAGGCGACGAGCATCTCGATCACGAGTGCCGGCGTTTTTCTTCGTCGAAACGGCACCCAGACGAGATCGCCCACGGCATACGTCGGACCGTCCGGCACCGCGTAGTCAAACGCATCAATGCCGGCGGGAGTGCGAAGAACCGGAACGACGCGAACGTAGATCATGCGAGATCGTATCGCATCGTCATGAGGCCGACGCCGAACGGGGCCTCGTACGAAAGTTCCTTGGCGTTGACGTTCATCCCGTCAAGGCAGCCGGCGAGCGTCACGATCGGTTTGTATCCGGATTGTCCCGCCTTTTCGAGCATATTCGCATCGGCGGCTAAGAGAGCGGGGCCGTCGAGCGCGATCGCTTTTTCGCGGATGAATTTGTCGAATGCTTCGCCTTCCGGCAGGTAGCCCTCGGGGCTTTGCGCGTTACTGTGATGCGACAAGTCGGCCGAAGCGATGACGGCCACGCGGCCGTTCTCGGCATGGATGACGTCCTTGAGTTCCTGCCCGTATTTGTAATGTGCCTGTGCATCGAGCATCGACACGGCCAACGGCACAAGTTTTACGTTGGGTAGATTCTTCGTGAGATAGATCAGGGGAATCGTGAACCCGTAATCCAGCTCTTCGGAGCTCGACAGGGTGAAGGGAATCTTCTCATCGCGCATGTGGCGCTGGATATGGTCGAGCAGCAGAAAATTCGCCTTAAGCGGGATCACCGTTCCGTGATCGCCGAATTCCTTGAGCCCCGCCTTGAAGGTCGGCGCGATGTTTCCGCTAAACGCGTCCGGATACATGGGCGCGTGAGGCGAAATGATCACGAGCGTGTCCGGCTTCGCGAGATACAACGCCTGAGCGACTTCGGTCAGCGCTTGGATGGTTTGTGCGAGTTTTTCACGATGCTCCTTGCCGATGGTTTCGGCGAGTAGCGGCGTATGCGGCACGATGGCGGCGGAGACGATCATAGAGAGACAAGAAGCTAGAATCTAGAAGTTAGAATCTAGGAGGAAAGATCAGACGTCAGAGCGGGGACGGCTTCGTCGAGGAGCGGCGGCGGTGACTGGACTTCGACCGGCAAACCGAACGCATACGAGCTCAGAAGCGAAGCCGGAAGCGTGACGATATTATGCCATTGCCAGCCGAGTTGCTCGAACGCCTCGCCGCTCATGATCGGTCGGCGCAGGCCGTTTTCGATGACGTACACCGCAGGCGAGTCCTCGGTTTTGACCAGTTCGCCGTCGCGCAAGCCAAAGATGCCGGTTGAGGTGAGCGCGTCAATGGCGGACAACGTCATGTCCTTCGCCCGCTTTCCTTTGAAATAGAGATTGAGAAACGCCGGGTGGAGGATTTTTTGTCGTTCGCCGTCTTGCACGAACCAGATCGTCCCTTTGGGGTCGCGTGCGAGCATGCCGGTCGGATATTCCGAGTTCACGCTGATGTCGCGTCCGTTTTCGTAAGAGAGAAGGTCTTCATTCGTGCCCTCGACCACGTCATCGATACTGAAACCGAATTTGTGGAACGCGGCCTCATCCGCGATGAGGCGTTTTGTTTCGCCGACGATCAGAGAGCGTTTTCCCTCCGGTGTTTCGACGATTGAGTAGTTCGGATACGAGAGCGCGGCTCCGTCGGGATAGGCGTTCAGTTGTCCGGCTTCCGTTAGAATCGCCTTGGTGATGTCGAGCATGCTCGCAGCGGCAAGACGGCTCCGGAACGGGCGCTTCATGCCGTGGCGGATCAAATAATACGCTTCGGACTCCTTTGCAAAGACCAGGCTTCCATCCGGAAAACTCAACGAGAACCACCGCTTCCAGATGCGCCAGGCATTCAAGTTACCGTGGATATGCGGCGTGTACGTGTACAGCATCGCGGTTGCGTTGTTTTGGGGCGTGACCTCGATGCCGTCGATGAGCGTCATGTGTCCGGGGCCATGGCCGGAAATGGTGACACCCGTCGAAAGTAATTGGATGAAATAGCGTTCGCGGTGCTGTTTTGCGGCGTATTCGATTTGATTCGCAAACCCTTTGAAATCTTGTATGCGCGGATCATCCTTCGAGCAACTATCACATACGCCAAAGCCCATCGCCCAATCCAACTGTTGTTGTGAAGGATTCGAATGTTCGACGAGGCTTTGCTCTTTTTGAAGCAGCACGAGAAGATATTTCGGGTTGATTTTGTAAGAGTGCGCCACGCGCCAGATGATGTCGGCCGGAGACGTTTCCACTCCGTCGATATCCGGCAGGGTGATTCTTCCGAGCGCGCCGCGGGAAGCGAGAAAGGCGCGGAGCTGGGGAAACGTCATCCCGTCCGCGTTAAAAATGTCGGTGTCTTGCAAGATGAGATCGGGGTTAAAGCCGTTGGCTAGATCTTCCGCAGGAACGATTTCGCTGATCAGGCGCGTCGTCTGCGCCGAAGCGGGGAGCGCGGTGAGAATCGGCTCAAATATGAGAACGCCGAACGTGAACAGAACGGCGATAGATGAAATGCGTCGCATAGGGTAAGGTTAGCACGTTCGAAACAGGTATGCACCCGGTTTTCACGAGAGAGCGTTTGACTCTGGCAGGTCTCGTTTTGGCGTTGATCCCGCTGTATTTTTTGTTGCCGTGGGCCGGGCAGGGCCTGTCCGCCGACAAGGTGGGGATGTACGCGTCCCCCGATGAAACGTCGAACGCCGTCGTGGCTCGGCAATTGGCTTGGTACGGGCGTCTTTCCGTGGAGGAGCCTCTAGTTGCCGAGTTTCCGTGGATCCATCCGCGCAGCACCGTTTCGCAAAACGAGGCGATCGTTCCCGTCGGATTTACCGGTTGGCCTTGGATCATATCCGTGTTCAGCATCTTTCTCGGTCAGGGGAGCGTGCCGTTTCTCGCGACGCTCCTTCTTTTGTCCGCCGCCATCCCGTTGTTCGCATTGCTTCGCCCGTTCGGCTTTCGCGCGGCATGGCTCGGCACGCTCGTCGCCATGTCGTTTCCCGGTATGATCGTGTTCGCGAATCGGGGTCTCTTCCCGCAAGTCGCGGTCGTCGGCTTCGCGATCTGGTCCGTGTATTTCATCACGCGTCTTCGTTCGAATGATTCGCCATGGATGTTTGGTCTCGTCGGATTTCTCGTCACGCTTGCCGCCGCGTCGCGTCCGACGGAGTTGTTCTGGTTGCTTCCGTGGTTCGTCTGGGCCGGACGGGCGCTGCGTCCGGATCGCAAACGTCTCGCGTGGGCATGCGCCGGAGCCTTGATTCCGTTGACGATTCTCGCATTCCACGCGCAGATGAGTTATGGCGCGTTTTGGAAATCCGGGTACATGATCCGCGATAATCCTCCCGTCGTGGTCGCGCCCGAAACGGCGGTCGTCGGCGTATCGGTCGATGAAACGAAATCGCTTCTCTTTCCATACGGGTTTCACCCGCGGAACGTATTATGGAACGCGCGCGCATTCCTGCTCGGGATTCTGTTCCCTTGGACCGTGGTTCTTTTCGGAGCGCTCGTGATCGTCGCCTATGATGCGCGGAATACCCCCTCCGGCTTCCCCTTCGTAAGGGGGAGAGAAAACATCAGTGCATGGAAACGCTTGATCGAACTCTATGCCGTTCCGCTTCTTTGCTTGTGGACGGTTTCAGTATTGGTCGGATATTACGGTCATGGATTGTACACGGATCATGTTCAAATAGGAGCGGTGACGATTGCCAACTCGTTCGTTCGATATCTGCTCCCCATCGGTCCGATCATCGGTCTCGCCTTCGCCTTCCTGTTTTCCCGTCTTGAAAAAAAACGATTCGGCGTGCTGGTCGGCATCTTGCTCGCCGTCGGATTGGCGGGTTCCGGAACCTACGCCGCGCTCGCCCAAGATGACGAGGGGATGCTCGTCACCCGCCGCGAGCTGACTCGGTACCGCGATATTCGGGATCGCGCCGCCGAACATTTTGAGCCGACGGACGTGATTCTCTCCGAGCGTTCGGACAAGATCTTTTTTCCGAAGTATCGGGCCGTGTCTCCATTGCCTCCGACGTCGGATGTCGCCCGTCTCGCAAAAGCGCATCCGGAACTCAAGATCGGATTGTTCGCGCGCCCGCTTTCCCAAGTGCAAGTCGACGAATGGCGAATGGCCGGATTTGAGCCCGTCGAATTATTCGTCTCCGGACGGGAAAAGCTCTATCTCATGCAGGTGACGCGACGCAAATGAAACTCCCTCTTTGGTCACGAATCCTCGCGATGCTTCTTCCCTGGACGCTCGCCATCGGATTGTTGGGTTGGATCGTGTCATTGCGATTTCCGCCGGACGGAATGGTGCGTTTTTCGTTTGCGTTTGACGGGGCGAGTCCGTGGCTGAACCCGTTTCAGCCCGGAGAACGCGTCATGTCTCCCGGACGCCAACCGGAGGGATGGACCGGCCAGCGCGTCATCGGCGAACCCGTCTATTCCGCGGCGCGATTACCGGGCGCGTATGACACGCTCGAGGTCGCGATGGAGGTAAAACCGTTGCGACAGCCGTTGGCGGAGCTCGGACTCCTGCGCGACGAGGCCGCCTTTGCGTTCGAGATGGAGCCGTTGTGGTCCGAAGCGTTATCGTCCGGCTGGCGCCGCGTTCGCGTCGGGAGTCGCGAGGGATTCGTCCGCGCCGACCTCGCGGACGACGCGCTGCTCACGCAGGACTACGCGCGACTCATGGTGTGGCAGTCGGAGCCTGGAATCCCGTCCTGGGCGGACGAGCCTGGCGAGTGGCGTTCGTACGACGTGAGCTTGCGCGGCGCGCACGATTTTCATGTGGTTCCCGGAACCGACGGGCATATCCGTTTCCGCTTTGTGATGCAGGACGTCAACCGTTCGCGCGATCCCAAGAATCGCGCCGCGTTCCGCCTCACGCGCGGCCCCACACCGGATGGTGTAGGGCGCGGCGAGGAAACCGTCTGGACCGAGGCGGTATCCGTGAGCGGCGTGGCCGATTCCCGCCCGAGTAAGGCGTTTGAAAAGACGATCGACATTCCGGATCTCGCGCCGGGCGTGTATCGGCTGTCGTTTCTCGCCGACGACGATTTTTTCATCCGTACCGTCGCCACGCCGGCGCGTCGCTGGGTGATCGGACCGCGGCTCTATGTCGGCGATACCGTCGGCTACGAGCAGGCGGACGCGTATCGGATTTCATGGGTCACGAATTCGCATCACGTGGTCGGGGAAACGTTTCACCGCGAAGGGTTGCAGGTGCTGCGACTTGGCTCGACGGCCGTCGAGGTGAAGCGCACGCATACGCCGTACCCCGTCAATCGTCACGAGGACGAACGCGCGAAACCCGTCGAGATGCGACTGGAGAAGGGGAGCATGCGCCTCGTCGGCGACGGGTATTTCGCGCCCGACGTTTCGATGTTGTTTTACCCGTCACCCCGTCGATTAACGGCCGACGCCGATCCGATCGCTGAGGGCGTGGTCGCCGTTCTCACCTCGCTCGTGCCGCCCGAACGACTCGAAGACGGTTGGTGGCGCGTACAAGCGTCGTGGACACTCCCCGCGTCGCAGGAATCGCCGCGTATCGCGCTCGGTCTGCCAGGCATCGTCACGCGAAGCGGTGCCTTCGATATCCGCCATGTCGAGATGACGTACCGCCGTCCGTCCTTGAGTTGGAGCGAGTGGTGGCGCGCCGTCCGCCGTGAACTCTCCGCCGCTTGGAAACACTTATGATCTTACCCTGGCTTTCGTATCTCCTTCGCCAAACCGCCCTCGCCGGCACGGCTCTGGTCGCGCTGTTTCTGCTCGCGGAAATCCTCGCGCCTGGATCCGTGCTTCCGTTTCTCAATCTTCACGCGTTCGTGATCGGAACGCTGACCCTGCACGGTCTCGTCCTTGCCACGCCGCCCGAATCATCCGAGGGAGTCGCCTCGCGTATAATGACCGTCATCCCTCTCGCGCTTCTGCTTCTCGTCGCCGTCCGGTTTGCCCTGTGGGGTGCGGGAAACTCTGCTATGCTGCTTGGGTTCGCCATCACGATATTGATTGTTTCGTTCGGTATCGTGATAGCAAGCAAAGAACAAAGAGCAAAGACCAGAGAGCAGCTAACAAAGAGCAAAGAGCAGCTCTAAGTTCCCAAACTGCTCTTTGCTCTCTGTTCTCTGATTTCAAATATGAACACCGACCTCTTCAAAAAAATCATCGCGGGCGAAATCCCTTGCGAAAAAGTGTACGAAGACGATGTCGCCTTTGCGTTTCTCGATATCAATCCCGTGAATCCGGGGCACACGCTTGTCATCCCGAAGAAATGGTCGTCCGGATTTCTCGACGCCGATAAAGACACCATTTGCGAACTGATTCCCGCGATCCAAAAAGTCGCGAAGGCCGTCAAAGAAGCGACGGGAGCCGACGGCATCAACATCATCCAAAATGAAGGCGAAGCCGCAGGTCAGAAAGTGTTTCATCTCCACTTTCACGTCATTCCGCGTTTTGTCGACGACGGGTTAGAGCATTGGTATGGAAAAGCGGTTGATGACGAAACAGCCAAGACGCTCGCGGAAAAGATACGTCACTCGATCACCCGTTCATAAAGCCCTTCGACGCCGTCTTTCTTCCCCGCGATGTAGATCGCGTTTTCGCTGTAGGCGAGGGCGCGGATATTCTCGAATCCCGTCGCCACGTCCGTGATCACGAATCCGCCGCGGTCGTCGAGCTCAAGCGCGAATACGCGATCGTGTATCGCGACGAAGAGATGGAGTCCGTTGCGATACCACACCGCGTCGACAAATGGCTCGCTGCGTCGAAGCAATAGCCGCGGCGATTCGCCCGGCGCCCACAGCCACAACTCGTTCTGATGCACGACGACCGCCCGAGACGATGGTCCCGCGTTGTTCCATGTCGGTCGCGATCCTTGGGCGGTTTCCGGTTCCGGTTCGCCGTTTTGCTTCACCGCGAGCCAGAGATCCCCGTCGCGCCCCGCACCATTCGGTGCGGGGCTGCGCAACAAGGTGAACGGTCCGCCGGTTCCGGCGATGTTCCAGTCGCCGGAGGGAAGCTCGTACACGCGACGGACGATGGAGCGCGGCTGGATCAGCGTCGCGCCGGTCGAGGTGTTCGTGAGCAGGTCGAACGCGTCGGCCTCCGCGAGCACGCCGACGGGAAGCTCGACGCGCTCAAGCGTTTGACGACGCGGGTTGATCACCGTGCGTATGCCGTCCTCGTGACTCACGAGCGTGCCGCCATCCCAGATGTAATCGGCGGGCTGAAGCGGGCCCTGGCTCGGACCGAAGAGGTCGCTTGACACCCAGGCATCGCGCCCGTCGTCCGGCGTTTCATAATCGATCAACACCGAGTTGCCGCCGTCGTTCCACGCAAGCGTCGGCGTCGTGCTTGTCGAGAGTCCGACCGGAGTGAATTGCTCGGAAAGCGACCCGCCGCGGAGAAAACGCATTTCGGCGCCGGTCGTCGTGGCGATGAGCGCGGCCGCGACGTTTTGCGCCGACGTCGTTTTGAGAGCGAGGACGCGGCCTTCCGTCACGAGCCGGGCGTCTCCCGTTCGCCAGAGTCGCACGTTATCCGCAAACGTCACTTGTTCCGCGCGCACGTCCAACGTTTTTTCCCACGCGAAATATCCATCTCGTTCATAGCGGACGGTGTAGGGGCCCGGCGCGAGGTCCTGGATCGTGGAAGGCGTCACGCGTCGCGTCGCCGTTCCGTTCAGAGAAATACGCGCGCCGCTGGGTCGCGAATCCGCGATCAACGTGCCGTTACGCTCGATGCCGACTTTTTTCGGGTTAAAGCGATAGCCCGACGTATAAAAGATCAACGCCGGCGCGAGAGCGAGAAAAACCGCCACAAATACCCAGGGGAGAATGCGGCGATGAAACGGGGGACGATACACCGATCTTGGCATGTGTTCCAGAAAAGAGTACTCTTTTCTGGAACAAGAAGCTAGAAGCTAGGAACGTAAAAGAAGCTAGAAGCTAGAAGTTAGAATCTAGCTTGAAATTGCGGAAGTCCCCCAACTTCTAACTTCTAAATTCTAACTTCCAGCTTCTAGTTTCTAACTTCTAACTTCCAGCTTCTAGTTTCTAACTTCTAACTTCCAGCTTCTCCCAATTTCCCTTATGAAAATGCGTATTCGCGGCGGGAAGCACTTGCGCGGCCACGTTCCGATTTACGGGGCGAAAAATGCGTCGGGCCCCTTGATCGCCGCGGCCCTCCTGCTAAAAGGACCCGTCCGTTTCAAAAACGTGCCGCGTCTCACCGATTTGCTCGGCTTGCTTGAGATTATGCAGGACATGGGCGTGAAGGTGGGATGGGAAGGCGCGCATGAGCTCATGATCGACGCGACGAAACTGGATGCATCGAAATTGGACAAGAAAAAGATGAAGCGGATGCGTTTCTCGATTCTCCTGCTCGGCCCGATGCTGGCGCGCGTGAAGCGGGTGTCCGTCGGCGAACCGGGCGGATGCTCTATCGGCAATCGTCCGATCGACGCGCATCTTTTTGCGCTCGGCGCGCTCGGCGCAAATATCGAAACTGACGACGACGGCACGCTGGCCATGGACGCAAACGGAAAAGGTCTGACGGGGGCATACGTCGTTTTGCCGGAGCCGTCGGTGACCGCGACGGAAAATCTCGTCATGGCCGCGGTGACGGCCAAGGGCCACACGTCCGTCCGTCTCGCGGCGGCCGAACCGCATGTCGCCGACTTGTGTCGTTTCCTGAACGCATGCGGCGCCAAAATCAAAGGCGTCGGCACGCATGAACTCGAAATCGACGGCGTCACGTCACTCAAGCCGCCGAAGAAAACGTGGACCGTGATTCCGGACATGCTTGAGATCGGCACGTTCGCGGCCGCGGCCGCCATCACGCGCGGCGATATCACCATGTCGCCCGTCGACATGTCGCATCTCGATGCGGTGCTGTCCGCGCTTTCGCGTGTCGGCGTCAAACACAAGCTCACGTCCGACGGCGCGCTCCGTGTGCAAGGCGTGTCGCGCATGACGGCCATCTCCAAACTCCAAGCCAACATCTATCCGTGTTTCCCGACCGACTTGCAGGCGCTATTCGGTTTGCTCGCGACGCAATGTCACGGCACGACGCTTATCCAAGACCCGCTCTTCGAGGGACGTATGGGCTACGTGAACGAGCTGCTCAAGATGGGCGCGAACGCGGTGATCGCCGATCCGCATCGCGTCGTGATCACGGGTCCGACGCCGTTGCGCGGCACCGAGATCCGCTCGCTCGACTTACGCGCCGGCGCGACGATGGTGCTCGCGGGGCTGATCGCTGAAGGCGAGACCGTCATTCACGACGCCGAGATGGTGTATCGCGGCTATGAAGATCTCGACGGACGCCTCCGTGCGCTCGGCGCGGAAATCGAACAATTGCACGACTAATATGGAACAGAGAACAGATATGGAACAGAGAACAGAGAGCAAAGAGCAGAGAGCAGTTGGGAGGGCGCGATCGTGGTGGTCGTTTGTCTTGATTCTGCTTGCCGGCATCGGGTTGGGCGTGTTTGTCGGCCGCGCCGGCATCGGAGCGCCGTCCACATCCGTCGCGACGACCGGACAAGGTCGCGTACTCGGCATCGGCCAAAGCGCGCCGGCGTCCGTCTCTTCCAACGTCGAATTCAAGGTGTTTTGGGAAACGTGGGAATTATTGAAAGAGAAATACTACAAACAGCCCATAGACGACAAGACGCTATTCTACGGCGCGATGTCCGGTTTGGCGGATTCCTTTGGCGATCCGTACACGCAATATTTTGAACCGAAGGGCGCCGAAGAATTCCAAGAGGCGTTGTCCGGAAAGTTTTCCGGTATCGGCGCGGAAATCGGCTCGAAGGAAGGTCGAATAACGATCGTCGCCCCGTTACCGGAAACACCGGCCGAACGCGCGGGATTGCGCGCGGGCGATCTCATCATGGCGATCAACGGCACGTCCACCGAAGGCATGACCGTGGAAAAGGCGGTGTCGTTGATTCGAGGAGAGGAGGGGACGCAAGTGACGCTGACCATCTTCCGTCCGTCCAATGGCGAAGGTGAAGCGTTTGACGTGTCGATCACGCGTGCCGTCATCCGCGTCGCCTCCGTGCGCCTCAAATGGCCGGAGGCGGACATCGCGCATATCGAAGTGATCAACTTCAACGACGATACGCGCATCCGATTCGAAGAAACCGTCACCGAAGCGCTTGCAAAAGATCCCAAGGGAATCATTCTCGATTTGCGAAACAATCCGGGCGGGTATCTCGACATCGCCGTGTCCATGGCAGGCGAATGGGTCGGGAACGACATCGTCCTCAAAGAGCGCCAGCAGGGAAAGATCATCGAGCAGTTGCGTGGCACGGGTCGTCATCGGTTCGCCGGCATCCCGACGGTCGTGCTTGTGAATAAGGGCTCGGCCAGCGCGGCGGAAATCGTGTCCGGCGCGTTGCAGGATCACGGCGTCGCGACCATCGTCGGTGAGCAGACGTTTGGCAAGGGCTCGGTGCAGGACTATATCAACTTAAGCGACGGTTCGGCGGTGAAGATCACCATCGCCGAATGGTTAACGCCGAACGAGCGCACCATCAACGAAACGGGTCTTGAGCCCGACATTCTCATTGAACGAACCAACGAAGACTATGAAAACCAACGCGACCCACAACTCGACCGGGCCGTCGGCATCCTTCAAGGGACGGCGACCGGCACGGCAAACGGGATCTAAGAAGCCCAAAGGCCCGGCGCGCATCCAGAATGTGATGGGCGCGGGCGCGGTTGTCTTTCGCCGTCGCGCAGGCGTCTTTGAGATTTTCTTCGTCAAGAACGCTTACGGGTACTGGACGTTTCCAAAAGGGAAGCAGGAAAAGGCGGAGTCGCTTGTGGATACCGCCATTCGCGAGACCGGAGAAGAAGCGGGACTTACGGGCCTCACATTGATCGCTCCTCTTGGTCGCACGGAGTTTCGCTTTCGTCAAAGCGGACAAGTCGTGCAAAAAACGGTGCACTTTTTCTTGTTCGAAGTCCCGTCCGATGTGAAAGAGCATATGACGGGCGTTGAGGGCGGAATGTGGGAGGCGACGTGGGTGAAGGCGCAAGAAGCGTTTGCGACCAGCGGCTATCGCAATCTCGACCGTCTTTTGTCGAAAGCGTTGCGTATTATCGCATACGAGCAGCGCAAGGAAAGCGGTTTTCGAGATACGCGCGATCGCCGCGAATATTCCGAACCGCGTCCGTTCAAGTCGCGTAGGCCGCGGATTGCTACGTGACCCCTACACAATTCCGACTTGTTACACTACTCGATCTAGACGGTAACATATCGTATCGATACACTATCTCCATGTCTTCCCCGCGTCCTTTATTGTCGTTTTTTTTCGTCGGCTGCGCGGCGTTTTTTCTCGCGCCCGCCATGCCCGCGTTTGCGGAAGACGCGCCGCTTATCCTGCAAATGGCGGACGGTCGATATTATCATCCTGCTTCGGGCATCATCGCCACGGACAAGCATGCTTTGTTGACCAAAATCGGTTTGGGTCAAACGGTCGTACAAGAAGTCGTTCCTATTCCGGAAAAACCGCTGATTTTGAAAATGGCGGACGGGCGTTATTATCATCCCGGTTCCGGAATCATCGCCACGAACGAGGCGGCGTTGCTTGCGCGCATCGGCTGGTCCGGTTCCGTCGGAGCGATTGTCGGCGAAGACACGAGAAATCTGACGCCGATCCTGTTGGCCGTCTATCGCGCGCAAGACGAGTTGCGCGCCCGCATCAGCGCCCAAGGCAAGAACGTGCGCTATCCCATGGCCGCGGTCGGGCAGGACGCGCCGCGTAACGTCACGATCGCCGTGTGGAATCAACAAACCGACCAAATCAGCTACGTCGAAGGCGTAAAGAGCGGTCGCGATTTGGAAATCGAAGGCGGCTCGCCGGTGAGAATCTCCGTGCGCCTCACGAATTGGATCAACAGCGATTACGCGACGGACGATCCGAATCACATCGTCGTGGCCGTGCGCTATCCCATCTATCACGAGATAAAAAACGGCACGGTCGTAACCCGATACGACGTCGAGGAAGCCGTGTACACGCCGTATAATAAGACGCTGCATCAGGCCGACATCATCGTCGAAGGCGAGCGCGTGCTGGATGAAACGATCGAAAAGGCCGCGCAGGAGCTCAAGAATCGCGGCGTCGGTTCGCGTGCGTTGTCCGGAAAGAATGTCACGGATACGGTGGCGCATGATCTCATCAAAGCGCTGGTCGTCATCGAGCATGTCGGTTCCGCCGAGGCGCGCGGCAATCCGGGGACGGCCGCCGGAAAAGTGTTTGCGACGATCGGGTTGAATCCCCGTCAGGCATACAACTATTCGGGTTCAAGCGCCGGCGCATTTGGTCTCGCGCAATTCATTCCATCAACATACAATCGTCTCGTGACGCGATCGGAGCTTGGTCTCATTCCCGATTTTCAAGCGGGTATGCGCGACCATCAAAACGCCATGAAAGCCTCGTACGCGTATCTCGACGCCGTTTTGGGCGAGCTTCCGGCTACGGCAAAGGACTTGCCGGCGGATAACGTGAAACTCTTCGAGTACTTGGCGGCCGCGTACAACGGCGGCTCGTCTAAAGTGAAAACCGCCATTCAAATTTGGGATGATCAGATTTCCGGCGAGCTTCAGTCTCATGAGATTCTCACGCGTTCGCGTCTGCATAGTGAAACGATCGACTACGTGAAAAAGTTGCGCGCCGTGCTTCCGGTCATCCTCGGCGGAGAAACGCCTCCGGCACTGAAGCCCGCGAGTTCGACGTAGACCACCCCCCAGCCCCCCTCCTCATGTAAGGAGGGGGTTTGGTATACTTCAGCTCATATGAAAAAACTTTTTTCCACTATCGCTCTCGTAGCGTTGCTTGGTCAGGGATGTCCGACGCCGCCGCGTCCGACGCCGCCCGCCGTGCCGCCAACGTCACCTCCTTCCGTAGAGGCTCCGGCGCCCAAGATGGGATTCGGGAAGCTCCCGGCGCTGCAGTCCTCCGGCGTGCCGAGCACTCCCGAGGCGATGAGCGGTGATGCGCGTTCCGCATTGTCGTCCGTGGCCCCGCAACCCGCGGCAAGTCCCGCCTACGGCGCGGCAGACGTGGCGGTCACGGGGAATGTCGTCGGCGGCGGGACGACGGGGATTCGTATCGCTCCGGTTCCTCCGGAAGATTTGGAACAGGCGGACGTCAAATATGTCGTCACGGCCACGCTTCCCGAGTGGGGAGGCGAGGATCAGGTGTATCGCGTACGCCATCCCGACATGTCCGTGGACATGATCCGGCGCGTGGGCGTGCCGGCGGGCTTGCCGTCCGCCCTCGTGGGGCAAGTCGATCAAGTGCAAAGCTTCAATATGTCGTGGATGGATCGTGAGAGCTTTACATGGAATTTTGATCCGGCGTACGGAAATCTCAACTGGTGGAAGCAGTATGATTCGCGAGTCGCTTCCGGCGCCATAGCGGAAGACTTGCGCACCCCAAACGGTGAGCCGCTTGCCGTCGATAAGACGCGTGCGATTGCCGTCGCCGACGAGTTCTTGAACACCCACGGTCTCGGATTCGTGCGCGAGCAGAACGGTTCCATCGAGGATCAGCCGTGGCTGACGGCCACGGATCTCGCCATGCCGTGCATTTTGAAAGACGAGGCCGGGGCGCGCGAGGAGGCGGCCGCCGGTAATGCGACCTCGCTGATCTATCCGTCTCCGTGCGGCTGGTATCCGCAAGAAGCCACGGTGTTCTACGGTTCAAGCTTGGAAGGACGTTCGGTCGTGGACTCGGGCGGTTGGCCGTTCCGTCTCTCGAGCGTCCAGGTGAGCTTGAGTGATTACTCCGTGCGCGGCGGAAACGTGCAGATGTCGCAGGGCATGGACCGCTCCGCGTATCCGTTGATCAGCCGCGAAGAGGCCATGAAGCGCCTCGAAGCCGGCGGACGCAATCCGGTGTACGGTTGGGGAACGGAAGACGTGAACGTGACGATTGGAACGGCGGAGCTTGCGTGGATGCGCTTTGATAGCTGGAAAGATAATCGGCAGGAATCGTACTATCTCCCGGCGCTTGCGGTTCGCGGTACGATCGATCGCAACACTCAGGGACAAGAGCCGGAGCCGTATTACACGGTTGTCTCGCTGGTAGCCGACGACGCGTTTGACCTCGGCGAAGGGGGAGGCGTGCCCGTCCCGCTTCCGGTCGAGTCCGCGCCTTGACCAAACCGCTTGGACGATCATCTATCCGCCCTTTATCCTGTTCGCATCGTATGAAACCGATGACGAACACGAAGGCGCGGCACCCTGCACCATACGGTGCAGGGCGGCAACTCTCGTCCGTCCCGACCACGCATCGGGCTGCGACGTTGAACGCGATCAGCCAAAAAGCGCATAGTAATGATGCGCGGATCGAGTTTTTGGCCATTGAGGGGAGCCGGATGAAGGATTTGATCAAGCAGGCGCCAGGAGATGCGTCCTCGCGCCTCGATTGGTTACATCATCAACTGACGTCCATGTAATATGCGTTTTGAATCCGGATTCAAGCCGGCCTCTTCGAAAGAGGCGCTTCTGCAAGAAGGTCTCGAGCGTCTTCGTTACTGGTTAGAGCGTGCGGAAAAAGGGAAAGAGGCATGGCAAGAGATGATGAATGCGCTTTTATCGGATTTGGCGGAGGTGGAGTCCTTGGAAGGAAAGCTCGACCCCGATGATGTGAGGTTGACGTCCATAAAGATCATCGCCATGCGGCTCGACGAAATTGCGAACATTGAAAGAGAGTTACGCGAGCTTGAAAAGGAGATGATACATCCGCATGACGTGAACTAGCCATGACACCGGAGCGCAAGAAAAAGATCGAAGCCGTACTCGACAAGCGCCAACCGACGCTGCATGTCGTGCTGGAAAACGTGGATGACCCACGCAACGTCGGCGCCGTGCTGCGTTCGTGTGATGCGTTCGGCGTAATCGACGTGCATTTGCTGTATCCGAAAGGGCGAATGCCGCGAATGCGCGAGATCAAGTCCAAATCCACCGCGTCCGCCGCAAAGTGGTTGCGTTTTACCAAGTGGGAGAAGCCGAAAGATCTCATTACGTTTTTCAAAAAGAAAAAGATCGCGATCGTCGCCACGCACCTGTCCGCCGAAGCCACGGATGTGGCGCAGGTGGACATGTCCGCCCCCGTCGCGATCGTCCTCGGCAACGAACACGACGGCGTGTCCAAAGAAATGCTCAAAGCCGCGGATGCGAACGTGCTTTTACCGATGGTCGGCTTCGTCCAAAGCTTCAATATTTCCGTCGCCGCGGCGTTGTTGCTGTATGAGGCGTATCGTCAACGAGAGGGGAAGGGGATGTATGAGGGAGGGGAGATGAAGAAGGGGGAGAGGGCGAAAATATTGAGGAAGTGGGTGGCATAGAAAGGTTGCAATTCCTCACGAAACCGGCTATATTTAGCTCAACATATGAGCCTCATAAAACAAGCGAAGGATCAGATTATTCGTTTGATCCTGGGCAAAGACAGCGTGCCCAGCGGGCTCTTCGAGTTGAATCAGTATTTTCGTAATTACGGGCCGATCAATTTTTCTATTGAGAAGCAGGAGGACGGGCGATTCATTGCCGTGAGCAAGGATTTTAGGTACGGCAGCATCATAAGCTCGGCGCCAACCGAGGCAGAGCTTGATGAAAAGGTGAAAGATGCGATCTTAACGGCGTTTGAAGTGCCCTCTTCTTACGCAAAAGAGGCCGCGGTGAAACGTCAGGGCGAGCAGAAAGGCTATGCCTTCGCGTAGCGAGCTTCCGGGTGACATATCAAGAAAGAAGTTGCTTCGTGCTTTGATCCGACTTGGATTTAAGCTGAATTCGATCGGAGGAAAGGGAGACCATGTAAAAATCATTTGGCCGGCAAATCATAAGTCTATTACGGTGGACGAAGATTTGAGAAAAGATGTTCTCTATTACTTACTTAAAGAGATCGAGACGGTCTCTTTAATCACATGGAACCAAATAAAGGAGAATTTGTAGACGGTGTTTCTTCGATCATGGTCGACATCGAGAGATCACGACGCGAGTTCGAGGAGGGGAAATTTTTGACGTTTGATTTTTGGCTGCAGCAAGAGGATACTTCCTTGTAATTAGCGCCTTATGCAACTATCCGACAACGAAAAACGCGATATAATCAAGTATCTAGAAGCTGGGAAACCACTTCCGGACAAGTATCGTTTTTTGTTGTTTAAAGATGATCGCGAGGTTGAGCTTGTTTGGAATGGAAAGACGAATGAAGTGGCGAACGTTGTTTTGCCTTTTCAGACGATTGAACAGATTGATGAACCGAGGAGTGACGCGAAATTTGGTAATCAGAACAGTTTGTTTGATTCGTCCGGAAGACAGCTTACCGGTTGGACGAACAAGCTCATCTGGGGAGATAACAAGCTCATCCTTTCGTCGCTCAAAAATGGTCCGATGAGGAAGGAGATAGAGGCGCAGGGTGGTTTGAAATTGATTTATATCGATCCGCCGTTTGACGTAGGGGCGGATTTTTCGATGGATATTAGTATTGGTGACGGTGAGGATGAGCAGAGTTTTACGAAGAAACCATCAGTTATTGAAGAAATCGCCTTTCGTGATACTTGGGGTAAAGGAGCTGACAGTTTTATCGCGATGATTTACGAGCGATTGAAATTGATGCACGATTTATTGGCGGAAGATGGAAGTATCTACGTGCATCTAGATTACCGCATGATACATTTTGTGAGAACGATTCTAGACGAGATTTTCGGGAAAAATTCATTTACCAACGAAATTGTTTGGAAACGATCACTCCCGCACAACGATCCCCAAAGATACGGATCAATACATGATTCTATCCTCTATTATCGCAAAAGCGATAGATATTGTTTTAATCAACAATATACAGGTTTGGACGAAAGTTATATTAAGTCCCACTATGGTTCCATTGATGAGAAAGGTCGAAACTACCAGCTAACTTCATTGGCTGCGAGTGGCCCAGGACCAGCACGTAGATTTGGAAATAGAGATATTGTACCTCCGAAGGGTAATCATTGGAGATATTCTCAAGAAAATATAGATGAGTTATTGAAGGCTGGTTTAATCGTCTTTACTTCTACTGGAAATCCAAGGTACAAGAGGTACTTAGATGAGATGAAGGGTCCGTCCCTTCAGTCAATTTGGGATGATGTTTTACCAGTAAATTCTCAAGCCCAAGAACGCGTCGACTATCCAACACAAAAATCAGAATCCTTACTTAAACGTATTATTGAGACTTCTTCAAACGAAGGTGATCTTATTGCTGACTTTTTTTGTGGCTCTGGTACGACACTCGCGGTTGCCGAAAAACTAAACAGAAAATGGATTGGAACAGATTTAGGAAAATTTGGTATTCATACCACTCGTAAGCGTTTGATTGGGGTGCAGAGAGAAATGAAAAAAGAAAGTAAGAATTTTCGTGCTTTTGAGATTTGGAATGTTGGTAGATATGAAAGGGACGCGTTCCTTACGACGAACATGGACCTCCGAGTTGAAGAAAAGATTCAGCAGTCCAAGCGCAAAGAAAGAGAATTTGTTGAATTGATAGTTTCTGCTTATAAAGCTGAGATTGTTGAATCGTTTGTAAACCTAATCGGCAAGAAGAGAGATCGTTTGGTGGCTGTCGGCCCTATCAACGTGCCCGTTTCTTCGAAGTTGGTACAAGACATCGTCGCCGAGTGCAAAGAGAAAGGTCTTACAAAGGTTGATGTGCTCGGTTTCGATTACGAGATGGGTCTAGATTTTTCCGAATACCAATCGCAGGGCATCGACATCGTATTCAAGATAATTCCGAGAGAAGTCTTCGATAAAAAAGCCGTAGAAAAAGGGCAGGTGAAATTCTATGATGTGGCGTTTATCGAGGCTAAGCCGATTGTAAAAGGTAAGGGGAATATGAAAGAGCTTTCTATTGAGCTAACCGACTTTTCTGTTTTTTACAATCAGGACGACTCGGGTGAGATATCCGAAGCTCTTAAGCCCGGCGGCTCCAAGGTCGTGGTTAGCAACGGACAAGTCGTGAAGCTTTCAAAGGACAAACAGTCTGAAATTGTGTCTGAAGAAACTCTCACAAAGAAGTGGAGCGACTGGATCGATTATTGGGCGGTGGATTTTGATTTCGCCAGCAGAAAAGAATTTATTCGCGTTCCAAGAACGCATGGAGATACCTTGCTAGAAAAAGGAAAAACTCAGGATCTCCTCGAATATGACGAAGTTTGGACGGGTGACTATATCTTCGATAACGAATGGCAGAGCTTTAGAACGAAGAAGAATAGAAACCTCGAGCTTGTATCAGCGTCCAAAGAAGTGGTAAAAGGGACTTACAAGGTCGCGGTGAAGGTGGTGGATATTTTTGGGAATGATACGACGAGGGTGATTGAGGTGACGATATGACAAATTATGCAAAAATTGCCAAAATCATCGATCAAAGAATACAGAATGCCTCATCTTTTTGTAGATGACCTGGCGGTTATAGAAAAAATTCTTAGAGATGAGCTACACGTTCGAACTTTTGTTATTGAGACAACGGGTTATCGCTACAATTCGGTAAGCGAGATAGATAACCAAAACGATCCTGTTGTTAGACTAAATATTACAACACATGAGCCACATATAGTTATAAATTTTAATGAACATGGAGCTAGTCTTTACGTATCAGAGGATACTATAGAAACTCTAGGCGCAGTATCAAAAATAGAAGAGATCATTAGAAAGGGTGAAAGAAAGACGCGTTGGTTGAATGCGCAGCTTGCTCCCGGGTTCTTAGGAGCTAGTGTAGTAGTTTTTCCAATCGTAATAACACTAAGTTTCAAGACAAGGTTTTTTCTTGCAGCTTACTTTTGCATAGTCATCTTCTTTTTGATAATCGTATGGGGCCGGAAGAGTTATAATTCTCAATTGAGAGAATTTTGCCGAGTCGAATTTATTAAGAAAAAAGATCGAACCTCCTTCTGGATTAGAAAAAAAGATGACATCTTGCTTGCAGTAATTTCAGCTTTTCTAGGAACAATATTTGGTGTGGTTATGACCGTAGTATTTCAGAATATTACCGCCTGATATGGCCCCGCCTCTCGATTTCCCAAAAGACCCATACGCCGTACTTGACCAAAGTATTCGGTGGTTTCCTGCTGATGAGGATTTAGAAAAAATAGACTATAAAAATTTACTTCGAGAATATGTATAGAACATCTGTCAATTCCACGAATATTACTTCCATTGGCTATGATGCGCCCTCCTCAGTCTTAGAAGTTGAATTTACCTCGGGTGAGGTGTATCAGTATTTTAATGTTCCAGAATATTTGTATCAGCAGTTTGTCAATGCACCATCACATGGACAATTCTTAAATGAACATATTAGATATCAATATCGATATCAGAAGGTTGGATAAGTTTGACTTTTATGTTCACCCCCAAAACGGAACGCATTGAAAAACTTGTCGCCGCTCAACCAAGTGTTATTAAACAGCTTGAAAGCATTTTTGGAACCAAAACTCGCATCTACGTCGACTACGCCAATGTTCGACCATGGAGCGAAAAGTTAGGATGGCATATTGAACTCAAAAGACTCAAACAACTTTTAGACTCATTTGATACGATCGAATCGGTCAACTTTTATAATGGTTATCTTGCTGGAAATGAAAGATCAGAGAAAGAAAAACTGGAAGCAGAGAATAGCAAATATGTTTTGCGGACAAAGCCGGTAAAGATTATGAAGTTTTCGATTGACGCTTCAAGTATCCTTGCTGACTCGACTGTATTACTTGATCAGTTTATTCGTCGTGCATTGTTAAAAAAGTATGAGATCTCCACAATCGAATATTTGAATGGACGGTTCAAAGATATGAACAAAAAGGGTGAATTTGTTATTGAAGACATGAAATGTAATTTTGATGTTGAGATAGGAGTGGACATGCTGGTTGACTGCGAGCGAAATAGTGCAGAAACCTTTGTTCTATGGAGTGGCGACAGCGATTTCGCCGACCCGATTGAAAAACTAATGAGTGCCGGAAAACGAGTGGTTCTGTTCGCAACCGCTCGAAAGGTTTCCAGGGAACTCTCGGCCTTATCGACGAAGGGATTGATGATCTTCGATATTCAGAAAATAAGGGATTTTATCTGTTGGAAAAGAGAGCTGGAACGCAAAGGGGACCCCAGTAAAGGGGCCCCCAAGCTCTAGAATTCGTGATCTTGCGATCACCTTGATTTAAACACAGGACTATGAGAAAAGCAATAGGTTGGGGATAAATCTAATAATATGGCTTTGCATAAAGATTTCCCAGAAGATCCCTACGTCATACTCGATCCGGGTATCCGTTGGTTTCCGGCTGATGAGGACTTGCGTGAGAAGGGCATCGATAAACTCCTGCCTCCTCTTGTTGCCGATCTGCGTAAGAAGGTAAAAGAATGGCGGGACAAAAAATATGAAGGCGCGAGCGATACTTCGAGGGCGCTATTGAATTGGTGGTTTCAAGAAGAGCATGTTTTATACGATCAACACGGCGTATCCTCAATCTTTCGATATTACTTCGCGCAGCGCGAGGCATTGGAAACGGTTGTGTGGTTGTATGAGGTTGCAAAGGTTAAAGATAAGCATGATCTTATCCGTTACAATTCCACCGGCGTCTTAAGTGCGCAGATGTTCGCTGAGGAGTGGTTACGTTTTGTGATTAAGATGGCGACCGGTGCGGGTAAAACAAAGGTGATGGGTCTTGTGATTGCATGGGCATACTTTCATAAAAAATATGAACCGGATTCACGGTTGGCGAAAAACTTTCTACTCATTACTCCGAACGTGATCGTGTTTGAACGAATCAAAAATGACTTTGAGGGCTTGAAGATATTTTTTAGCGATCCGGTACTCCCTGACAACGGCTTTCAAGGCCAGAACTGGCAGGATGATTTCCAAATCACGCTTCATTTACAAGATGACTTGAGAAACGTTTCAGATACCGGAAACATCTTTTTAACAAATATACACAGGGTATATGAGAGCGACGTGCGAGAGACGGGCTCTGATGACGAAGATTCCTCGGAATACTTTTTAGGTCGTCAGCCGGTAACAAAAACGAATGATTCCACGGTTGATTTGGGAATGATTGTCAGAGATATTGATGAGCTTATCGTCATCAATGACGAAGCACATCATATCCATGATGAAAAAATGGCATGGTTTAAATCAATTCAGGACATCAATAATCGGTTGAAGCAAAAAGGGTCGCATTTGGCTCTACAGTTGGACGTTACGGCAACTCCAAAGAAAAATGACGGTTCTATCTTCGTCCAAACAATTTCGGACTATCCGCTCGTCGAGGCGATCCATCAGCGAGTTGTAAAAAATCCGGTGATACCTGATGGCGCGAGCATGGGAAAGCTTAAAGAGAATCAGAGTGCTCTCTTTAGCGAGAAATATAGGGACTACATCAATCTTGGTATTGAAGAATGGCGAAAGTCGTATAATGAACTGAAACCGATGGGTAAAAAGTCGATTCTTTTCATCATGACTGATGACACGAAGAACTGCGATGAGGTGGCGGAGTATATCGGGACGAGCTTTGCGGACCTGAAGGGCGCGATCCTGACCATTCATACAAATAAGAGCGGTGAAATTTCCGAAAGTGTGTCGGGTAAAAACAAAGAAGAGCTAGACGCGCTTCGGAAGCAGGCTAATAACATTGATAGCTGGGAAAGCCCGTTCAAGGTGATCATTTCGGTCTTGATGCTTAAGGAGGGTTGGGATGTGAAGAATGTCACGACGATCGTCGGGTTGAGACCATTTGCAGCTGATTCGAAGATTCTTCCGGAACAGACATTGGGTCGTGGTCTGCGAAGAATGTTCTTTGGCCGTAACGACATCGAGGAGTATGTGAGCGTCATAGGTACCCCTGCGTTCATGGAATTCGTGAATTCGATCAACGGTGAAGGCGTTATCCTTGAAAAGAAAGCCATGGGTGAAGGAACGAAGCCGATTACGCCAATGGTTGTTGAAGTTGATAGAGAGAACCCAAAGAAGGATATTGATAAACTAGACATCGAAATACCGGTGATGTCGCCGAGGATACAAAGAGATTATAAGAACCTTTCCGAATTGAATGTTTCTGCATTCGGGAACCGGAAAGTCAAAGTAAAAATATTCTCTGAAAAAGAGAAGCGAGAGATCGTCTTTAAAGATGTCGTTGATGAGAAAACTCACCATACAACCGTCTTGAATGGAGACATCGAACCTAATCCACAAGCTGTTATTGGTTTCTTCGCTCAAGCCATCATGAGAGAGTTGAGGTTGTTTGGGTGTTATGACCTTTTATTTGGCAAAGTGAAAGAGTTTTTGCAAGAACATCTATTTGATCAGCCGGTAGATTTAATGGATCTGAATGTTCTTACAAATCTATCGGAAGTAGAATATATCCGACTTGTTAAAGATACTTTTAAGAAAGCAATTAACGAGCTCACGGTTCAGGATAAGGGCGATACGGAAATCAAGAACTACATTAAAATCAGTGAAGCCAGACCGTTCGTAGTTAATGATAAGTCTTATTTGATTCCAAAAAAGTCTGTTTTCAACAAGATTGTTGGCGACAGTGACTTCGAACTCGTTTTCGCTGGTTTCATTGAAAATTGCGACGATGTCATATCTTTTTCAAAGAATTTCCAAAATAAAGAAGCGAGTGCGCTTAGAATCGAATACAAAAATTCCGAGGGTTTCATCGCTACATATTATCCGGATTTCTTTGTGAAGAAAGACGAGAAGACGGTTTATATCGTTGAAACGAAGGGTCGAGAAGAAGCCGACGATATATTGAAATTTGAACGACTACAGAAATGGTGTGAGGATGTAAATAATAGGCAGAGCAGGGTAATTTACAGGGCTTTGTATGTTAAACAGGAAATTTGGGAGAAAAATAGACTGAAAAGTTTTGATGAAGTTGAAAGACTGTTTAGCTGATCTTACGTCTTGCCCTCCCCCTCATAATCCTCTAACGTCCCTCCCGTATGAAAAAACTCTCTATTGGCCTCATTGTAGGCATCGTAGTGGCGTTGGCGTTTTTGATGATTGCCTGGCCCTTCGGCACCATCAGCGCCGGTGAGCGTGGCATCCTGCTCCGTTGGGGCGCGGTGACCGGCAAGGTCTTGAGCGAAGGCTTGTATGTCCGCGTGCCGATCATGGATCGCGTCGTCTCCATGGACGTGAAAATCCAAAAAGAGGAAGTCGTTGCAACGGCGGCATCCAAAGATTTGCAAACCGTCGAGAGCAAGGTTGCGCTTAACTACCACATCGACCCCTCGCGCGTTGCGAACATCTACCAAGAGATCGGTATCCAATACAATATCCGTTTGATTGATCCGGCTTTGCAGGAATCCGTGAAGTCCACGACCGCCAAGTATACGGCGGAAGAGCTCATCACCAAGCGCGAGGAAGTCCGCGATGCCATCCGCGCCCACCTCGTCGAAAAGCTCGAACCCCGTGGCATTCTTATCGATGATTTCAATATCGTGGATTTCCAATTCTCCGCGTCCTTCAACCAGGCCATTGAACTCAAGGTGACGGCTGAACAGTCTGCCTTGGCCGCCAAGAACAAACTCGAACAGATTAAATTCGAAGCTGAACAGCAAATCGCCGAGGCGCGCGGTAAGGCCGAGGCGTTGCGTATCGAGTCGGCGGCGCTTCAATCCAGCCCGCAGATATTGCAGCTTCGCGCGTTAGAAAAGTGGGACGGCAAACTCCCAACCGTCATGGGAGACGGAACCACGCCTTTCGTGGACGTGACGTCGTTGATTCGCCGGTAGGGGCGCATTACTTTCGATAAATCCAGTCGTGCTTACCGATCATGAGGAAAAGAACCTGATCTCCCGTAAGAAATCTAAAAAGCACTCTATAAGAACGATCAACTCGGATGCTCCAAATCTGCCTATCTTTAGGGATGAGTTTTTCCGTGTGAAGTGATGGATGAAAGGGATTTTCTTTAAAGATCATCTCCTGCTTTTTCATTTTCGCTCGAATCGTTTTTGGGAGTTTGAGATATTGCTGTTTAAATTCTTCTGTCACGCTCACTTTGAGCATACTACTCGAGATCTTTCAGGCTATTGATTTTATGAACCCGGCCTTTGCGGGCATCCTCCTCTGCTCGATCGAGACTTTTCAAAAAATCAGGATTGAAATAGCCAAAAACGTTCGCGAGACGCTCGAACCTCTGAGCGTCCATTTTTACTACAAATTGAGAGCGTGCGCCTCTCTTCGCCTTGGTTTTTTCAATAGCAACGGGCAACAAATTCATATAATGCTACTATAGCCGATTGATCAAATCATGTCAGCAGCTCCCAAGAACCCCTCCGTCGACGCCTCCTCCCAAGCCCCCGCGCGGCTCCTTCTCTGACCTCGTTCGTGCCTCCTCCCCTAACCCCTCCTCATTCTGAGGAGGGGAATTAAAGGGGAGGAGGCACGATGAGCGAGAAGGGAATAAAGGAGAGGTGCTATGATGCAGCCGATGAGAAACCCCCTCCCTCCCGATTTCCGCGATCGTCCACATCGTTGGTTTTGGAATGTGATGATTTTGTTTCGTCGTAGGCAGATTAAGGCGGAATGCTGCGAGTCGTTTCGCAAGGTGGACAAGATGCGCGCGTGCAAAGGCTGTCCGACGCGGTATGACCGGAACTCGCCGAGCTTGTGGTATCGTTTCCTCGCCGCCGTTGGGAAGCGGAAGCTCTCTTGACGCTCTCTCTTGCGGTCGATCTAAACCCTTTCTAGAATAGCTAGGCTTTTTTGAAAGCAGCTTATTCTTGAGATCAATTGATCTACCCTTTATGATCGAAGAAGCGATCATGCACGTGGATCCGATGGATGAGGACATGTCGGAAGGCGCCTCGGCCATGGGCTCTGACTTGGACGACGAAGATGAGGATGAGGAGGTGGAAGCAGGCGAGCAGGCCTAACGGCCAAAACCCCGACACTGGTCGGGGTTTTTAGTTGAGCAGCCAAATACATGGCCTGTGGATAGCGTGCGTCACAAGTTGTCCGCGTGGCTGTATAATCGAAGGCAAGGTTTGAACCCCTTTTCATTCACTTGCTTCTTTACTCTTATGACATCGAAAGCCAAACGGCTTTTCGCCCTCGCGACCCTTGTGCCGCTTATGGGCCAGGGATGCCTCGCTCTGCGCCAGAATGCGCAGGTCGAATCGCAAACTGAAGCTCGTACTCCAGGAGCCGCTATTGATACGGCCGTGGACGCGGAACTTGATGCCGCGGCGAGCGTGGACGGCGCCGAACGCGCCGGAGACGCCGACGCCGACCTGATCACCAACGACCAGGCCGAGCTTAATGCCTATACCGAAGTCCAATATGAACTTCCATAAATCTTTCCAGCGCATCGTGGCGGTGATGACCGCCGCGGGGTTGCTTATGCCGTCGCTCGCGTTCGCGCAACGCGTCGACTTGAGAGCGGGCGTCCGTGCGCCCGGCGTGAACGACGAAGCGCGCGTGCAGGTCTGCGCGAACATCGGCACGCGTCTCGGCGCGATCGAAACGCGCATGATCGACTTGCGCGCCAAGCTCGACGATCGCCACAACGACCGCGAACAAAAGCTCGAGGAGCGCCGCGGCGAACGACGAGACAAGGTCACGGATCTCCGCGACGATGCGGAGGAGCGCCGCGCCAAGTCGGATACGCGACTTGAAACGCTGGCCGATACGGATGCCGAGAAAGCCGCCATCGTGGAATTCCAGGCGGATGTCCGGGCGGCCGTGGACGCGCGCCGCGCCGCGTATGATGCCGCGAACGCCGCCTTCCGCAAGGGCGTAGATGCCGCGGTGACGGCTCGCCGCACGGATGCCGAGGCGTCCGTGACCGCCTTCCGCATCGCGATCAAGGCCGCCGTCGAGAAGGCGCGAGCCGATTGCGCCGCCGGCAAGGATGCCGAAACGATCCGCGCCGACTTTGCCGCTGCGGTAAAAGCCGCCAAGGAGAAATTCGCCGCAGACCGCAAGGCGCTTGATCGTGTCGGCATGCAGGTTCGCGCGTTGGCCGAGACGCGCAAAGCGGCTCACGTTAAAGCGATGACCGATTTCCGAGCCGCCATGGAGGCCGCTCGGGTCGATTTGAAAGCCGCCTTCGAAGTTGAGGAGGAAACGGAAACGGAAACGGAAACGGAGTCGGAATAAGAGAGCATGAATAGAGAAAAAAGTAGGGGCACAGCATGCTGTACCCCTACTTTTTTGTTACTTCGCTTTGATCACTCCCCGCAGTTTCTCGATGATCTTGTTCGTATCGTCCACGAGATCGCCGGGACCGTCCCACGTAAAGGTGGCGCGTTCGCGCGTGCCCGTGCCGTTAAACGATCGCGCGAGCTCGGCCGCATTCTGCGGCGCCTTCGCGTACAGGTCGACGCGCACCCCTTCGCGCGCCTGCGAGAGCAGCGCGACGACCTTGGCGTCCGGCGATGCGCTGATGAGCTCCTCGAACACGCCGTCGAGCGCCTCGCGCTTGGCGCCCGCCTCCATGAAGTCGCGCTCCGTGAGCACGCTCCACACGAGGCCGAGCTCGCGATCCTGCTCGAGATGCGTGAGCGCGCGTCCCCACAGGCGTAGCGTCGAGATCGTCTGGTTGCGCCAAAGGCCCTGGACGATCTCCGCGCGTCGCGCGCCAAGTTCGACAAGTTTCGAGGCGGCATGCAGCGTCTTCGGCGTCACGTTGGCGGAGCGGAAGCTGCGCGTGCGGCTGATCATGCCGGCCAAAATAGATGTGGCGATATCAGATGTCAGATGCTGGATGTTCCAGGTCTGAATGAATTGGTACACGCACTCGGTGACGGAGACGCAATTCAAATCGACCAAATTCACCTGACCCCAATATTCGTTTTGGTTGCTGCAGTCGATGTTGAGAACAGTCGTTTTGTGCAAGAACTCGGCTTGTTCTCGAAACAGGGGACCAAGGGAAGCCATGTCCGGCGTATCCACGGCGATCACAAGATCATATCTTTCCTCACCGTGTGCAAACGTCACGTCATTCGGTTTCCATCCGCCCGCTTTGGGCACGACCGTGATTTCGAGCTGGCCGTCCCTCACATCGTACATGAGTTCGGACAACGGCACGTCCTTCACGTTCAATTTGATACGGAACGTACGCATGCCGCCCGGCGAGGAGCGAAGCTCGACTCCCGAAGGGAGAAAAGAAGGGACTTGTTTGAGATCAAGACCGGGAACGACCGCATCAAACGACTTGTTGAGTTTTTTCAAGATCAAACCCAAAGCGAGCACCGACGCAATCGCATCGGTGTCCGCATGCTCGCGCGTGACGAGCAGGATGTTCTTGGCGCGGCCGATCAATTCGACGGCCTGTTGTTCCGGCGTGAGAGCCATGTGGAAGTTCTTATCGAACGGTTAAACTTAGCTATTTTCTCGCGTTTTGTCAAATAGTTGACACTTTCAAAACATTTAATATTTTTCATTTAACATTAGGGCATTTTTTGTCATGAGTTCATGACAAAAAAGCCCATCTATCCATCCGGCTAACGATCCGATAAGCTAGCCCCATTCTATGCCAGAGCTGCCAAAAGCCTACGATGCCTCATTGGTAGAGGATAAGATTTACGCGGAATGGGAGGCGTCCGGCGTATTCAATCCGGATCAACTGCCGGAGCGGAACCAAAAATGGACGCCGTATTGCATCATGATGCCGCCGCCCAATGTGACGGGTGTTTTGCATCTGGGTCACGCGCTGGAGAATGCCATGATGGATACGATGGCTCGGTTTCAGCGCATGCGTGGGAAAAAAGTCCTGCTGCTACCCGGCACCGATCATGCCGCGATCGCGACACAGGCGAAAGTGGAAAAAACATTGATCGAAAGCGGGATGAAGCATCCGCGCGAGGAGCTTGGCCGCGAAAAGCTGATCGAGGAGATTCGCCGCTTTGCGGAAGAATCCAAAACTACGATTTTGTCGCAGATTAAAAAAATGGGAACCAGCTGCGATTGGGACCGTTTGGCCTATACGTTTGATGAGGCACGCAGCAAAGCGGTGAACGAATTGTTCGTCCGCATGTACGGCGACGGGCTGATCTATCGCGGCTACCGCGTGGTGAATTGGTCCGTGAAAGGCCAGTCCACGGCTTCTGACGACGAAATCGAGCATGTAGAGCGCCCGGCCAAGCTCTATACGTTCAAGTACGCCAAGGATTTTCCGATCACGATCGCGACCACGAGGCCCGAAACCAAGCTTGGCGATACCGCCGTGGCCGTGCATCCAAAGGATAAGCGATACAAAAAGCTTATCGGCCAGACTTTTACGGTTGACGTCGGTGCCGCCAAACCGCTCGAGATCAAGATTATCGCAGATGAGGGCGTTGACCCGGAATTCGGCACCGGCGCGCTCGGCGTTACTCCCGCCCATAGCGCGGTAGACTTTGCAATGTATGAGAAACAGAAGGCGAAAGGTGACCCTATTGATATTATTGCCGTGATCGGTCCGGATGGCCGCATGACCGAGGAGGCGGGGGAGCTCTATGCCGGACAGACGGTCGAAGAGGCGCGTGAGAAATTCGTCGCCCGACTCCGCGAGCAAGGTTTATTGGAAGGCGAAGAGGAGATTATGCAAAATGTCGGGACCTCCGATCGTTATGGTGACGTGATTGAAGCCATTCCCATGACGCAATGGTGGCTCGACATGAATAAGGAGATCCCGGGACGTAAAAAAAGTCTGCGCGATCTGATGCGTGAAGCGGTCACAAGCGGACTCGACGGAAAAAAAGAGAAGAAGGTCACGATCACGCCCGAACGCTTTACCAAGCTCTATCTTGATCGTGTAGAAAACTTGCGTGACTGGTGCTTATCACGCCAGCTTTGGTGGGGTCATCGCATTCCCGTTTGGTATCGCGGGGACGAAACGCATGTCGGAATCGAGGCCCCAGAGGGTGACGGCTGGGAACAGGATACTGACACGCTCGACACCTGGTTCAGCTCGGGTTCGTGGTGCTTTTCAACGCTCGGCTGGCCGGATGAAACCGCAGATCTCAAAACCTTCCATCCCACGAGTTGGATGACGATGGGCTACGAAATCCTGTACCTCTGGCTCATGCGCATGGTGTTGATGAGCGCGTACGCCCTCGACGACATTCCGTTTAAAGACGCGTATATCCACGGCATCCTTCGTGATGAGCATGGAAAGAAGTTTTCGAAATCCGCCGGGAATGGCATTGATCCGATCGAAGTCATCGAACAGTACGGATGCGATGCGTTGCGTATTAGTCTGCTGATCGGCATTTCGCCGGGGAATGATTCGCGCTATTACACGGAAAAGATTGAAAGCGGCCGAAACTTCACCAACAAGCTTTGGAATATCTCGAGATTTATTCTTACGGTCATTGCGAGCGAAGCGAAGCAATCTCCGTCTCACGAGTCCGAGATTGCCGCGTCGTCAGCGACTCCTCGCAATGACACGGGGACGCTCGCCGACCGCTGGATCCTGTCTCGTCTGTCCGAGGTGGTCGCATCCGTCACGAAAAAATTGGAAACGTATCAATTCTCCGCCGCCGGTGAAGAGCTGCGCGATTTTACTTGGAACGATTTGGCCGACTGGTATCTCGAAATCGCCAAAGTGGAGAAGGGGAAGTCCGAGATTCTGAATACCGTTTTGCAAACCGTGTTGAAGCTTTGGCATCCGTTCATGCCGTTCGTGACGGAATACGTGTGGGGTCTCGCCGGGTTTACCGCCAAAGGCGGATCCGCCTCTGGCGGAGAAGGGAAGTTGATCGTGGCGGAGTGGCCCGATCCGGTAGGGGCACGGCATGCCGTGCCCCTACCGGACGCGGTCGCGTTCGGATCCCTGCGAACCCTCGTCGTCGACATGCGACGGTTACGCGCGGAGCAAGGTGTCGAGGCGGCGAAGAAGGTTGAATTTGTCATTGTAGAGGCGCATGATCATGCGCCAGTTCCCGTCGAGGAGAATGCGGAATGGATGTCCCGTCTCGTAAACGGATCAATCGCGGTCGTCGACGCGATTCCCGAAGGGTGGGTTGTGGCGTCGTCCGGCACGGTTACCGTCGGGTTGAATCTCGCCGGCGCCGTCGATCTTGAGAAAGAAAAAGCGAAGCTTGAGAAAGAGCTGGATCAGTTGAAGAAGTACGTTGTATCCACCGAAGGTAAGCTCACCAATCAAGAATTTACGACAAAGGCACCGGCGCAGGTCATTCATGACATGAAAGCAAAGCTGGAGGAGGCAAAGACAAAGATCGAAACGCTTGAGAAACGGCTGTTGACGTAGACCACCCCTGCCCCTCCTTATGTAAGGAGGGGTTCTGACCATCCTCCATCAGGGTGGTCAACTTGAATCAAAAAAGCTAATATTCTCGCATTATGTCCAAGGTCTCGACTGACGAGAAGAAAATCGATTGGCTGCTCAATCACGCGGTTGAGAACGTGTATCCGTCTAAAGCCGAGGTGAAAAAGCTGCTTGAATCCGGAACGCGTCTCACCGTGTACTTTGGCATCGATCCCACCGGACCGACGCTTCATCTAGGGCATTTCATCAATTTTCGTCGCTTGGCGTTGTTTCAGGAGCTTGGCCACAAGGTCATCCTTCTGATCGGCGATTTCACAGCTACGATCGGCGACCCAACCGACAAAGCGGCCGTCCGTAAACCGCTTACGCGCGAGAAGGTTCTGGCCAACTGCAAGCTCTACAAGGATCAGGCCGCGCGCGCGTTGAATTTCAAAGGATCGAACGCCGTTGAGCTCATGTTTAACAGCGAATGGCTTGGCAAGATGAAATTCGCCGACGTGCTTGATCTATCCTCTCACTTTACCGTTCAGCAAATGCTTGAACGGGACATGTTCCAGACGCGTCTCTCCGAAGGAAGGCCGATTCATTTGCACGAATTTCTGTACCCGCTCATGCAGGGATACGACTCGGTGGCGATGGACGTGGACGGCGAAATCGGCGGCAACGACCAGACGTTCAACATGCTGGCGGGACGCACGTTGATGAAGCAATTGAAGAACAAGGAAAAATTCGTGATCGCGAACACGCTTCTCATCGATCCCACCGGCAAGAAGATGGGCAAGTCCGAAGGGAACATGATCGCGCTCACCGATGCGCCGGAAGACATATACGGAAAAGTCATGAGTTGGACCGACGGGATGATCGTTCCGGGGCTTAAACTCTGCACGGACGCGTCCGACGAAGAGATCAAGAAGATCGAGACGGCGATGAAGAAGAGGGAGAATCCGATGGCGTTCAAACGCGATCTCGCGCTTCGCGTCGTCGGCTGGCTTGTCGGGGAAAAGGAGGGCGCCCGCGCCGCCGAACATTTTACGAACGTGCATCAAAAGCACGCGACGCCGGACGAGGTTCCGGAGTTGAAGATGAAAGACAGGATGTCCTTGGTGGATGCGTTGGTTGCATCAGGTTTGTGTTCATCAAAATCCGATGCGCGTCGCCAAATTGAACAGGGCGGAGTAAAGGTGGATGACGAGATGGTGAAGGATCCGAATACGAATGTGCGGAAAGGATTCGTCATTCAAAAAGGGAAAAGACATTTCGTAAAATTGGTATGACGACTTCTTGGCAGTACTGGAAATCGGATCTTGCAAAGCGACTGTCCGAAACGGTCGATGCGGATGTCACGGCGGATGATATCGTGATCCCGCCCGATCGCACGTTGGGCGATTTTGCATACGGGTGTTTTAAACTCGCAAAAGGACTTGTCGGGTCGGATGATCGGGTGGGCAGGTCGCCGGCGGACATCGCAAAGGACATCGCGTCCAAGATCGATCTCGGACAATCCGATTTCGTGTCGGCGAGCGCGGCGGGACCGTACGTGAATTTTACGTTATCGATAGGCGAGGCGGTACATCGGGTGGTGCGGGATATCGAAGTACGAGACCCCCTCCGGCTCCCCCTTGAAAAGGGGGAGAGCAGGGGGGAGCTGCTGCTCGAATTTGCGCAGCCGAATACGCATAAGGAGATTCATGTCGGACATTTACGGAACCTTGTGTTGGGACAGGCGCTTTCCAATATTCTGTCGGCTTCGGGCTGGAACGTCGTACCCATGTCGTATTACGGCGACGTAGGTGCGCATGTGGCAAAATGCCTATGGTGGCTGGGGAAAGAAAACAAAGAACAAAGAGCAAAGAGCAGTTGGGATGCGGATGATGTGATCGCTGCCATTCCGACGGAAAAGAGAAACGGTAAGTTTCTCGGTGAAATGTATGCCGAAGCGTCGCGTCAGCTCGATGCGCATCCGGAGTGGAAGGATGAGGTGTCGGACGTGCAGCGCAAACTCGAAGCGCATGATCCCGCGTGGGAAAAGCTGTGGCGCGAAACGCGACGCTGGTCGCTTGACGAGTTCGCGGCGATCTTTGACGATCTTGGCGTAAAGATCGCGCGTCAGTATCTCGAATCCGAAGTCGTAGATCGCGGACAAGAGATGGTAGATCATCTCTTGAAACAAAAAGTCGCCAAAGAATCGCAAGGCGCGATCATCGTCGATCTCGAGGACAAAAAACTCGGCGTATTTCTCATCCGTAAATCCGACGGCACGTCGTTGTACGCCACAAAAGATCTCGCGCTTGCGGAATTGAAGTTGAAGGAGCATCCGAACGCGCAACGGAGTTTGATTATGGTGGACAATCGTCAATCACTTTATTTCAAACAACTATTTGAGACGCTCGACATGATGGAGTTGCGTCCGGTACCGGAATTCATCGGCTACGAATTCGTGACGCTCAAGTCCGGCGCGATTTCGTCCCGCGAGGGTAACGTAGTCACGTACCAGGACTTCCGTGATGAGATCATTTCGTACTCAACGGATGAAGTCGTGAAACGGCATGTCGGGGACAAGTGGAACGACGGCAAAATCGAACACGCGGCATGGTGCATCGCCATGGCCGGGATGAAGTTCGGCATGCTGAAGCAGGACAATGACAAGATTTTCACGTTCGATCTGGAGCAATCCCTTTCCTTCGACGGCGACACGGGGCCGTATTGCCAATACGCCGCAACGCGTCTCGCTTCGATTTTGCGCAAAGCCGGTATCAAGAATCCCTTTGGCGCCGACGAGTCGCTCACGCGCGGGTACGACCACGAGTCGGAAAAGGCGTTGGCCTTCGCGTTGGCGCAATTCCCGGTCAAAGTCGCGCAGGCGGCCGAGGAGCTACGTCCGTCCGTTGTCGCGCAGTGGTGCATCGATGTGGCGCAGCGCGTGAACGAGTTTTATCGCGACATAAAGGTTCTCGAGTCGGAGGGTGACGTGAAAGAGGGGAGGCTCCGCCTCGTTTCCGCCGCGCGGTCCTCGCTTGTGTCCGGTCTCGGATTGCTCGCGATTCCCGTGCCGGACGAGATGTAGTCCGTTGACAGGAGGGCGAGCATGGGATGAGGTTAATGCGTCCTTTTACCGGAGGTGTGCCTTGTCGGAACCGTTGTTCGTTGCCGGGCTCGTCACGCTCTACGTCGCCATGGGAGTGACGCTCGCCGGGCTGTCGATGCGGGTCTGGCATCGCTCGGACTCCGTGTCGCTGTTCGCGCGTGTCCTGTTTCCTTGGAATGCGTACGATCGCTGCGTCGGGCCGGAAACCGGCCTTTCCGTACTCGGAGAGCTGGCGCGGCATGATCTTGCGGTGGCATATGTCTTCCTTTTAGCGTTCTTTTGGCCACTGAAGCTCTTTTGGTGCCTTTGTACCAAGTTCTACGTGAGTTTCATCTATCCCTGAATCCGCTTTGGCGGATTTTTTTGACCTCCGGACACCCGCTTTGTATGCTCCGATCAACCCAATTTCCTATGGCATTCAACTTTTCAGGCAAACCCGAAAAAGACACGGACGACGTGCCCGTGCCGTCATACGTTCCCGCTCCCGCGGCTCCGATCCCGGTGCCGGTGACCGTGATCGCAAAAGGCGTGCGTATTGAAGGCGATTTTGGCGGTGACGGCGACATGCGCATTGACGGCGAAGTCTCCGGCAAACTTACGGTCGGGGGAACGCTGACCGTCGGCCCCGATGCCAAGATCCACGCGGAAGTCAAAGCCGGCTCGCTCGTGATCTCCGGTTCGGTCGAGGGAAACATCACGGTGGACGCGCGGTTGGATCTCAAGGCCGCGGCCAAGATCAAGGGCGACGTTCGCGCGCAGGCGCTGACGGTCGAGTCCGGCGCGACGATTCACGGTTCGGTCGACGTCGGACAAGGACAAAAGACGCTGCCGGCCATGGAAACGAAGACAGTCAAAGAAGAGAAGGTGTGAGCTCCTCATTTGCCTACGTGTACGACGAACGGCTGGCGGAGTACGGGTTCCACCGCGACGTCGCGCGTTTCGAGGCGGATCTGGTCGGTTTTGGTATCGGCGGACGCATGGCGCGCCTTTCGTTATTCAAAAAAGCGAAGGACTCCGTCGATGATTTTGTTCGAGACGGTCTCCGTCATGTGGTGATCGTCGGTGACGACGAGACGCTGCTACGGATGATGTCGTTCCTGCCGGAACTGCCTGTGACGATCGGATTCGTCCCGCTGATTGGAGGCCCGTCGATTTTCTCGTCGTTGCTTGGAATCAAAAACACAAAATCCGCCATTCAGGCTCTGACCGGACGACTCACCGCGACCTTTGACATCGGCAAGGTTGGTGACAAATTTTTTCTCACAAAGGTCGTCATTCCCGATACGCGCGCCGAACTGGAAGTGGACGGACGGTTTCGACTCCGTCCGACCGAGGGTGGAACCATCGTCGTTTCCAATCTCGGAGAAGGCGATCCGCGTGACGGCCTGCTCGATGTCCGAGTTTCGTCCGCGAGCGCTCCCAAGACGTTTTTTTGGAGAAAGCCGAAAGAATCATTTGAAACCGTGCTGCGCATGACGCAAGGATACGTGCGATCCGACGAGCCGGTACAATTGATCGTCGACGGACAATTGCTGGAAGGGACGTCGTTCAAGATCGGCGTTCTGAAGAAGAAGGCGAGATTCCTTGTCGGGAGGGAGGGACTCCTTGCCAGCGCGCGCATTTCTTGATATGGTTGCGCGCGCTTAGAGGATGTTTTCAGGGCACATGGGGCGGCGGTGGCGAAACTGGTAGACGCACCAGCTTGAGGGGCTGGCGACCGCAAGGTCATGAGAGTTCAAGTCTCTCTCGCCGCACCATGTGATCTGAAATGGAATAGGTCGGGACACTTACCTAAGGACACTTAGCTCAGTTGGTTAGAGCATCTCGTTTACACCGAGAGGGTCGTAGGTTCGAATCCTACAGTGTCCACCATGATAAAGACCGCGTTTTTGGCGCGGTCTTTAGATAAAAAAATATGATACCCCCTCGACAAAACGTCCGTTTTGTGGCATGCTTCTACCCTGCATATGACCCCGTCGTCCGCGAAAAAAGCCGTTCTGGCCAAGATCGTGCAGCCGCATCCGCTGCCCGACATCCCGGAATCCTCCCGTCTTACGGTTCACGCCGCCGTGAGCCGTTTTTCCGTTTTGTATGAGAAGATCCGCAACGCCGTGGATTACCGTGAAGATCACTTGCTGCGCAAGGCGGCGATCGTGCGTATCGTGAAGCGCCAACTCGCCCTCGACGGCGACCCGCGCAGCATGGGTCAGCAGTTGGTCCGCGAGCTGATCGCGGCGCGCTATCTGCCGAACGGCGTCTTGTCCGAGACGTTGTGCGACGGTGCGGCCGATATCCTCGCCAAATACGTCGTGCTGCGCCGCCTCGACGTCGGTTCGGAGTCGCATTATGAGTGGCTCATGGGGATTTTGGCCGCCGAGCTTGAAGAATATCTGGATGATCACGGGCAGGATAAGGCCTTCACGCATTTTTTGTACGAACAACTCGCCGAGCGCATCACCTTGAACAACGGGATTTCAGAAGACGAGCGCCGCATCCAGGTCTACATCGCGTGTCATCGCTCCCTGATCAAAGGGGATGATGAAATGGTCGGGTATAAGTTGGTGCGCGCGTTTTATCCCGCGTGGATGGATCCGGCGATGTGGATCCAGTCGCCGGCCGAAATCGCGCTCGATATGGTCGCGATCGAGTCGCGCGTGAAAAACACTTTGCGTGACTCGTTGGCGATCAAATTCCAGCACGCGGTCAAGCCATGGGCGATCTCGCTCAATATTTTACGCACGGCATTGAACGAGAATCCCACAAACGCCGAGGCGCTGATGTCCGACGAGGAGGCGCTACACGCCGCGATCGAGCGGATCGCGGAGAAGCGCATTTCCGAATCCAAAACCAAGCTGCGTCGCGGCACGCTCCGCGCCATCATCTATCTCTTCATTACGAAGATGTTGTTTGCGTTGGCCATGGAAATCCCGTCGGAGCTCCTTTTGTATCAGGAGCTACACCGCATGTCCCTGGCGATCAATATCATGTTTCCGCCGGTGCTTATGTTTCTGGTCGGTCTATTGATCCGCCCGCCGGGCAAGGAAAACGTGAAACGGATCTTGCTGGGCGTGGACGAGCTGTTGTCGGAAGAGGGACCAAAGGGGCGCGAAGTACGTCCCGCAAAAAAACATGGCGTGGTCGGCCGATCGTTTTTCGGCTCAGCCTATCTTTTCGCGTTTCTGGTCACATTCGGCGCGACGTTCGTGTTGCTTGAATTCCTGAGTTTTACGTGGGTCAGCGCGACCATTTTCATCTTTTTCCTCTGTATCGTGAGCTTTTTCGCCTTCCGCTTGCGTTTGCTGACGCGGGAATACGTCGCGGTTCCGCGGCCGGATAACGTGTTTACGCTCCTTTCCGACTTCTTCTCGCTTCCGATTTTGCGCGCCGGGCGCTTCCTGTCCGAGACGATTTCCAGATTTAACGTGTTTGTTTTCTTCTTCGATTTTATTTTCGAGGCGCCGTTCAAGATCTTCCTGAATATTTTGGAGGAGTGGTCGGCGTTCATGAAGGAGAAGAAGGAGCAACTACAATAAAAATGTATGATGTGAGATGTGAGATGCCAGATGTTTTGGTACTGCTCTCACATTTGGCATCTCACATCTAACATCTAACATCTAACATCTAACATCGCTATGAAGCCCCTAGAACGAGCGCATTGGCTTAAGATCGCGATCCTTGCGATGTACTTTGCGGTGATCGTCGGGACGTATGCGTTTTTACATATCCAGGGGATTTCGGTGCGTAACGTGCCCGGTATTGTTTCGGACCAGGTCAAGGCGGCAGGCGTCTTTGGCCCGTTCATGCTGATTCTTTTTTACGCGCTTTCAACCATTATTCCGTTCCCGACTTTTTCCATCGCCATGATCGGCGGGGCGTTGTTTGGTCCGTGGATCGGGAGCCTGGCCGTTATTTTCGGCGTGAATCTGGCAGGAACGATCAGCTTTTTTCTCGCCCGGTATCTCGGCCGACATTTTGTGAGCGAGCATGAGCGCGGATGGGTAAAAAAATATGATGATCTTCTCACGGAGCAGGGGATGCTCGCGACCATGGCGATGCGACTGCTTTTTTTTCCTTATGACGCGATCAGTATCGGATGCGGACTGACGCGCATGTCGTATCGTGAATATGCGCTTGGCACTTTTCTCGGGACATGCGCGTCGACGATCAGCTTTGTCGTTTTAGGTGAGGCGTTTACGACACCCGCCTCGCTCGTGTTCTTTTTGGGACTGATGATCGTTTCCATCGCCGCCGCCTTTTTGCTTCGTCGTTCGGCATGGGCGAGGAAGCACATCTTTGTGAAATCCAAAGAACCGCAAACGTTTGAATAACAATCATGTTCAATCTGAAGAGCCGGAATGTAGACGGTCGGAGGGGCGAGCTCATCACTCCGCACGGCGTGTTGCAGACGCCATTCTTTATGCCGATCGCAACAAAGGCCTCGGTCAAGACGCTTTCGTCATACGACGTCGAGCAGCTCGGTTCGCCGATCGTGCTTTCAAACGCCTATCACTTGTGGCTTCGTCCCGGGATGGATGTGATGAAAGAGATGGGAGGGCTTCATCGCTTTATGGACTGGAAAGGCGCGATCCTTACCGACTCCGGCGGCTTTCAGGTGTTCTCGCTTTCCGGTCTCCGAAAATTGTCGGAAGACGGTGTCGAGTTTCAGTCGCATATCGACGGCGCAAAGATGATGCTCACGCCGGAGCTGTGCATGCAGATCCAGCGCACCATCGGTTCCGACATCTGCATGGTGCTCGACGTCTGCACCGAGCTACCAGCTACAAGCTACCAGCTACAAGCTGCTTTGGAACTCACGACGCGCTGGGCGAAACGATCGAAAGAGGAATTTGAACGCATGCGCGAAGGCTCGATCAATCCCGGCGCGTCGCTTTTCGGCATCGTGCAAGGCGGTACGGACATCGGGTTGCGCAAACGCAGCGCGCAAGAGCTCGTCGAGATCGGCTTCGACGGATACGCGATCGGCGGCCTTTCCGTCGGCGAACCGTTCGAAGAAGCGTGCCGCGTGCTTGAAGCGCTCGACCCGATTCTCCCGAAAGACAAGCCGCGCTATTTCATGGGCGGCGCGCAACCGCATGAGATTGTCGGCTATGTGCAACGCGGCATCGATATGTTCGATTGCGTGCTTCCGACAAGGAACGCGCGACACGGATCGTTATACCGTTTCGTACACGACGACCTTTCACGTTTCGACTTCTACGAGGTGATTCATGCCACCAATGAGAAATATAAGTACTCAAAGGACGCGATCGGTTCGGAAGGGGAGCTGTCGCGTTACACCATGGGTTACCTGCGACACCTCTTCAGCGTGAATGAGATTCTCGGCATGAGGCTGGCGACCATGGTGAATGTAAAGTTTTATCTGGATTTAATGGCTAAGTTGAGAGAAAAAACGCAAAATTGATTTGACCAAACCGCCACAAAGGCGGTTTTGTGTAGAGAGGATCGTTTTTACAACCCTGCTTGGGGGAAAGAGAGGCGCCATGGGAGATGTCGGACTCATGGTCGATCGTATAGGAAAGGTAGTGGGATGGATCGTCATCTACTTCATCGTCGGCTTGTGGGTGGCGCGAAAGGTCAACCCGCCGACGGGCATGCCGCGCGTGGAGACCCGGATCCTGCTCGCGTTCATCTGGCCCGTGGTCGCCACGTGGCTCGGCGTCGCCCTGATCGGCCGGAACCTCGCACAGTTCTTCTGCGACGTCGTCCGTTCGGTTCTCCGGTGGATGGATGAGGATACGGCAAAGAGACCTCCGCCGGCTCCCGACGCGCCTGCGCCTCCGGTCGACGGAAGCCCGTATCGCGGGGATACGGATGAGTTCCGCCTCATCCGCTTGCATCAGGAGAGGGAAGCAAATCTCAAGGATCGCGACCGCATCAATCGCGAGATCGGAGAGATCTGCAAACGCCTGGAGGCGAAAGGCGTTCAACGCTCTCCGCCCACGTCCAAGGACAAGGACGTCAACTGACCGACCCCGTACCTCGGGGTCTTTTCATATCCGCGTCCGATCGCCACAATCCACCCCATGAATGAAGGCTTGCTCGACAACTTGAACGAGGCCCAGCGCGAAGCCGTCACTCATGGCGAGGGGCCGCTCTTGATCGTGGCCGGTGCAGGCACGGGAAAAACGACCGTTTTGACGAAGCGTTACGCGCATCTTTTGCAGTCCGGTGATCCGTCCGTAGGGGCACGGCATGCCGTGCCCCTACGGACGGAAAACATCCTCGCGCTGACGTTTACGGAAAAAGCCGCGGGCGAGATGGAAGATCGCGTGATCAACCTGATGCCGACGGGCACGTACGATTTTTGGATATCGACGTTCCACGGATTTTGCCAGCGCGTCCTTGAAGCGCATGGCCTTGAAATCGGTCTTCCGAATCAATTCCGACTTTTGACGCCAACCGACGCGTGGCTCTTATTAAAGCGTCGCTTTGACGAGTTGCCGCTCGATCATTATCGCCCGCTTGGTAATCCGGTGAAATTCCTAAGCGCCATCCTGCAGCACATTTCGCGCGCCAAGGACGAGGGCGTGACACCGGAACGGTATCTCGCGTTCGCGCAGGAAGTATCGCTCGACGAGGACGACGGGGTCGAGAGGGGTGAGCGCAAGCGTCTCACGGAGATTGCCAATGTCTATCACGCATATCGCAGGATGATGCTGGAGGAGGGGAATCTCGATTTCGCCGACCTTATTCTCGAAACGCTTCGCTTGTTCCGCGAGCGTCCGCATGTGCTTGAGGAATACCGCAAGCAATTCCGCTCTCTCATGGTGGACGAGTTTCAAGATACGAACTGGGCGCAATACGAGCTCATCAAGCTGTTGTGCGGAGAAAAACGGAATATCACCGTGGTCGGAGACGATGATCAGGCGATTTACAAGTTTCGCGGCGCATCGCTTGCGAACATTCTCCAATTCCGTGACGATTTTCCGGACGCTAAAACCGTGGCGCTGACGCAAAACTATCGATCCAACAAAGAGATTCTCGATACGGCGTACGGATTCATCACGAAGAACAATCCGAATCGTCTCGAAGTAAAGCTTGCGGATACGGGTCTTTCAAAAAAGCTCGACGCGGCGCGCGGAGAAGGCGGTTCCGTCGAGGTGGTTTGGAAGCGATCCATGGAGGAAGAGGCCGAGGCGGTCGCGGAACGGATAAAGGAATTAAAAGAAAAGGACAAGGACGCGTCGTGGAACGATTTCGCGATTCTCGTCCGCTCCAACGACGGCGCCGAGCCGTTTGTCCACGCGCTTGATCGCGCCGGCGTCCCATTTCAGTTTATGGCGTTACGCGGATTGTACGGTAAGCCGGCCACGCTCGACGTCCTCTGTCTTTTGTCGTTGCTCGACGGGTATCACGAATCGTCGGCGGTTTGGCGCGCCATGCATCTTGGCTGTTACAATCTGCCGTCAAAAGACATCGCCGATTTCCTGCATTATTCGAAGCGCAAAGGCTTCACGTTATGGAGTGCGCTCAAACAGGCGGCGGATGCGCATGTGAGCCGGGACGGATTACGCATCGCGGTAAAACTCGTCGCGCATGTTGAAGACCTGATGGAAACGGCGCGGCGCGAATTGCCACTACGTGTCCTGCAGCTCGTCCTCGAAAAAACGGAATACCTTGGCTGGGTCATGCGTCTGCCGGAACGAGAGAAGCGCGAATACTTGCAGCATCTGAATGGTATCGCGGAGCGCATCAAGCGTTACGAACGCTCGACGCACGGCCCGACGTTACGCGGCTTTCTCGACGAGTTGCGTGTGGAGATGGAGAGTGGCGAGGAAGGCGGACTCGATTTTGATCCCGATGCCGGTCCCGAGCTCGTAAAGATCATGACCGTGCACGCCTCCAAAGGTCTCGAGTTCAAATACGTCTTCGTCGGCTCGCTGGTCGACGCGCGATTCCCGAGTCGTTCGCGGTCAGAGCCTATTCCGTTGCCCGACGGCCTCATTCAGGAGCGTCTACCGGAAGGCGACGCGCATCTCGAGGAAGAGCGGCGCTTGTTTTATGTGGCGCTCACGCGGGCGAAAGACAGGCTATATCTCACCGGCGCGTCTCATTACGGCGGGCAACGCGCCAAAAAACCTTCGCCGTTTTTCCACGAAGCGGGTCTCGAAGTCCCGGACATTTCCGGCATGTTCGACGACGCGAAACGCCTGATGATACAGCATTCGGACGAAGGAGCCGTTTCTGACACCGTGCATTACGAATTGAAAAAGCGGTTCAGTTTTACGCAGCTTGCCGCATTCCGGAAGTGTCCATTGCAATATAAGTTTGAGCATATTTATCGCATCCCGAAATTCGGGACCTATCAAAAAAGCTTCGGCCAATCCGTGCACAATGCCTATCAGCACATGCTCGAGCTGCATCAGTTTCGCGGACAAACGCAGCAGGGGGAGCTTTTCGGGGAGAAGTCAGAAGTCAGAAGTCAGATGCCAGAAGTTGGGTTCAGGGTGTCGCTCGACGAGGCGTATAAGCTCTTTGACGAAGCGTGGATCGACGAATGGTACGAGTCGCGCGACCGTCACGACGAATACAAGGCCAAAGGGGAGCAGGCGATCAAAAACTTTTGGCAGGAATGTGCGGTCAAGGCGCCGGATCTCTTCGGCATCGAGCTCGATTTTACGCTGGTGCTCGGCGTCCATTCGCTCAAAGGCAAAATTGACCGCATCGACCAGTTGCCCGACGGGACCGTGGCCGTGTTCGATTACAAGACGGGTCAGACAAAAGAAGCATTAAGCGCGGAAGACAAGGAACAGCTCCATCTCTACCAAGTCGCGCTGGAAGAGAAGGGGATCAAGGTGTCGCGTCTCGCCTACATTTATGTGTTGGACTGGGTGATCACGGACGTGGATCTCTTGAAGGCGGAAAAGCGCGAGGCCTTTCTCGCGAAGGTGTCCGAACGCATGGAATCGATCACGACTTCCGATTTCCATCCGACGCCCGAACCGTTCACCTGCAAGTATTGCGACTTCAAGAATATTTGCGAGTTTAAGAAGCTGTGATCTCGTTCTGTGCCTTTTACGGTCAGGGATTTTTACAAAAACATCGAAGTGTGGTATATCCGTTCATAGATGTCTATGAACGGGAAGAAGCCCGCCATTATGCTCCTGCTGGTCGCGATCCTGGTCGTGGCTTTTGTTCAGATTTGCAAGCCGATGCAGATGTTGTGTGGCTCCGCTTGTTTCGAGACGGGAAATGTGATCGCGGCTTCGGCTATGTCCCACGCGCCGGATACGGGTATGGGCGCCCCGTGTTCGGAAGGCGCGTCTTCCTGTTCGTCTTCGGGAGATAGTCTTGGGCATATTTCCGCTTTTTCCGGAGTGTTTCCTTCCGTTTCCACGAATGTCTTCACCTTTCTTCCGCTGTTCGCATCGCTCATCCTCTTCGCGCTACTCCTTGTCACGCGAGATAAGAGCGGCTCGGATCCGTGGAGGGTGCGTGTCGCGAGCCTTGAACGCCGTCTCGCAAACGTCGTCGGCGTTGATGCGCTTCGTTTTGCGTTGAGTCAGGGCATTCTCCATCCAAAATTGTACGCCTAGGAATGATGACGGCGACATCGCCGTTTTATTCGTGTTCAACATTCGGACGTACTTATGACTCAACCCTTATTAAACCATATCTATCCATTCCTCATTGACTCCCTTCATTCACCTGCCCGCGCCGAAAAATTGAAGCAGCTCCTGCGGGAGGCTCTGGCCTCCGTCGAAGGTGTGCAGACGATTGAAACCGACATTGAATGCCGTCTCTTAACGCTCTCAAGTTCCGTGCCGCTCGAGATGTCGGCATTAAAAAAACGACTCGTTCCCGAGGGCTTTCATCTGCGCGTTCATGAACCTCGGGCATCCCGCACGCCGACGACCATGGAAGTTTGCATTGAGGGAATGACCTGCCGGAGCTGCGAGCTGACGATCGAACGCGCGTGGAAAAAGCTCGACAAAATCAGCGCCGTGAAAGTCGATGCGTCCCGTGGAACGGCCCGTCTGCACGTTTCCGGAACGCCTCCCTCGATCGACACGCTCCAAGTCGCGCTTGACGCGGACAAATACCGCGTTCTGAGAGACGGGAAAGCCGCGGTGACGAACGTCTCGAAGCCGTCCGCCTTGCAACTTGCGGGACTGTTCGGATTGGTGCTGTTGCTCGGGATTCTGATGTCAAAGCTCGGGCTTCTGAAGCCGAACTTCGCCGTCGGCGCCGGGATGAGCTTTGGCGCCATCTTCCTCGTAGGACTCGTGGCGGCAAGTTCCTCATGCATTGCCGTGACGGGCGGACTCCTGCTCTCCACCGCGGCGAAGTTCAACCAGCGCTACGGACCGTCGGCCGCAGGGATCTCCCGCATGCGTCCCGTTCTTCTCTTCGTCGGTGGGCGCATCGCGAGCTATGCGCTGTTCGGCGGCATCCTCGGCGTCGTAGGACAGGCTCTGTCGCCGTCGCCGTTGGTCACGGCCCTCATTACCATCGCGGCCGCGATCTATATGCTGATCATGGGTCTCGACATGCTGCATCTCGCCCCACCGTGGCTGAAGCGCTTCATGCCGCGGATGCCCAAGACCTTCGCGCATCGGATCATGGATGCGGAAGGAAACCCGCATCCGTTTGCTCCCTTCGGACTCGGCGCCGCGACCGTGTTCCTGCCATGCGGCTTCACGCAGGCGTTCCAGCTCTACGCGCTCACGACCGGCAGCTTCTGGGCCGGCGCCACGACGTTGCTCGCCTTTGCCCTCGGGACGGCTCCGGCGCTCTTAGCGCTTGGATGGGCATCGAGCTCGCTCAAAGGAAAAGCGGGACAATTCTTCTTCAAATTCTCCGGCGCGCTCGTGGTCGTGCTCGGCCTGTGGAACATTCAGAACGGGTTGACGCTCGCGGGGTATCCGTTGTCGTTTCCCGAGCTCTCGTTTGCGCCGCGCGCGGAAGCATCTTCTGCCGCGCAAGCGACCGTGACGGATGCGAAAGGCGTCCAGGTTATGAAGATGCGCGTCGTGTATGACTATGAGCCGAACAGCTTCACCATCAAGGCTGGAGTACCGACGCGATGGGAAATCGACGGCTCGCAAGGCGCGGGATGCGCCATGGCGCTTGTCTCACGCCAACTCGGCATCCAGAAACTCCTGACGAGAGGGCCGAACGTGCTTGAGTTCACCGCCCCAAAGGAGCCCGGAACCTACCGGTTCAGTTGTTCGATGGGCATGTATCGCGGCCAAATCGTCGTGGTGCCGTAAGAACCGTCTCAGTCATCAATCACACATCAATCATTATTATGATCACCAAATTCAACATCACCGGCATGCACTGCGCCTCTTGCAAGGCATTGATCGAAGACGCGTGCTTGGACATTCCGGGCGTGGAGACGTGTCACGTCGATCCGCGGTCGGGCATCGCCATCGTCGAGCATACGGCCGAGCGTGCCGTGATTCAGAGTGAAATCGAGCAACTCGGCTATCGAGCGGAAGAAATCGTATGAGCAACACCTCATTCATCATCCTTGGGATGACGTGCCAGGCATGCGCACGAAAAAACGAATATGCGCTTCAGGCATTGCCCGGCGTTTTGTCCGCTCACGTGGATTTTGCCACGAGCCGGGCCACCGTCGAATACGACGAATACAAGATCGGAGAAGATCGGTTCAAGAAACTCGTGTCGGATCTCGGCTTCAAAGTCTCTTCACCCGAGGAGGTCGACGAACGGATGCGGGTGAACATCAAACGGGACTTGCAGGCCGATGGTACGCTGCGCGTCTGGCCGGATGGCATTTCCGAATTCCAGGGAACCATTACCGTCCGGACGGAAGGCAGCTGTACCCCCCGAACCGTGCAGGATGCGCCCGGATTGGCCGGAGCGCTTCGAGACCTCGTGCTCGGGCCGTTGGTGGAGCGGTTGGAACAAGCAACGCCGCTACGGGCCGACATCGCTCTCTCTGCGCAGAAAACGGAAACGCCGTCAGAAGCGATCGTGTCGCCGAACGCGGAACGGGGGGAAGCGCGTGTCAGTTTCCATCTGTTCGGGATGCATTGTTCGAGTTGCGCGGGGCTGATCGAACGCAAAGTCAAGAAAGTCCCGGGTGTCGCGCAAGCAAACGTGAACTACGGCGCGGAAAAACTGCTTGTCGTCTTCGACGCTAGCGCCGCAAATGCGGGGGCGATCATGAAGGCCGTAAAAGAAGCGGGTTATCGCGCGGAATCCGCGGATGCGACGGATCAGGAATCGGAACGCAAAAAGCGCGAGAAGGAAATCGCGTCCTATCGCAAAAAGTTCTTCGTGGGACTTGGGTTCAGTATCCCGCTGGTCTACTTCATGCTCGCGGACTTCATCTCGTTCATCCCGTTCCGCGAGGCGGTACTATCGAGCATGGGATTCATCTCGCTGCTTCTTGCGATCCCCGTGCAATTCATTCTTGGCCTGGGATTCTACAGGGGGATGTGGTCGAGCCTGCGCATGAAGACCTTCAATATGGATAGTCTGATCGCGATCGGTACGAGCACGGCGTTCTTCTACAGCCTCTTCGAGTTCGTGCGATATGTGGTCGAGAACGGTACGATCCTCGCTCCCATGGGATCGAAAATTCCCGATCTCTACTTTGAGGTAAGCGCCTTCCTCATCACGTTCGTGCTCATGGGCAAATGGCTGGAAGCGCGCGCGAAAGGGAAGACGAGTGAAGCGATCAAAAAGCTCATGGGTCTCCAAGCGAAAACCGCGCGCGTCATCCGCGACGGACAAACCTCGGATATTCCGGTTGAAGCGGTCGTGGCCGGTGATCTCGTGGTGGTACGTCCGGGAGAAAAGATTCCCGTCGACGGCGTGGTCACGAAAGGGCTTTCATCCGTCGACGAGTCCATGCTCACGGGGGAAAGCATTCCGGTGGAGAAGAAGGAAGGCGATCCCGTTATCGGATCTACAATCAACAAAAACGGAAGCTTCGAGTTCCGGGCTACGCGCGTCGGCTCGGAAACGGCGCTCGCGCAAATCATTCGTCTCATCGAAGATGCGCAAGGGTCGAAGGCGCCGATCCAGGCACATGCCGACCGTATTTCCGCGTGGTTCGTGCCCGCGGTGATGGTCATCGCGGCGCTGACATTCGTGATCTGGTACTTCCTGCTCGGCGCGTCCCTCGCCTTTGCGTTGCTCGCCTTCGTGTCCGTGATCGTGATCGCCTGTCCCTGCGCCCTCGGTCTCGGGACCCCGACTGCGGTCATGGTCGGAACGGGGAAGGGCGCCGAACACGGCATCTTGATCAAGGGAGGGGAGCCGCTTGAGGCGCTTTCCAAGGTCGACACGGTCGTGTTCGATAAGACGGGTACGCTTACAAAAGGAAAGCCGGAAGTGACGGACGTCGTGTCCATGAGCGGCCTTGACGAAGACGAGCTGCTCTCGTTGGCGGGGAGTTTGGAAGCGACCTCCGAACACCCGTTGGCGGAATGCATCCATGCCTACGCGGTCGAGGAAGGGTCGGCGGTCAAAGACGTCCAAGGGTTTCGGGCCATTCCGGGTCACGGCGTCGCCGGGACGATCGACGGGCGCGAGTACTATCTCGGCAATCGGAAACTGATGGCCGACATCGGTTTGGATGCAACGTCCGCGGAGAAACGTCTCCAACGCCTTGAGGACGGCGGAAAGACGGCCATGCTCGTCGCGTCGGGAGAGGCGATCCTCGGCATCATCGCCGTCGCGGATACGGTGAAAGAGACGTCGCGCGATGCGGTGAAGGAGCTTCGGAAGATGAATATCGACGTGTACATGATCACGGGCGATAACCGGCGCACCGCACACGCGATCGCCAAGCAGGTCGGTATCGAAAACGTCCTCGCGGAAGTCCTGCCGGAAGACAAGGCGAACGAAGTCAAAGCCATCCAGTCCAAGGGGCGGAAGGTGGCGATGGTGGGGGACGGGATTAACGACAGTCCCGCGCTTGCACAAGCCGATGTCGGGATCGCCATGGGAAGCGGCGCGGACGTCGCGATGGAAGCCGGAGGCATCGTGATCATCAAAAATGATTTGCACGACGTCATCCATGCGATCCGACTGAGCAAGAAGACGCTTGGAAAGGTCAAGCAAAACCTCTTCTTCGCGTTATTCTACAACGTCATCGGCATTCCCATCGCCGCGCGCGTCTTTATCGGACTGGGGATCGTCCTTCGTCCGGAGCTTGCCGGACTCGCGATGGTGTTCAGCTCGATCTCCGTTGTGGTGAACTCCCTTCTCCTCAAAGGGTTCCATCCGGAAAAGAAAAATTATCTTTCCGACTACGCCCCGGTGGTCCTGACGGCGGTCTTTGTGCTCATGTTCATCGGTTTCGCGAAACTAAGCAGCTAATGCGCTATGGTAGTCATTGATCAAATCCCAAAGGGGAGCGACGTCGAACGGCAGCCGGATCGATCGAATCTTTCGATACCGATCTGGGAACAGATGTCGTCGCGGGTCGCGTTGATGCTCGGATTGAGCGTCGCGATCTCGGCGAGCAGTCTGTTCATTCTGTCGGTCGTACTTACGATGCTGCTAAGAGGCTGATCGTGCGTGGAATAAGCAAACGCAAAAACAGGAACGGATTCCATCCGGTCCTGTTTTGTGATCAGACGCGTTCACGAGCCCGCGGGGATGTGGTATGGTGGAAGGGTAAGTTACTCATTTTATTTTTTGTATGTTCAAATCCAAGCCCATGTTGTGGCGCCATGCCGCCGCCGTCGGACTGTTCATTGTCGGGATCTACGTTCTTTGTCTGTTCTGGAGCGTCCTCCTGACGGACCCGGAAGTGGTTCGTTTCCACCTCCTCGCGCTCAAAACCGCCTTTCCGGGATTCCAGGGAATGGATGCGGCGAGCATGCTGTGGGGCGGCGTGCTTTCGTTCGTGTACGGTTCTGTCGCCTCGGTCGCGTTCCACAGCCTGCATAAGGGCTGTTGCGGGTTGAAGGGATAAATCAATTAAGGCGGGCGCGGAGGATATGTTGCAGGAGCGCGTCATTGTTTTTAGTGTTGAGTCATGGCTCTTAGACCCATCGGCGGAATGCAGTCCGAAGCCCTCTCCAAACACGGGGGGTTGCGTCGGAATGTCGACGCGGTGCGCGTGATGGACGCGGCCAAGCGCGCGTTGGAGGGATTATGGGGAACGGGGCGCGCCGCGCACATGCGCCCCGTTTCGTTTGCGGACGGCGAGTTAAAGCTCGCGGCGTCCGCGTCCGTGGTCGTCGGCGAGTTGAAGCGCGACGAGGTGCGCCTCATGAACGAGATCAATCGGATGCTCGGCGCGCGCGTCGTGTACAAGCTCCGGATCGTGCAGGCATGATAAGATAGGGACATGGGATATAAGCCGTTCATCGGTTTGATGATTGCCGCGACCGTCGCGTCGTTGCTTGGCTGGATGTATATTTTGTTTAATGTGGATCCCAATGAGGGCGGCTTGTTGGGATTCGCATTGTTCTATCTCACGCTTTTTGCATCCTGCGTCGGACTGCTCACGCTCGCGGGCGTAACAGTACGCGTGCATCTGCGCGGGCGACAGACAACCGCATTCCGCGAAGTCCGCGTCGCGTTTCGCCACGGGTTGCTCCTGTCGTTCGTCGCGATCCTGTCACTCGCGCTTTCGGCAAACGGCATGCTCAATTTCTGGTGGTTTCTCGGCTTCGTCATCGTGATCGGGGGGTTGGAATACGCAGCGCTTTTGGTTCAGGAAAGCCGGAGGTCTTGACCTATTTTGGCATTTCGGCTTCCGACGGCTAAGCTCTGTTCATTCTATGCGCTGGCCGCGTTTTTTAGGTCAATTGACCAAGCAGCTCGGGATTGATCTCGGGACCGCGAATACGCGTGTATTCGTGAAGGGGAAGGGCATCGTGATCGACGAGCCGTCGGTGGTCGCGATCAACAAGCGCAATAACCGGGTGATGGCGGTGGGGGACGAGGCTCGAGCCATGGTCGGAAAAAATCCGGGACACATCCAAGTGTCCAAGCCGCTGTTACGCGGGATTATCGCGGACTTTGAAGTGACGGAAAAGCTCCTTCGCTACTTTTTTGAAAAAGTGCATGAGGACAAGACGTTTTCCATTCCGCGACCGAAGGTCGTCATTTGCGTGCCGCTCGACGTGACGGAAGTGGAGCGCAAAGCCGTGGGCGACGCCGCAAGCGGCGCCGGCGCGCGCGAAGTCTTGGTGGTCGAGTCGCCGATCGCGTCGGCCATCGGCGCCGGCATGCCGATCCGCGAGCCGCTCGGCAACATGATCATCAACATCGGCGCCGGCTCGACGGAGATCGCCGTGATTTCGCTAAACGGGATCGTGACGTCCAAGAGCATCGCGATCGCCGGCGACGAATTAAATCGCAACATCATTCAATATGCCCGCGACGTATTCAACTTGTTGCTCGGCGAGCGTGTGGCGGAAGAGATCAAGATCGCCGTCGGTTCGGCCGACGAGCTCGAAGAAACGATCGAGACGTCCATGCGCGGCCGCGATCTTCTCACGGGTCTGCCGCGCCAAATCACGGTGAACGACGCGCAGATCCGCGAGGCGCTGGGACGATCCGTGAAGGTGATCATCGACCAGGTAAAAAGTATTTTGGAGATCACGCCGCCGGAGCTGGTTGCGGATATCCAGCAGCGCGGGATCATTCTCACGGGTGGCGGCGCCTTGTTGCGCGGTCTGGACCAAGCCCTGTCGCGCGGTACCGGTTTGCCCGTCCGCGTGGCCGAAGACGCGCCGCTGTGCGTGGTTCGCGGCATGGGCGCGTTGCTCGATGACGCGAACCTCTTGTTCGAAGTCGCCGTACCCGCCTCCGATCTCGTTAAAGGGGTTTGATGTGAAATGTCAGATGTGAGATGCCAGATGTACTTCTGGGTTCTGACATCTGACATCTGACATCGTTTATGCAACCCCGTCTCTCCTGGCCCTGGATTTGGGCCGCCGCGCTTGTGGCGGGCGTGTTGATGTTTGCGGGACTGTATCGTCCCTTTGGTTCGCTGGTGCGCGCGGCGACGCTTCCCGTCGTGCGTTTTCTCTCCGGCGCGTCCGCACAAATGATTTCCGTCGACGAGCGCGTGAAAGAGCTCGAGTCGCGCCTCGCCGTTCTTGCGGCCGACCGGGTGCGCCTGCGATCGTTGGAAGAGGAAAATCGCGCCTTGCGGGCGCAGGCGCGATTCCTCGACACGAGCGGATACGACAGCGTGGGCGCGCGCGTGATTTCCCGCGATGTGCGCGGGACAAAGGCGGTGCTCACCATTGATCGCGGCAAGGACGACTCGCTGGAAGTCGGCCAAGCCGTCGTGACGGACGAGGGTATCATGATCGGGAAGGTGAGCGCGTTGCAGGATCGCATCGCGACCGTCGAGCTTCTGACGGATCCGCGTAGTCGCGTCGCCGCGGCCGTGCAGGTGAAAGGACAGCTCGCGGGCGTGCTCGAAGGACGCGGAAACGGGGCGTCGGTGCTTACGTTCATCCCGTCGTCGGAAACCGTCGTTCCCGATCAGCTGATCGTGACCGCCGGCACGGAAGAAAAAGTTCCCGGAAACCTGCCGCTCGGAATCGTGAATACGGTGGACGCAAAACCCTCCGATCCGTTTTTTCGCGCGACCGTCGAGCCGCTGGTGGCGCTTGACCGCGTCGTATTCGTGTCCGTGCTGCGTCCGTCGGCGTTGCGTCCGCGCCTATGATCGTTCGACTGGTCGTCGCCGTGCTCCTGGGCCTGCTTGCCGCCGCGTACGAAATCGGCACGGTTCCGTTTCTGCCGACATGGGCCGGGTTTCGCCCGGTTCTTCCATTGATCGCGCTTCTTCTCGTTTCGACTTCCAGATCCCGGGCATTCCTCCTCGCGATCGGCTCGGCGTTGATGCTTGATGCCTATACGCTCGATCATTTCGATCTCGCCTTGCTCCGGCTCCCGATCCTCGTGTTTGTGCTCGGTTGGGTCGCGGACCGTTTTCTCACCAACCGCTCGGTTTATGCGACGGCGGCGCTCGTGGCATGCGGGAGACTGTTGGATTGGGCGAGCGCCTGGGCTATTTCATTTCTCGCCGTGCTCTTTAACCTGCACGATACGTTATGGTCGTTCCCGCCCGCGCCGGCCCTTGTCCTGCTTTGGGACGTGGGGTTCACGTCGCTGGTCTTCTTAGGCATCGCGTCATTCACCGGACGTTTTATCGTGCGTCCAGGTTCTTCCTATGCGCCGCGATGACCACCTGGATGTTCGGCACGAAGTCTTGTTCGAAGACGCGCTCACGCCGCTCAAGCATCGCTCGTTGTTTTTGGGCCGGGCGGTTTCGAGCCGACGTTTTTTCTTCGCTCAAACCCTCCTCGCGCTCCTGTTTGTCGGGTTCATCGCGCGAGCGGGATGGATGCAAGTCGCGCGTGGCGCCGAGTTCCGTCAACAGGCCGAGGCCAATCGTTTGCGCGAGACGTCGTTGCTTCCGAGACGCGGGATCGTTCGCGATCGACAGGGCCGCGTGCTCGCCGATAACATTCCGCGGTTCCAGGTGACGATGACGCCGTTTGATCTAGCCGTCGACGCGGCGGAGATGGAATCCGACGTCAGTCTTGCGGCGCGCGTACTGGGCCGTTCCATGCATGACCTGCTGCCGATCGCCTATGCGACCGGGAGCGCGCGGGACGAGGCAAACGTGATCGCCGAGCAGCTCACCTATCGCCAGGCCATGGATTTCACCATCGCCTGGCCTGATTTGCAGGGCTTTTCGCTCGAAGTCGCGGCGCGGCGGCGGTATCCGTGGAGCGGCGACATTCAAAGCCTGTCGCATGTCCTCGGCTATGTCGGAAAGCTTTCGCCGGAGGAATACCAAGAGAGGCGTGACAAGGGATATCGCCGCGCCGATGAAATCGGCAAGTCCGGATTGGAGCGCGGATACGAGCCGTTCATGCGTGGCGAGCTCGGGACGCGCACCAACGAGGTCGATGCCCACGGTCGCGTCAAAACGTTGGTGGGGGAGGAGGAGGCGCTTGACGGTCGCGACCTCTCTCTTGCACTGGACATCGACCTGCAAAAGGCGGCGGAACGGGCGCTGATCTCCGGATTGGAGCGCGCCGAGGCCGAAAAAGGTTCCGCGATCGCGCTTGATCCGAACACCGGGGAAGTGTTGGCCGCCGTTTCCTGGCCTTCGTACGACAACAACATTTTTTCCGGCGGCGTCTCAAGCGCATCGTATCAGGCGTTGGTCGGGGACGAGCGCCAGCCGCTCTTTCCGCGCGCCTGGGCTGGCATGTATCCGTCGGGTTCCACGGTGAAGATCGTCATTTCCGTCGCGGCTCTGGCGGAAGGCGTCGTAAACGCGAACACGAAGATCCTCTCGGTTGGCGGCATCGGCGTCGGGCCGTGGTTTTTCCCCGACTGGAAAGCGGGAGGACATGGTCCGACAAACATGCGGGCGGCGATCGCGTGGTCGATAAATACATTTTATTACACCGTCGGCGGCGGGTTCGAGTCCTTTGTCGGTCTCGGCGTCGACCGTCTGTCGGATTGGTTCCGTCGATTCGGGCTCGGATCACCCACGGGACTGGACGTCCCGGGAGAACGTCCCGGGTTTGTGCCGAGTCGGGAATGGAAGGAAGAAGAGAAAGGCGAGCGTTGGTTCGTCGGCGATACGTACAATCTCTCCATCGGCCAAGGCGATTTGCTCGTCACGCCGATGCAGGTCGCCGCGTATACCGCCGCGTTGGCCAACGGCGGCTATCGCGTCGAGCCGCATTTCGCCCGCACGGGGACGAGCACGGAACGAGGAGAGCGCCTCGCGGACGCGTCCGTGATCGAGACGGTTCGCCTCGGCATGCGCGACTGCGTCACGTACGGATCCTGTCGCGCATTGAACGCCATGTCGTTCCCCGTCGCGGGAAAAACCGGAACCGCGCAGTGGCATTCCGAGAAAGACTATCACGCGTGGTTCACATCGTTTGCGCCCTTTGATAACCCGGAGATCGTCGTGACGGTGTTACTCGAAGAAGGCGGCGAAGGCTCGGAAACGGCGGTCCCGGTCGCCCGTGAGATTCTTCAGGCGTGGTGGGATTTACGAGCGGCGAGGGGAGGGACGTTTTAGCGGCGGTCGCTACATGAAGCCCTTGGCCTTGATTTGACACGTTTTTTCCACTTGATACTCTTACCTTCATTAAGAGAAGCGCGCGGTTTCACCGCCGCTTTTCATTCTCACATCCCAACCATCCCATTATTTACTTCTGGCATCTCACATCTAACATCTGACATCTTTTCACTATGTCCCAAATTCAATACGTCAGCGCCGAATTCCTTCAAAAGCTCAAAGACGAGTTGAAGGATTTAAAAACCGTCAAACGCCGCGAGCTTGCGGCGCGTATCGAAACGGCCAAGGCGCTGGGCGATTTGTCGGAAAACGCCGAGTATCATGAAGCCAAGGACGCGCTCGGCTTTGTCGAAGGGCGTATCCTTGAAATCGAGGATCTGTTCAAAAACGCGGTCGTCATCGAACATGACGCGAAAGACGGAACGAATGTTCGCGTCGGCTCGACGGTCAAGGTTCGCGTCAACGGAAAGGAAAAAACCTTCGAGATCGTGGGATCGAATGAAGCCGATCCGCTGTCCGGAAAGATCTCCAACGAATCACCGATCGGCCAGACGTTGCTTGGCGCCCGGGTCGGCGACGAGGTGAACGTCAAGGCGCCGACCGGCTCGACCGTGTACGAGGTGCTGGAGATCAGCTAGGCTGTGGGGGACTATGATGGATGAACGAGACGTACGTTTGGAAAAGCTCGAGGCGTTGCGAAACGCGGGCATCGATCCGTATCCGGTCGTGACCGAGCGGGACGCGACCTGCGGCGACGCCGTCGGGTTTTTTGACGCGTGGTCAAAAGACGGCCGCGTCGTGACCCTGGTAGGCCGCGTCATGACGATTCGCGTCCATGGCGGCATGATGTTCGCGGACCTGCAGGATGAGACGGGCAAGATCCAGATCGTCTTCAAGGAAGATGAAATTGCCGAGGCGTTTGCATTGTTCCGCGATCATGTCGATCCGGCGGATTTTGTGGAAGTAAAAGGAACCTTGTTTTTGACGAAGCGCGGCGAGAAGTCTCTGGAAGTGAAAACATGGCGCCTGCTTTCCAAAGCGTTGTTGCCGTTGCCGGAAAAGTGGCACGGTCTGGCAGACGTGGAAACGCGCTATCGCCAGCGTGAACTCGATCTCATCTCGAATCCGGAAGTGCGCGAGCGCTTTGTGACGCGTTCCAAGCTCGTGTCCTCGATGCGTGCCTATCTCGACGCACTGGGCTTTCTCGAAGTCGAGACGCCCGTGCTTCAACCGATTCCGGGCGGCGCAAACGCGCGTCCGTTCGTCACGCATCACAATGCGCTCGACACGGATCTCTACCTCCGCATCGCGCCGGAGCTGTATCTGAAACGTCTCGTGGTTGGCGGCATGGAAAAGGTGTACGAAGTCGCGCGCTGTTTTCGCAACGAGGGCATCGACCACTCGCATAATCCCGAGTTCACGATGCTCGAGTTGTACTGGGCCTACGCGGACAAGGAAGCATTTATCTCGATGATTGAGGAGATGCTCGCGCGCATGGTGAAGGATGCGCTTGGAACGGATATCGGCGCGCCGTTTCCGCGTCTGACGTTCCGCAAAGCGATATTGAACGAAACAGGGATCGATATCGACGAGTTGAAAAACGAAAAAGACGTGATCGCCGCCGTGAAAAAAGCCAAAGTGAAAGTCGATTTCAAGAAATGCGTCGGATTCGGCGAATATCTCGACGAGCTTTACAAGAAAACCACTCGTGCGAAGTTGGAAGGTCCCGTGTGGGTCTTCGACTATCCCATAGAGATGAAACCGCTCACGGCTCGCGTTCCGGGCGAGCCGACGAAAAGCGCCTCGGCGCAGCTCATCATGCGGGGAGCGGAGGTCGTGAACGCGTATTATCACGAGCTACACGACCCGCTCGACCAGCGCGAGCGCTTTGAGCAACAGCAGGCGTTGGCGGAAAAGGGGAGCGAGGAGGCGCAACGCATGGACACGGCGTTTCTCGAGGCGCTGGAACACGGCATGCCGCCTACGTCGGGCATGGGCATGGGCATCGACCGTCTGACCGCCATTTTGACCGGATCCGCGTCTCTGAAGGAAGTGATCTTGTTTCCCACCTTGCGCCCCAAGGTTGAAACCTGAAATCTACCATCTGACACCTATTATGTTGGATATCAAGTACATTCGAGAAAACGCGGACCTCGTCCAAACGAATGCCGAGAACAAGCGTATGAAGGTGGATATTCCCGCCTTGCTTGCGTTGGACGACCGACGTCTTATTTTGTTGAAAGAAGTGGAAGCGATTCGCAAGAAACGAAACGAGGTGGCCGAGAAGATGAAATCGGCTTCCGCGGAAGAGCGTCCGTCTCTCATCGAGGAGGGCAAAGAGTTGAAAGTGACGCTTGCGACGAAAGAAACGGAGTATGAGACCGTCGAGTCCGAGTGGAAAACGGCGTTGCTTGCGGTGCCGAATATGACGCATCCCGACTCGCCCATCGGGGCGTCGGACGAGGACAACGTCGAGAAGAAGGTATTCGGCGAGATCCCATCGCCTTCGTTTACGCCCAAGTCCCACGTCGAATTGGCGGAAATGCACGATTTGATCGACTTTGAACGCGGAGCAAAAGTCGCCGGCGCGAAGTTTTATTTTTTGAAAGGGAAGCTTGCGATGCTCGAGCAGGCGCTGACGCAATGGGCGCTGAAGCTCATGGTCGAAGAGGGCTATGTCCCCATGATCACGCCGGATCTTGCCCGAGACGAAGTTCTTCTTGGTGCGGGATTTACGCCGCGCGGCGACGAAACGCAAATCTACTCCGTCGAGCAGTCCGACTTGTCGCTCATCGGTACGGCCGAGATCCCGCTTGGCGGCTATCACATGAACGAGATCATCGATGAAAATAAATTGCCGCTCAAATACGTGGGATTATCGCATTGTTTCCGCACCGAAGCCGGCACGTACGGTCGCGAATCCTACGGTCTTTATCGCGTACACCAGTTCTCCAAAGTCGAGCTCTTCATCTTTGCCGCTCCGTGGCAGTCAGAGGCGTTGCATGAGGAGTTGCGTCGTTTGGAAGAAATGGTGTTCCAGAAACTGGGCCTAACATTCCGCACCGTCGATATTTGCACGGGCGATCTTGGTGGTCCCGCGTATCGTAAATACGACCTTGAGGCATGGATGTGGGGCAGAACGAGTGGCTCTCCCCCTGCCGGAGGGGGAGTGAGAGGGGGTGGGGGCTGGGGCGAAGTGACGTCAACATCCAACTGCACGGACTATCAAGCGCGTCGCTTGAACGTAAAACTCAGAAAAAAGGACGGAACGCTTGAATTCGCGCATACATTAAACGGAACCGCCGTCGCGCTCTCACGCGGCCTGATCGCGATCTTGGAGCAATATCAGAACGAAGACGGGTCTATCACCGTTCCTGACGTCCTGCGACCGTTTACGGGATTCGAGAGAATCGGGTAACTTAAAACTCAAAACTCATAACTTATAACATATAACCAAAAACTATGAAGCGGTCCGTCCCCAAGTTCTAGGTTATAAGTTCTAAGGATCGTGATTTGATGACACCATAGTCATATGACATCGGACATGAAGCATAGAAAAAGAGTCGCGGTTCTTTTGGGCGGCGCATCGTCGGAACGGGCGGTGTCTTTTGCGTCCGGAAAGATGGTGATGAAGCATTTGCCGACCGATCGATTCAAGACGACGTCGTATGACCCGGGAAAGCCAAACGATCTCATCCGCCTGATTCGTGACGCAAAAGCCAGCAAAATCGACGTCGTGTTTAACGCATTGCACGGAACTCATGGGGAAGATGGTCACATGCAGGGGCTCCTTGAGATTCTTGGCTTGCCTTACACCGGTTCCGGCGTTCTCGCATCCGCACAAGCCTTCGATAAGTCGCGCACGAAAGAGCTGTATTCCGACGCGAACATTCCTTCACCAAGAGGTGTACGGGTAGAGAAGTCGGATTTTAAAAAAGACCCGAAAAACGTCTTAAAGAACATCGCTGATCGAATCGGCTCTCGCATCGTCGTAAAGCCGAATGCATCGGGTTCGAGCGTCGGACTGTCGGTTCGTCCGCCGCGAAAAAATTGGAAACGCGCGATCTCCGGTGCGTTAAAAGAGGATGGCGCGTCCTGTCTCGTCGAAGCATTGATCGAGGGACGCGAACTCACGGTTCCCGTGCTCGAGAAAAAGGGTGAGCCGTATGCGTTGTCCGTTATCGAAATTCGCACGGCGTCCGGACTCTTCGACTACCGGGCCAAGTATCACGACAAGCGCACGCAAGAGATCTGCCCCGCGTCCATTTCGCGCCACGCAACACATCTCGCAAAGCGCCTCGCCGTCAAAGCGCATACCGTCCTCGGGTGCAGGGGATATTCGCGTTCCGACATGATTCTCGACGAACGGGGGAGACTCTGGGTTCTGGAAACGAACACGTTGCCGGGACTCACAGCCGCGTCTCTCCTCCCAAAAGCCGCCGCGGAAGGAGGGATGACGTTTTCCGACTTGCTCGTCCGTATCCTTTTCGAAGCGCGTCCGGATGGTAAATAATATATTCCTATGCGAACGACGCGGCGCTCCAAGCTCGAAGCAGGGGATATCAACCGAGGGTTGAAGCAGGCGAAATCCACCAAAAGACGCGTCGTGTTCACGATTCTCGCCCTTGGGACGATCTTCGGATGGACATATTTGGTATTCATTAGCGATGCTTTTTCCGTGAGCGCCGTCGAGGTGAGGGGAGTGGAGGATCTGGATCCCGTTGACGTAACGAAGGAGGTTTTTCATCTATTAGACGCTCGCGAAGAGTTTCGCCCGTGGCCGCCGCGCCATGCGTGGTTTATTGACCGTGAAGCTTTGCAGGAAAAACTGAAAAGTAGACTTTTTGTGCTAAACGCAACTGTGGAAAACTCTTATAATAATGTTTTACGACTCTCGGTAGAGGAGAGGGTAAAGCGAGTTGTTTTTCATTCACATAAGCAATATTTTTGGCTTGATCATCAAGGAGTCGCGACGCAAGAACTTTCCGACGAAGAAAAACGCGACACGCAAGCTCGCCTGCTTGGTCATCGGTCCGTGCGTTCCGAAGAGCCGCCGGTCATTAAGCGCGATCTGGATGAGTTGGTCGCGCCCGGATTCGTGCTGACAAATCAAAACGAAGCCCGCGAATGGATCGCGCTATCCGAAAAACTAGGTACTGCGGGACTCGCATATCGTGAACTCGAGCCTCCTACGGCCTCTAGCAGCCTTTTCAAGGTCTTGAGCGTCGAAGGATACACCGTACTCATGGATATAACCTCGCCTATCGAAAGTCAGGTTCACACGTACCAAGCCTTCATCAAGAACAAGCCAAAAGATCTTGGACAGCCTGAATACATCGATGTGCGTGTGCCGGGACGAGTTTATTTGAAGTAAGAGAGGTTTTGGAGGCTTTAGAAGCGAAAGGGATAATTACGTCATATTTTACGATGACTTGTTAAAGGCGTTGTAAAATATGACGTATGTTATACGACGTATAAGGCGCGAATCATGAATAACCGCTAACAGTAGTTAAAAAGATGCCTTATACGTCGTATAACATATATTGTGCGACGCATGTATCGTTCACTTTGTCACCGACTTCATACAAACGTCTCCCCTCCCCGATCATCTTTTCATTCCACCGGACTCTTTGGCGGCCAGACGTGTACGTCCCAGAACGCCTTGAAACTTGCGAGCAGGTCGCGTCCGAAGAAAAAACCGATGCGCTGATACGTCCGGCGGTCTGCCGGAAGGCCCTGTACGTCCATGCCGAACGCGCTGCACAAAAACAACGCGCGACTCAAATGAAAGCGTTGCGTCACGACAACGGCTTCCTTGATTTCATATTTTTCCGTCGCGCGCTTGCAACTTTCATATGTCCGATAGCCCTGTCCGTCTACGACAATGTCTTCGCTCGGCACGCCCGCTTCACGGGCGACGCGTGCCATCGTTTCCACTTCATTGATGTGAAACGCACCGTCGTCCCCCGTCATGAGTAGCGTGCGTACTTTGCCGTCCATATACGCGTCTACGGCTTCCATGACGCGGTCTTCCAACGCATCCGAAGGCGTCCCATCCTGCTTAACGCTTGCCCCAAGCACAATGGCGTATTCCACGGGCCGCAAATCCTCGCGCCGTTCGACGACGGATCCCGCCTCAATAAACTGCACGTAGCCGATCGCGGACACGACAAGTACGCCCGTAGCCGTTACGGCGCCGATCACGCCAAGGAGTATTCGCTTGAGAATCGCTTTCATTCTTCAAAATCCTGCGGTTTATCCAAGAGCATTGATTGTACCCCAACCCCCTCGCCGGTGATACGGACGACGTCCTTGTCGATTTTAGTGAATTCGCGTCCGGCCAGATTATATTGGTTGACCGCCGTCCCAAGCGCGCGTCCGACCGAGTCATGCTTCTCCTGGTACGCGGAGAGATGCTTCTGGAGCTCCATGACGCGTTTCCTGATCTCCTGCGCCTGCTCCTCTATTTTCAGCGCCTTCAAGCCTTGCAGGACCGTCTGGAGATACGCCGTGAACGACGTGGGCGACACGATGATGACATGCCACTTGGCGGCGGCGCGCTGGAGGAGGTTCTCCGTGTCCTCCCCTCCTTCGCCGATCTTATTAACGAGCAAGTCGTAATAGATCGCTTCATGCGGAATAAACATGAAGGCGAATTCCATCGTCCCCTCCTCCGGTCGCACGTACTTGGCCGTTTCCTTGATGCGCAGCTTCAAATCGTTGATCAGCGCCTTTTCATATCGCTCGCGATCCTCGTGAGTTTGCGCCTCGACGAGGCGGTTATAATTTTCCAGACTGAACTTGGAATCGATCGGCACGATCTTGTCGCGAATAAAGACCGCGGCGTCGACGATTTCGCCGTCGGAAAATTTATACTGCATTTCGTATTGATCCGGCGCGAACACGTTTTTCAGGAGCGTTTCAAGATAGTATTCGCCCAAAATGCCGCGCTGTTTCGGATTGGTGAGAATGCGCTGGAGATTTTCGAGTTGGCCAGAAAAATTCAGCACCTGCTTGTTTGTCTCTTCGATTTTGGACAAGCGGTCGGTTACATCACGGACAGCGCCCGTCATATGGTGGCTGGAGGTTTGCTGTGTTCGCGCGCTTTCGGTCATGGTATGACGTAAGTCCTGATCAAGCGCCTCTAGACGATTTTGGAGCATCAAAAGCGCCTGCGGGTCGATCCCGCCCCTCCCCTTCTGTCGGCTCAAAAGCCAAGCTAACGCTCCGAAGCCGGTCAACAAAAGGCCGCTGATAATAAACAAACCGACGGTGTCGTTCATGTCCCCATCTTGGCTCATGCTCTCGGGTCTTGCAAACTTTGGTACGAGTTTGTATCTTCGCCGCATCGGAAAAACACATTACATATGAACGACATTCAACTCCAAGCGGGTCCCTCAAGCTGGGATCGCGATATGCAGGGTCTCGACATTGACGCCGAGTCCGAGAATTTGGCTGCGCTCGGCATGCACATCGCCGGAACCAAGGATGACGAGAATGAAGAGGATCTTGAAGAAGAGGCGAAGGGGCAGAAAGACAAGGATGAGGATGACGAGGATGGAGACAAGGACAAGGATGAACCGGAAGAGCTGGATGAGCTGAAAGAGCTAGAGCGTTTGGAGAAAGAATTGAAGGAGGAAGATCCGGCATTGCTCATAGACGAAGAGGAGTAGACAGGCCCCCCTCGTTGCCCCGATGACCATCTGACATTTAATATTTAACATCTGACATCTGACATCTCACATCTGACATCCTACTGGCACACCGCGCACTCCTCGTTTGCCACGTCGCGTTTGACGCCTTGCGCATCGATCGACTCTGCGTGGATCGCGGACGCCGAGCGCACGTAGTACAGCGACTTCACGCCGAGCTTCCAAGCAAGAATGTGTACTTCGTGGAGATACTTGCCGGAAATCGGCGTCGGGAAAAATAAGTTGAACGATTGCGACTGGTCGATAAACGGTTGGCGATCGGCCGTCTGCTGCACGAGCTCGCGCATGTTCATTTCATACGGCGTGCGGAAGACGATTTTTTCGTCTACGGAAAGCTCCTCGAGATTCATCACGCTTCCCTTATCCGCGATGATCTTTTTCCATACCTCGATCGTATTCAGTCCTTTCGACTCGAGCAGCTTCACGAGATGCTTGTTTTTGTAGAGAAAGCTGCCGGAAAGCGTTTTTTGCAGGAACGCGTTGCCGGAAATAGGCTCGATGGACGGCGTCGCTTCGTTGCAGATAAAACTCGTCGAGGCCGTCGGCTGGATGCTCGTGACATACGAGTTGCGGCGCGTTCCCCCGTCGAGCGGCAGGCCGCGCTCGCGTCCCAGACGCTCGGAGGCGGCGTGCGCGTGCTTCCGGATGGTCGAGAAGATCTCCTTGTTGATGTTGCGCGCCATGACGCTCTCAAACGGCACCATGCGGCTCATGAGATACCCGTGGTATCCCATCACGCCGAGACCGACCGAGCGTTCGTGTGTTACGGAGTTGATCGATTTTTTGAATTCAACCGGATCGGCCATCTCGCAGAACGTCTCGAGGTTGTTGTCGAGCGCCGTCACGCAGTCATAGGTGATTTGCTCGATTCGTTCTTTCCAGTCATCCCATTTTTCAATGTTGAGGTTGCCAAGACAACACACCGCCGTTCGTGTTTCGTCCGTCGGCAAAACGATTTCCGTACACAAGTTACTTTGACGCACGATCAGACCCTTGTCCTTGTGATGTGGCGGCAGGGCGCGGTTCACCGTATCGATGTAGAGGATGTACGGCTCCCCCGTCTCGGCGCGCATGGTGAGGATTTTTCGCCAGATATCAAGCGCGTTCAGTGTACCGGTCACGGTTTTGTAATGCGGATCAATCAAGTCGTATGCGCGATTTTCCTCGACCGCCCTCATGAATTCGTCGGTGACGACGATGCCGTGATTGATGTTCAGACATTTACGGTCGATATCGCCGCCGGTCGGTTTGCGAATCTCCAAAAAATCCTCGATATCCGGATGGTCGATACGCAAATAGGCCGCCGCCGCCCCCCGTCTCGTCGAGTTGCGCGAAATGGCGATCGTCTCCGAGTCCATGATCTTGAGAAACGGGATGACGCCGGACGACTTGAGACCGCTCGCCTTGAGCGGCGCGTTTTGTCCGCGCAGCTGCGACCAGTCCGTGCCGACCCCGCCGCCGTATTTCGAAAGGAAGGCGTTTTCTCGATAGACGTCGAAGATGCCCTCGAGCGTGTCGGGAACCGTGTTAAGGAAACACGAGATCGGCAAACCTTTGCTTGTGCCGATGTTCATCATGGTCGGCGTGGCCGGGATGTACCAGCAGCGCGTCATGTAGTCGTACAGGCGTTGCGCAAGACCCGCGTCGCCGCGCGAAAGACCGGTCGCGACGCGCGCGTAAAACTCCTGCAGGTCTTCGCAAATCTTTCCGTCGGCGTCGCGCAGCATGTAACGGTCGCGGAGGTTTTCCAAGCCGAAATACGTCGCGAGCCGTTCAAACTCGTCCGTTTTCTTGATGCTCTCATGCACGGCGCGGTCGGCCGTGTAATGGGGACAATCCCAGCTGCGTTTGCCGGCCGTTTCGCGTTTTATATCGGCCAAAAGCAGGTCCCGCGCGGCCGTGAGATCGTTGTTGGAAAGCGCGTCGATGACGCCGGTGTAAGTGGACATATTTGTTTAGCATCAACTCTACCTTCTAACTTCTATCTTCTAACTTCTACCAGTCCGCGACCACGGCTCCCTTGGCGTATTCCGTCGCGCGATTTTCGAAGAAGTTGGTATGTTCTTTCGCGTTGACCATCACGTCGAGCCAGGAAAGCGGATTCGAGACGTTATAGACTTTATCCAGCCCGATATCGTTCAGTTTTTTATCCGCCGTGTATCTGATATATTGCTTGACCTCTTCAGGCTTGAGACCCGGTACGGCTCCCATGGAGAAGCAGGTGTCGATGAAATGATCCTCCAGCTTCACCATGTCGTCACACGCGCGATACAGGGTGCGTCGCAGTTCGTCCGTCCAAATATGCTTGTTCTCCCCCACCAGCGTCCGGAAGAGCTGGCACACGCCCTGGCTGTGCAGCGTTTCATCACGGATGCTCCAGGTGATGATTTGTCCGACCCCTTTCAACTTTCCGAGGCGCGGAAAGTTCATCAGAATAGCGAAGCTGGAAAATAAACTCACGCCTTCCATGAAGGCGCCGAACACGGCGAGGTTGATGGCCAGCTCTTCTACCGAGCGGACGTCAAACGTCTGGATATATTGATACTTGTTGCGCATCGCCTCGTATTCCAGGAACGCGCTGTATTCTTTTTCCGGAAGTCCGAGCGAATCGTTCAAATAGGAGTAGGCCCACACATGAACGCTTTCCATGGCCGCGAACGCCGAAAGCATCATTTTGATTTCGGGTTTCGGAAAAGCCGGAATGAGTTTGGAATTATAGTTGTTGTTCACCTCGATGTCGCCCTGCGTGAAAAAGCGCAAAATCTGGATGACGAGGCTTTTTTCTTCCGGCGAGAGCTTGAAACGATAATCGGAGATATCCGATTCCATCGGCACCTCGATCGGAAGCCAGTGCGCCTGGTTCTGCTTTTGGAAGTATTCGAAGAACTCCGAATATTCAAAAGGCCGATAGAACGGTCGATGCGTCAGGAGCGGACAGGCGCCAAAGAGCGGGGTCATACGCGGCGTCACGAGGCGGGCGTATCAAGCCGCGATAAAAAGGAGGGCGTCGGTTCGTACGTCGGTGCGACGGACTCTTTCGTCTCGTGATACATGTACATGCCGATGGATTGCCGCTCTTCCGGAGAAAGGAATTTCAACGCGAGCCAACGAAAAATGTAGTCCACGAGGGATTTGGCCTGCGGGATATTGGGGTTCTGGGTCTGGCCGGACGGTTCGTAATGCGCGTGGATGAACTTGTTGCACAAGACCTTTAACGGCACGCCGTATTGCAAGCTGATGGAAATCGCGGTCGCGAACGAATCGACCAGTCCGGCGATCGCACTCCCCTCTTTCGTCAACGTGATGAAGATCTCGCCGGGTTGGCCGTCCTCATACAAGCCAACGGTCAAATATCCTTCACAGGGGCCGATCTGGAACTTATGGGTGATGGCTTTACGCTCATCGGCGAGACGTCGTCGGCGAGGCACAAAGGCGTCGCCCGTGGTGGGAGTCGGGGTCATAAAAACAAACACGGTTCTGAGAAGAGATGAGCAAAAGATACGCGATCCGGCCAAAGAAAAACCATTCGAGTTCAGGCCTTCGTGTGATGGTGGGAGGCGGCGGGAGACGGTCCGTCCACTACATCTTGTGGTGCGATTTGGATTCTACCACAAGATGTAGTAGACGGCACAACTCCGCAAAATCTTTGGAAAACAGACGATTTGTGGATAACTACGATGGGTAGGTTTTAGGTTTTAGGTTTTGGGTTTTAGGTTTTAGCTTCGTAGCTACCACCTATAACCTATAACCTACTGCCTAGCTAGAATCCCAAACTCAAATTGATCGCCTTTCGCTCGGCCGGCTCCGGCGGTTCGATCGGCAAGCGAATCTCCTGTCGCTGACCTTGGCGATTGTTGAACGAGACTTGTCCGTTTTGTAGGGCGTGTTCGTAGATGTCGCGCGTTACTTTGACGTCTTGCAGACAGTAGTCGCGCAACTTGTCGAGTTCGCCGTTGCGCCAGTACTCCACGGCCATGAGTCCGTGTCCGCTTTTTCCGACGCCGAGCGTCGCTTGTGCCACGTCATCGAGCTTGATGCGGAATCCGAGGCGCTTTTCGATCTCTACAAGAAGATCGACCGTCGGCAACTTCATGATGTCTCCCGTGTAATAGGTTTGCAAGCACGGATAATCGAACCCGATCAGGTTGTAGCCGATCACGCGTTCCGCCCGCTCAAGCCTCGGCCAGAGCTTCGGTAAATCCTCTTCAAAAAACCCCTCAAAGGTGTCGGTTTCGTAAAAATAACACCCGACGAACGAGACTTTGAGCAGGGACGGATTGTACGCCCCGACGTCCTGAAAGGTGTTCTGGGTCTCGATATCGAGCACGACTTCTCGTCTCATAAAAGCGAAGAAAAGATAACACAAGGAGTTCAAAATCCGAAACCTGAAACAAGAACCCTTGATTTTTGTAACATTTCATGTTTCTCTGCGTCATGGAGGTTCGCATGGAACACGTTCAAAAACAGACCCTCATCCTTTTGCTCTTTCCCCGCTTTCCTACGAGGGTTCACCGGGAGGCCTTCGACAATCTCCTGCGTACCGCGCGACTCGTCATGAGTCGCGAATTCCGCCGTGACTTGTCCCCCGACGCTCGTGGGCGACCTCTCAGCTACATGCACACATGGGTCAGGGTCTCGTCCGCGTCGGATCACCCCGCGTCCGTGGCGATCTTCCTGTGGATCGAGAGGGGCCCGCTCATCAGCGCGGCCTCCTCTCTCGGAACACTCGACGATCGCGTGTCCGAGGCAAGAGCGGCCCGCAAGATCCTCGTCGTACCGGACGAGCTGTGGGCCGAGGTCGCCGTACTCCATAGGGCCGATCCCGACGCCGCGATCTTTGTCACGTGGTATCCGGGTATGGCCGTCGACAAGACGCCTATGCCCAAGCCGCTGCTCCTCCTACGACAACGGCAGGAGTATGACCTTTCCGACGCGGGCATGCTCGGCCGATTCCTCGGCACGCGTGACCGCGTCCGGTCGCCGTCCTCCACCTATCTTTCGTCGGTCGGTGCGCAGGACGCGACGGGGCCGCCCGGTGAGGCCTTGCGGCTCGGCGTCACGGACTCGCATCCGATCTCGGTCGTCCGGGCGAGGCGGCCGTCGAACCGCGCGCTCGAGGTCCGGAGTCTCGATTCGGGCCGGTCTGATCCTCGCTGCGACGACGAGGATCTCCGCGACACGATCGAGCCGCCTCCACCCTCTCCGCCTACTTCGGCGCTATATGGGGATAAGCCCAAGCCCAAGGTCAAGCTCTGACATCCCTCCATCCGGAGGGATTTTTCTTAAAAAAAGACCCCCTTCTCTCGTGAGAGAGGGGGGGATTACATTTGAAGGTACGGGATCGACGGGTCCGGCTCGAACGCGGACGGGATCCACACGATGCGGATCCACTCGTTCTCTTCCGACAGGTCGACGAGAGCGTACGTCGGTTCGAGGACGAGGAGGCCGTCGAAGCAGCGACCCAGATCCTCGTCGTACGGCGGAGCGACGAAAACGATTACATACGGCGGAATCGGGACCGGATCCTCCCCGCCGGACGTAACCACCCACGGGGACACCATGGTCGGCCGAGCGTAGAGCCTCGCGGTCGTCGGGGGTTCGGTCGGCTGTGCCGGAATCGAGAAGACGCCGCCGAGTATGAGCCCCGACGCGAGCATGCACGCGCCGATGCCGACTCCCGTTCTGAGGAGCATCCGTCCGTCCGATTGAAGTTTGGCGTGCCAGGCGCGCCGCTTTGCCTCGTAGAGTCGGCTCCACAGCATTCCGACGAGCCGGTCGCTCTCCGCCCTCTCCTGCCGGGCTTGGTCCCGTTCTTCCGTCAGTGCCTCCTCGAGTGCCCGGTTGCGGCTCTCGAGCGAGCGGATGCGGACATCCTTTGAGTCCCGATAGGCCGTATCGTACGCCTTGGGCGTCCGCGACTCCGGAGGGCTTCGCAGGTGGGTTGAACGGGTCTGAAGTGCCCGGGACAGGGAAAGCAACGCTCGTACGCAACAAGGCCCAATGGACGGGCATAGAAGCGCGCCCAGACCGAGAACCACGCACCACACAAGGATGGTCATCGCTTCTCCTCTGTACTTCCGTACTTCGTGATGTGAAAAATGCGACAAGGTCCATCCATAGGACCTCTGAAGCCATTTGGCCGTTTTCGGCGTCTTTCGTCAAGCGCCTCATTTTTTCGCTTAACATTGTTGATACGATGGGTCATAATCGGAGCATGAAGTCGCTCGTTTTCCGTTTCCTGCCGGTCGTCGTACTGGTTAGTTTGTGGGTATTGCCCGCTCGGGCTCTAACCCTCGATCCGTTAGCCGAAGCAAAAAAGGCCGTAGTATGGATTACGTGCGGGAATAGCCAAGGCTCCGGAACCGTCATCAACGGGAGCGATGGCTACGTGTTGACAAACGGACACGTTGCCATGGATATCGAGACGGGTGTCGTCAAAACGCCTTGCCGGATCGCGTTCGCGGACGCCGCCGGTCGGCCGGAAATTTATTACCACGCCTCCGTATTTCGCACGGTGTTCAACGATAAATTGAATCAGGATTTTGCGATTCTCCGCATCGGCGCGCCCTCCGGACAGACGACGGCGCAGCTGCCGTATCCTTCCGTGGTGACGAATGAATTCACCTCTCGTGGAGAAAACGTTCATGTGTATGGATACTCGGGCGCCCGTGATCGTCTGGTGAGGCATTCAGGTACCATTCTGGATTATTCCGCGGGGTTTATCAAAACGAATGCCGAAGTACATCCGGGAGACTCCGGAGGCGCGGGGCTGGATGACAAGGGTCGTCTCATCGGTATCCCGACCCGGATCGTGACGCTGACCGATTCCCAAGGGAATCAAACCGTCTATTACGAACTCATCGATATTCGCGCCGTCATGAACTGGCTCGACACGTTCGGATTCAACGAACATGATCGATTTTTTACGCATGACGATTCGGAACGATATCACCGTAGCGCGGTGTTTATCACGCAAGATAATCTAGGCTGCTCCACTCTCGCGCGCACGTCTGCCGTATCGTCCGTGTATTGTCTGATGCTGGACGGCCAGCGACTTGTCTTTCCGAATGACGTCACGTTTTTCTCGTGGTTTCCCGATTTCTCCGATATTCGGTTGTATGATGTGGCGAATCTCGCGGGATATCGCCTGACACGCAACGCGACATTCAAGCCGGGAACCCTCGTAAAAGTACGTACCGCGCCGCAGGTCTATGTGGTCGTAGACGTCTTCGGCACGGTGCGCCTGATTCCATCCGAAGAACGCGCGACCGAGCTTTGGGGACCTGCGTGGGCCGGTCTCGTATTCGACGTTCCGGATGAGTTCTGGGCCGGTTATACGATCGGACAGCCGTTGGATGGGTGAGGGGGGGGCGAGCGAAATAAAATAAACGCAGGCGGCCTTTTTAGGGGTCCGCCTGCTGAGAAGGGGGGAACATGTGGAGCGTTCTCTGTTTGAGTGATGCGACAGCTGGGTGGCCGACGCTATCGTGCAGCGTTCATCCGGAGATGAAATCTGCCTCATTGAGAGAGTGTTTGAACGAACGCGTGAAGCGTTTGTTCATCAGGTTGCGCTTTGGAAATGAGTCCTAGGACTGTTTCCGTTTTTCCGTCTAGCTTTCGCCGGTCGGTGTTTCGCGCTCCCACGCTCTCGCTTCCTTGTACCGTAATGCGTCAGTCTCGTCTTACGATGTCGCTTGCGCGACGGTTCGTTTGACCGCGACTTCGGCTCGTAGCGCACGACTCTTTTCCTTGATCCGAAGATCTTGGTGTTGAATCTGCGTTCCACGCAGGATCTTTGCTCCGAAGAGCAAACCATTCCTCTGCCGTGACGACAAGACTTTTCGATCGCCGAAGCGTTCGAGTTAAGCTTGCGCCGCGATCAGTCTTAAGGTTACCCTCGCGACTGCTTGCGCCGTCCGAGTGTAACCTCTTCGAGCTGGTTTGGTTGATCCCGTTCCGAAACGAGGATGCGTTGACTCTTACATCAGGTCTTTTTCTTGGTCGCCTTGCGGCTTCCTCGATTGATTCCTGTCGGTTGAGTCCCACACGTTCCCGGAGCCGCTTCCGCCGGAGCGGGAACGAATCTGGAAACGCGTGGTTGTTCTTAAAGTGCACGGGGAACAATACGCTTGGTCGAAACAGCCGTCAAGTACTATCTGTGGATAAGTTTTTAAGAGACTTCGGATGTCTCCGGATCAACGTATTCGTTCTGCGGCGGATGGGAGTAGAACGTTCGAACAGGAGTCCCTACCTCGGCCCAACTGTACATCCATTCCGCTTCGGAAGTGCGCATATTGATGCATCCATGCGACATGCGATGGCCGAAGTTATTGTGCCAATACGCGCCATGGATGAAATATGGCCCGAAGATTTGGAGGTTCCATTTCACATTCGGCAAGTCGTAATTGTCGGGATGATTGATCCCGTAGCTCCAGCGATAGCGTTTCACCGGGACTTTTGCGCGTACCCATGTGTTCATCGCCGGCGTCGGATATTTCAGCGTTCCCGTCGAGACGAGAAAGGTGCGGGCGATGCGTCCGCGTTCGTACGCATAGATGCGTTGCTCGGCAAGATTCACGTGAATCGCTTTTTCCTGCGTCAGCGGGCCGGAAACGAGCGGAATAAGCGCGACCGTGGCGAGCGCGGACGCGCCCCCGGCGGAAGCGATCTGGGTGACGGACAGCCCTCCTCGATAATACGGGTCATGGACGAGATATTTTCCGAGCAGGTTGCCCGTTCGAGTGAACACTCGAAGCTCGGCGTTCGTACCCCCGTTCCCGTGCACGGCGATCTCATCGAACCCGTCGCCGTCTCGGTCAAACGCCGCGATGGATGCGCCGCTTCTCCATTCCCCGTCAAATGCAAGAAACTCGTAATAGGGCGCATAACCGTCGAACGAGCTTTTCTTAAAAAGTTTGATGAGGGGGGCCGACCAGGATTCGACGCCAACCGCGATGAAAGAGCCTTCCGGCGTTCTCAAGATCGCCGGCACCACTCCGTCGCGCATCGTCGCCTCAAAGGCGAAAAAGTCCCGGTCAAACGGTTGGAGCATTCCGTCAAAAACGCGGACATGAGGCCCGCCGCCCGGCCCCGGTGCGGTCACGATCTCGGCTTTGCCGTCGCCGTCGAGATCGCCGACTGCAACACGGACGCCACCGCGAAATCCCTCCGCATACGCCAAGACGCCGTTTGGCACCACAAAGCTCCCATCGCCCGCAAACCGTCGCACGAGCGGCTCCATGCCCGGTCCGGGAGACGTCACGATTTCCGCTTTGCCGTCGCCGTCGAGATCGCCAACCGCGACGCGCACGCCGCCCTTGAACGTGCTGGCGTAGGGATAAAAGATTTTGAGGAGCGTTCCGTCGGCGGCGTATACGCGGACTTCCGCCGGCGCGTTCGTACCTGCGCCGACCACGATTTCCGGCGCGCCGTCTCCCGTCACGTCGCCGGACGCAAGAAATCCGCCACGGACATGCGCCGCCGGAAACGTCTGAAAACGCGTGCGGTCCGTAAAATCAGCTTTCCAGACGGAAACCTCCGCAGTCCGTCGATGCTCGGGTCGCACCGGTATTTCCTGCGGATGGGCGGCAAGGGTGGCTTGTCCATAGAACAGCCCGATAACGACGCCCGCCGCCGCAATCGCATTTCGAACTTGCATAGGATACAAGCAATGATAACCCAACCTAACTCTCCTTGACAGCTCGTCCAAAATAGTGAACGTGGTAGATGTATGGAGTCCGTTCTCGTGCCTTTTGAACGTATCGAACAACGGATTTATTTGATCCGTGGCAAGAAAGTGATGCTGGATCGAGATTTGGCGGAGTTGTATGGCGTAAAAACCCACGTACTCAATCAAGCGGTAAAACGAAATATCAAGCGGTTTCCCGAAGACTTCATGTTCAAATTATCGCTTGATGAAGCACAGAACTTGATATCACAATTTGTGATATCAAGTTCTGGATGGGGCGGCCGTCGTCATGTGCCTCTTGCGTTCACTGAACAAGGCATCGCCATGCTTTCGAGCGTTCTCAAGAGCGAACGGGCCATTCTGGTAAACATCCAAATCATCCGTACGTTCACAAAACTCCGTGAAATGATCTCTGAAAACGATTATTTACGCCGAAAGCTGGAAGCGATGGAAATGCAATACGACGAACAATTCAAGATCGTGTTTGATGCGCTGCGACGAGTGCTGACGGTGGAGGACGAGCCGAAATCGGAAATCGGGTTCAAGGGTTGACAAGTCGCGTGTTTTCACGTAGGAAAGCCGTACCGCGCCGTGCGGATCACGGCTTTCTCCTCCGCCGGGTTTGCCCGTAACGGATGACAGGAGACGTTCCATGGAAAAGAAGAAGGGGTTGCGGAACAAAATCGCCACACAGATCGTTACGCAGCATGAGGAGATTTGTTCGAGGGGACGACTTCCGGAAATGGTGAAGTACTGGGAAGAACAGTTCCCGGGCAAGGGCGGTGCAATCGCAGACATGCTTCTGCCGTTTTTTGTGCCGATCGAACCCCGTCCCGCTCTTCCCAATCTTCGCGAAAGAGCATCCCGAGCAGTCTTTTGGCATGAAGTCCAAAGCACGAGGATTTTTACGCTTGCGGAAGGGTCAGCTCTGAACGATGCGCTCGATCAGACGCTGAACCCCTCTCTCTGGAGCGCATTCGGAGATGCGGTCGAGAGAGCTATCGGAGACGATGCAATGGAGAATTTGACCGTCACGCTCGCCGCATCGGGTCTGCCGGAAGATCTGCGCGACTTGGACTCATGGCTCCACGCGAGGGACCGGAATCGCCTGTTCCGTGCTTTGACCGAGTCCTTTGGTAGCGTGATCGGCTTTGCCGCATCTTTCCTGTATGCCGATATGCAAGAAGAGCTGTCCAAGCTTCACGCGCTGCTCGAGATCGTGAAGGCGGGGAACTTCCCCATCGGCTTCGATGTCGAGGGCAACCTCCTCGTCCTCGTCGCGTAGAACGCGACACGTCGCCGACTGACGCGACGCAAAACCCACCGGGTCTCGGTGGGCTTTTTTGTGCCAGAGGCACATCAGCCTTTGGCTGACTTTATACATTTTTTGCTTGGTCAGCTCGCTTTCGTTCAAATTCCTTTAGGAACGTCTTACGAATACGCAAACTCTTCGGCGTGACTTCGAGCAGCTCGTCGTCGCCGAGATACTCGAGGGCTTCCTCAAGCGACATGTTTCGCGGCGTGGTCAGCCCTTCCGCGACGCCGTCTCCCTTGGAACGCATGTTGGAGAGCTTCTTCTCTTTACAGATATTCACCTGCAGATCTTCCGGCTTGGCGTTCTGGCCGATCACCATTCCCTCATACACCTTGACGCCCGGACCGAGGAACAGTTGGCCGCGTTCCTGGGCGATCTGCATGCCGTAGCTGTTCGACTCCCCCGTCTCGAACGAGATGAGTGAACCGTGCGGCGTGCTGTCGATCGCGCCGACATACGGGCGGTAGCCGAGGAACAGCGTGTTCAACACGCCCTGACCGCGCGTGTCCATCATGAATTCGGTGCGGAAGCCGATGAGCCCGCGGGTCGGGATCGCGAACGTCAAATAAGTCGTTGCTTGCCCTGAGCCTGTCGAAGGGTCGACGCGCATATCCGTCATCTCTCCTTTGCGGCGGCTGAGCTTTTCAATGGCCGTGCCGCTCACGTTTTCCGGCGTTTCGAGCGTCACTTCCTCGAACGGTTCCGTCTTCTTGCCGCCCTCTTCCTTGAAAATGACCTGCGGTCGCGAAACCTGAAGCTCAAACCCCTCGCGGCGCATGCGTTCGATCAGAATCGCGAGGTGCAGCTCTCCGCGTCCGGAAACGACGAAGCTTCCGTCACCCAGCCCCGGTTCGACGCGCAGAGCCACGTCGTTTTGCAATTCGCGTTCGAGGCGTTCCTTGATGTTGCGCGAGGTCGTGAACTGGCCTTCCTGACCGGCAAACGGCGACGTGTTCACGCCGAACGTCATTTTTACGGTCGGTTCCTCGATTTTGATGATGGGGAGCGCTTCCGGCCGGTTCACGTCCGCGATCGTCTCGCCAATGTTCAAATGTTCAATTCCGGCGAATGCCACAATGTCCCCTGCCGGCGCTTCCGCGACTTCGGCCTTGCCCAATCCCACGAACGTGAACACATTGGAGATCTTGGCCGCCGACGGCTTGCCATCACGGTTGATCCACGTCACCGGACCCGGGCGGAACGTGCCGCGTACGACGCGTCCGATGCCCATCTTGCCCTTGTAGTTGTCATAGCTCACGTTCGCGACGGAAACCTGCAGCGGTCCGTTCTCATCCACCACGGGCTGCGGGATCTCGTTCAGGATCGTTTCGAACAGCGGCTTGATATCCGTCATCTTTGAGAGATCCGAGTCCAGTCCAGCCTTGCTCTGCTTGGCGCTCGCGTACACGACCGGAAAATCCGTCTGGCGATCCGTGGCGCCGAGGTTCACGAACAGATCAAATACCTGATCCAGCACCCAGTCCGGACGCGCATCCGGTTTGTCGATCTTGTTGATGACGAGGATCACGCGGTGGCCGGCCTGCAGCGCCTTCTTCAGCACGAAACGCGTCTGCGGCATCGGGCCTTCTTTCGCGTCCACGAGCAACAGTGCGCCGTCCACCAGGTTCATGATGCGCTCCACTTCCCCACCGAAGTCGGCGTGGCCCGGCGTATCCACGATGTTGATTTTCACGCCGTTGTAGGACACGGACACATTTTTCGCCAGGATGGTGATGCTGCGCTCGCGCTCGAGCGGGTTCATATCGAGGATGGTATCGCCCTCCAAACCCTTTTCGCGGAAGGAATCGCTCTGTTTCAAAAGCGCGTCGGCCAGGGTGGTTTTTCCGTGGTCAACGTGGGCGATGATGGCGATATTGCGAATGGCACTCATAAGTGGGCGAAGGGTACATAAAAAAGCGCATTCCGTCAACGCTCGTGAATCGGTCGTTCTTTATCGCTCAGACTCAAAAAACACTTTCCCTTTCTCCCAAAATTCGGGGTGTCCCTGCGTCTCTTTCATCCAAAGCCACCACTCCACGCCCCAAAAGTCCACCGCGGGCAAACCGAGCGTCGTTGCGTACCGGAAGTTTTGTCGCATCTGCTCCATATCAAACGTCTTGAACTGATCTTCGAGCGGCGTTTCCCGGATCGCGCGCAACGTCCACGGTTCCATCTGCATTTCGCTGATATACACTTCGCCGATGAACGGACGCAGGAGTTGCGCCTTGCGCCAATAGAGCATCGGCGTGATGTACCAGTGGCGCAGTGTGCCGAAATATTTGGTGGCGACCGAGCGATAAACGCTCACGCCCACGCCGTCCGTTTCGCCGGCAAAACCGATCCAGAGCGACCACTCGCCCGAATCGCCGGTGTACACGGGTCGCGGCGCCTCGCGCATCGCTTCTTGCGACCGGACATAACGCATCTCATCCAGCACGATGCCTCGCGTGAGTCCGGGACAGGCCGCGTAATAATCGAAGAACGATTCGTTTTCCACCTGCCATGCCGCGATCGCCGGATGATTCTTGTAGCGCTCGTACAGCGTTTTCAAATAAGCGAGCTGAACGCCGTGACGCCCGCCAACATCCGAGATCCGCGCGACCCACTCCGGCTCCCAGCATTCGGGCCATCGCGGTACGCGCGAACCGACCGCCAAGATCACAGGCGTGCCGTGCCGCGCCGCGATCTCGAGCTGGCGGTCGAGCGCGGAAAAATCGAAGACCCCTCGTTCCGCTTCGATCTCACGCCAATACGCCGGTATGCGGATGCGATCCGGTCGCAGGTCCCGCAACGCCGTCTCTAGTCCCGCGTCGGGATCAAGGCCCAGCGTTCGCGCATACGTTACACTCCAGGTGAAACCGTAGTCGGATTCGGACTTCGGCGGCGTTCCGGCGAAGAAAAAACAGATGACGGCGAGGAGCGTCAGAACCGTGATCCATATGGAGAGATGCCAGTGTGGCATTCGGAAGGAACGTTTCTTCATAAAAATGATGATACTACGCAGTCGGCAGGCCGACCAAAACGAGTCCGATGCCGACCAGACCGATCGCGACGCCCTTGATGAGCAGCGTGCGCCGGGTGAGATCTTCTTTCAGCAGCGCGGCGAGCTTTTTCCCTCCGAGCCAGGCCACGAGCACGATCGCCGCGTATTGGACCGCTTGCAAGGCGTTCACCACCGTCGCGCTTCCGAGTGAAATAGCGTACTGCACGCCGACGAACCCGACGGCGCCGCTCGCCTGCCCCGCCGCCATGAGAACCAGGTGAATGGGTTTGGGACCGGTCGGATGCGCCCCCGGCCGGACGAGCCGCGCAAGCTCCGCCCGCGTATTGGACGAGATCAGCGGGATGCAAAGCGCGATCGCGATTGAGAACACGCGCGATAAGACGAACGCGTCGAGAAAAGGCGCGTGTTCGAACGCGTATTTCCCGCTCACGGACGACGCGGCAAACAAGAAGGCGGCGAGCACGCAGAGTCCGGCCGTCGAGGCGCTTAGCCGTTGTTTCTTTGTACCGCCGCGTGTCAGGAGCACCGTCGCCACCAGCAAAAAGGCTAAACCAAGGAGAATCCGTAACGGGAGACGTTCGTTGATTATTACGACCGAATCGAGAAGGGTAAACACCGGAATCAGCGAACCGACGATCGGAACGATGCGGCTGGCCTCGGCGCGGGACAAAGCTTCAAAAAATGCCCAGAGTGCGAGGACGAACACCGAGCCAAAAATGGCGATGGCGACCCATGTGTCCGGTCCCAGGTTCCACGACACGACCGGCAGGAACACCAAGATCATCGAAGAAATGAGTCCGATCACGAAGGCGTACGTTCCGCTTCGTTTGAACGCGACCGAGAGCAGCGCCTTATCGACGATAAACGCGCCGGCGTTCATCAGATGCCCTGCGACGGCGGCGAGGAGCCATGTCATACGTCAATCGTGTCTCCGAAATGCGGCGCCACGGCCAGAATCCCGAGGTGTTCCTGAAAATGCGTGGCGAGCGCGACGGCCGCCGCGTCTTCGCCGTGCGTAACGATGACGCGTTTCGGTTTTTCTTCCGCACCCATCGCCCACCGCACGAGTTTCTTTTGGTCCGCATGCGCGCTGTAGGCGCCGATACTCATGATCCGCGCATTCACATGGACGCGCTCCTGCAGCACGCTCACGCTCTTTTTTCCTTCGTACAGATCCCGACCGAGCGTACCTTGCGCCTGATACCCGACGATGAGCACGGTCGAGTTTTTGTCCGAGAGATAGCGGACTAAGTGATGCTGAATGCGTCCGCCGTTCATCATACCCGATCCGGCGATGATCACCTTTGGTTTTGGCGCGTCGTTGATGCTCTTTGATTCGTCCCGAGTCATGGTGACGCTCAAGCCCGGAAAATCGAAGAGGTCGTCTCCGGTCGCGGCCAGCGCCCTGGCATCTTTATTATAATACTGAGGATACGATTTCATGATCTCGGTCGCTTTGATGGCCATGGGACTGTCCAGATACATCGGAACCTCGGGCACGATTCCGTTTTCGATCAGATGATTCAGCTCGAACAAGATTTGCTGCGTGCGATCAATCGCAAACGCCGGAATGATCAATACGCCACCCGTCTCGATGGTTTTTTGCACGACTTCGCGGAGTTTTGTCTCGCGCGTGCTTTCGTCTTCGTGCACTCGGTTTCCGTATGTGGATTCGATGACGAGCGCGTCCACCGCGGAAAGTTGCGCCGTGGGCTTGAGAATCCGGTTCCCGTCGTTTCCAAGGTCGCCGGAAAACGCGATCCGCTTCCCCGCGCCGTCCTCGAGCTCCCAAAATGCACTGCCAAAAATATGCCCGGCGTCGCGTGGCCGCGCCGTCAAATCCCCGACCTTCGCGTCGCGGCTGTAATCGACGCCGACGAATCGCTTGATCGCGAGCGCGACGTCCTCCTCCTCGTACAGCATCGCGATCCCTTCGCGCTTCAAGTCGCCTCGCATGATGCCGACCGCGTCGAGCATCACGAGCTTCGCCAAGTCGAGCGTCGGCGGCGTGCCGTAGATCTTGCCGCGAAATCCGTCTTTACAGAGTTTTGGGATCCGTCCGCAATGGTCGAGATGCGCATGGGTGAGGAAAACGGCGTCAATGCTCTTGGCGTCGAACCGGAGCTCGGTGAAGTTTTTCACGTCGCAGGTGTTGCAGCCTTGGAACATGCCGCAGTCCACCAGCACCCGCGTTCCACCCGCGGTTTCGACGAGAGAGCATGAGCCGGTCACTTCGCGCGCGGCTCCGTAAAAGGAAATCTTCATTATCGTGCGTGACGGGCGAGGGTTCGGTCAAGAAAATGGCAGAACTCGACTTGATGCGGTTCCGGCGCGCGGCACGTTCGTTCAAAAACGATTCCCATGAGGTTGCGCTCGACGTTTCCGGAAAACAGCATCACGAGTACCGCGCTTTCAAGTAGCAGGAGAATCGCGCCGGTCGTGACCGCCAGCCGGAACGAGAAATCGGGTCGTTCGAATTTGGTTTTCCATTTGGGATCGAACATCCACAAATGTCCCTCCATCATCGAGTTTGCAAATAACGCGGCGATTGAGGCGAGCATGCCCCAGTAGAACGCCTGCATTTGTGAAAAACCGAACGCGGTCGTGGTGAGAATCGCGATGGGAAACGCCATCACCGTGAGGAACGCCCAAAAGTCGCTTGTCGAGTTTTGTTTTTTTGATCGCAAGGAATGTCGGCTTTTTATTTTGGCCATACTTGGGGAGAGTATAGCAGGTTTCAGGTTTCAGATGTGAGTACTGAAGCTGAAACCTGAAACCTGTTCTACGCCTCCACTCGCACGGTATCCGCTCCCAAAATCGCTTCCAGTTCTTTCGCGACGAGCTCGTCGAACGTAATGCGATAGGATGAAAGGATCTTTTGTTGTCCCTCGGCGTTATCGACGCTGAAGTAGACGCGATACGGGCCGGGATGCGCATCAAAAATCGTCCGTAATTTGAGCAGGATGGTTTCCGGGAGATAGGCGCGCAGGTGAACGGTGACCGCCTGCGGCGAGGCGGGAGTCGGGAGGTTGGAGGCAGGAGCTTCCGACTCCCGACCCCCGACTCCAACCTCCCGCCTCGTGTACCGCTCGATCTCTTCGATATTCTCCGGCGTGATTTCATAGCCCGACTCGACGAGGAACTTGAGCTCGCCGTCTTTTTCCTGGACGCGTCCGGACAGGATCACGGCCTTGTCCGCCTGCCATAGCTCGATGTGATCGCGATAGACGCGGGGAAAAATCACCGCCTCAATATCGCCCGTCATGTCCTCCAGCTTGGTGAACGCCATGGCCTCGTTGTTTTTTGTCAGGATTTTCTTCGCTTGCGTAAACAGGCCGCCGACGCGGACGCTCTTGTCTTTTTTGCGCTCGCCCAGTTTCGCGATCGGCGTATAGAGTCCGGCCAGGCGTTCGCCATATTCCTTGAACGGATGCGCGCTCACGTACAGGCCAAGCAGTTCTTTTTCCCAAGAAAGAATGTCGCGCGTGGCGGCGGGCGGGGCGGGTCGTAACAGGAGTCCGTTTTGCAGGGGCGCGGCTCCCGCGTCCCCTCCGGCGGTTGAAAACAGGTTGAACTGTCCGGAACTGGCTTCTTGCGTGACGCGCTTTTGGAACTCCAGAATCGCTTCGATGTTGAAAAATAATTTGTTACGATCATCGAACCGATCCAGTGCTCCGGATTTGATCAGCGATTCAAGCGAACGGCGGTTGACATGCTTCCCTTTTACGCGTGAAACGAAATCCTCCAAGTCCTTGTACGGGCCGTTTGTCTTACGTTCCCGGTAGATCGTCTCCACCACGTCTTCGCCGATGCCCTTGATGGCAAGCAACCCAAAGCGCACTTTGTTCGTTCCCTTCACGACGGCGAACCCGCGGAACGATTCGTTGATGTCCGGCGGCAACACTTCGAGCCCGATGCGCCGGCACTCCTCGACCTCGATCGTAATGCGATCGAGGTTCGAGAGATCCGAGTTCATGAGCGCGGCCATGAACGCATCCGGGTAGCGCGCCTTCAGATAGGCGGTTTGATACGCGATGAGCGCGTAACACGCCGCATGCGACTTGTTGAATCCGTACGCGGCGAATTCCTTGAATTGCGTGAAGATGGCTTCCGCTTTGTCTTGCGGCACGCCGTTTGCGACGGAGCCTTCGATGAATTTCGTGCGCATTTCCGCCATGAGTTTGGCGATCTTTTTTCCCATGGCCTTGCGCAACGTATCGGCTTGGCCCCCGGTAAATCCCGCCATGTCTTTGGCGACTTGCATCACCTGCTCCTGATAAATCGGCAAGCCGTACGTCGTCGCCAACGCGTTTTCCGTGAGCGGATGGATGAACGTGATCTTTTCGAGTCCGTGCTTGCGCGCGATAAACGACTCGATGAATTGCATCGGTCCCGGGCGGTACAGCGCCACCATGGCGATAATATCTTCTATCACCGTCGGCTTCAATTCACGAATGTGCTTTTTCATCCCGTCGGACTCCAGCTGAAACACGCCGGTCGTCTCCCCTCTTCCGAGCAGCTCGTACGTTTTTTTATCGTCCAAAGGGATTTCGTCGATGTCGATCGTGTCGCCGTACACGGCTCCGATGATTTCGAGCGCGTCGCGGATGACGGAGAGGTTGGAAAGTCCCAGGAAGTCCATTTTGAGCAGGCCCATCGCTTCGGCGGAGTGCAACGAGTATTGCACGACCTGCTCCACGTCGCCGCCCTGGGCTTTTTGCAACGAGGAGTATTCGACCAGGGCGGACGGTGCGATCACGATGCCGCAGGCGTGCTGCGAGGCGTGGCGCGTCGTGCCCTCGAGCCTGATCGCGAGATCGATCAGGCGCCGGACATTCGGTTCTGTTTCGTACATCGCCCGAAGTTCCGGCGAGTCCTTTTTCGATTTTGCGAGCGGGATATGCCGCCCCTGCACCGGCGGCGGGATGGTTTTCGCGACGCGATCCACCTCGGCAAACGTCATGCCGAGGACGCGGCCTACATCGCGCACCGCGGCGCGCGCCGCCATCGTGCCAAACGTGATGATGCCGGCCACGCGGTCTACGCCGTATTTTTCCGACACGTATCGGATGACGTCCTTGCGTTTCACGTCGTCGAAGTCCGTGTCGATATCCGGCATGGAGATACGATCGGGATTGAGGAAGCGCTCGAACAGAAGTCCGTATCGCAGCGGGTCGAGGTTTGTGATGCGTAGGCTGTACGCGACGACGGATCCCGCGGCGGATCCGCGACCCGGTCCCACGATGACGCCGTGGTCTTTTGCCCAGTTGATATAGTCGGCCACGATCAGAAAGTACGCCGCAAACCCCATACGCTCGATCGTGGCGAGTTCAAAATCCAGACGTTCTTTTGCCTCCGGCAGTTTTTTGGACGCGCCGTACCGTTCGTTCAGCCCCGCTTCGCACAGCGTCCGCAGATAGGAGTCCGGCGTCTCCCCTTCCGGAACGTCAAACGCGGGCAAGTGGTTTTTTCCGAGAGTGAATTCGACGCGACAACGATCCGCGATCTTGCGCGTGTTCTCGATCGCTTCCGGCACATGGGGGTAAGCCGAAGCGATATCGTTCGGTCCGCACAGCGAAAGATCGATATTCGAAAGCGATTTGCGGCTCGGATCGTCGATGGTTTTTCCGTCGTGAATGCACATCAGTACGTCCAGCGCTTCCGCGTCTTCCGCGTGCAGGTAATGCGCCTCTTTGGTCACCACGAGAGGCGTTCCCGTCTTTTCTGCAAGCGTGATCAGGAGTTGGTTGACCTCGTTTTGCGACGGCGACTCCGGATGATGCACCAATTCAAGAAAAAAACGCGTCGGACCAAAAATAGCTCGGTATTCCTTCACGAGCTTCTCGGAGCGGTCCGTATCGTGACTCGCGAGCGCGGCGGGAATCTCGCCCTTCAGGTCGCCGGAAAGCGCGATCAACCCTTCGCCGTATTGACGGAGTAAATCCTTGTCGACGCGCGGACGATAATAAAATCCTTCGAGATACGAAATTGAAATCAACTTAAGAAGATTCTGATACCCCTCGTTCGTCTCCGCGAGCAGGACGAGGTTGGACGTATGCTTGTCGATCGTCGGCCGCTTGTCCGTATGTTTGTTTGGCGCGACGCTGACGATGACGCCGATGATCGGTTTGACGCCCGCCTTGTGCGCGGCTTCGTAAAACTCGACCGCGCCGTAAAACGCGTGACGATCCGTCAGCGCGATCGCGTCGTACCCGAGCTCCTTTGCGCGATCGACGAGGTCGTCCGGCGAGCCGATGCCGTCGTACAGCGAATACATCGACTGCACGTGGAGATGCACGAAGGGCGAGGCGGGAGTCGTCGAGGGAATGTCGGACATACGGGAATCCGCTGTCGGCGCAAGGCCTGCGGATGCGTGACGATCAGAGCCTAGCGGCCGCGTAACCTGATCGCAACCTCTTGATCTTTTTCTATTTGTATATATGATGCGCGGGCATTTCGTTTGTGTGGAAGAAAGGCGGGAGAGACGCAATGACGCGTACGTTTAAAGAGGTGCTGGGAAGCATGAAAGAGTTGACCAAGGGCCTACCGACGGCCTACGGTCTGGTCCGACGTTTCGAGAAACGGTCCGTTGCCCGCAAATGGGATAGCGACATGGCGTACGATCCTGAAGGGCGATTTCGTGTCGAGACAAACATTCGGCGGAAGGATCCGGTGTTCGTGATCCTGCTCCCCGTCGGGTCGGAAACGCCTGCCGATGACTCGCTCGTGTGGCAGCGAGAAATCGAGTACGGGACGGGCAAACGAAAATTTGCCCCCGCGCTTTTCGTGGACGCCGGGCCTTGCCACCCGGACTGGCTCGCCCTCAAGATGATTCACGAGTTCGGTTGCATCGAGATCGCGGAAGTCTCGCGAGAGATCGCGTCCAAGGCATCCCGACGACTCGATCTTCCGCTGGCGGCGCAAGCCTTTCTCCTCGCGCCCGCGGTCGGACATTTGAACATGTATCACGAGCTCATGATCGGCCGGGTGGTGGATCGTCGTTTACGCGGCAGAATCATGAGTCGCGTGAAGATCTTAAAAACGGCATCCGTTCCGGTTCAGGTGAACGACTCATTAGCTTTCGCTCTCATCAAGGATATTCAGAAGCTGCTCTCGCTCATCTGGCCCGTATCGGCCAACAACGAGGAAAACTACGCGCGATACGAGCTTCTCAGAAGCATCACGCGCGGCATCATCCTCAAGGAGTTCAATCACGAGCTCCTGCTCCACTGACACCGACGTTCGTCGGTTTTTTTTAAATCCCGCACATGGCGGGATTATTCTTCATCTTCGTTCGAGCGGCTCAAAAGTTTTCGTTTCTTTTTTTCTTTTGTTTTTGCTTCTCCCCTGCCCCGTCCCAAAAATCCTGAAAGAGTGTCACCGACATTCATCAGGATATCGAGGTATCCGGTCAGCGCGGAGGCTTTTTTGATCAGGTCGTCTACAAAGGCTTCCACCATGTCTACGCGCTCTTGAATTTCTTCCAAAAGACCGTTGGCTTGGCGCATGAAGCGGGCGGTTTCATACAAGGCCCAGCAGAGAAATCCGCCAACCCAAAGCAGACAAATCGCACCGACGACGTAGAGCAAACCTTGGGGATCAATGTACATACAGAAACATTATAACATGAAGCAGGAAACAGGAAGAAGGAATCCGATCCTGACTTCTACAGCCTACCCCCTCACGCTCGCGTCAAATCGTCCGGCCATGGCGGCTTTGACGCGATCAAGCACCGCGTCGACATCCACCGTTTCCAGCGTCCGATCGTCCGCGCCGATCTCAAGATGGAACGCAACGGACTTTTTGTCGTCATCCATTCCTGCCTTGCCGGCAGGCAGGCCCTTTCCCGCGTATGTGTCGAACCATTCGACCGAGCGGACGAGCGGATCCGCATCGCGCATGACGCGCACGGCGTCTTGCGCTTCCACGTCGCGTTTTACGACAAACGCGAGATCGCGTTTCGACACGGGATACGTCGGGATCGGCGCATATCGTCGCGCGCCGGAGGCGACATGGAATACTTCGTCGAGTGGCATGTCGACGAGAGCGAGTTTTCCCTCGATTCCCGCACTTGCCGCGAGATTCGGATGCAGTTCTCCGACGGTGGCGAGCAAGTGCGTTCCTTTCCACGCTTGCGCCGCGCGTCCCGGATGCCAGAACGCGTCGTTCTCGAGGCGCTTCCATGTTACGTCGTGGACATTGAGTTGACGCAACACATGCTCGACCAAGCCTTTCGCCTGACGCCACGCGGTTTCGTCACCGAGCACCGCAGCTCCCATCTCTAAGCGTTCTTCCGGCAAGTCTTTCCAACCTTTACTGCTTGGGTAATAGACGTTTTGCACCTCGAACAGTTTTTGATCACGAAAACGATCCTGATTTTGGACGACGACATCCACAAGTGAGGGCAAAAGGCTTGTGCGCATGAATTCGAAATCGGCCGAAAGAGGATTCTGCACGCGCAACATCGGTTTCGGGTCGTATCCGACGCGCGCGAGCATCAACGCCGACACAAACGAATACGTGAACGTCTCCGTGAACCCGGCGCCTTTGGCGAGCGTTCGGACCTCGTCCTCAAGCGCAAGCTCGCGCGACGGCATGCGCGATGTCTTCCCGGCCGGAAAGACCGCGGGCAGATTCGCATAGCCGTAAACACGCGCGATCTCTTCGACTAAGTCGCGGCCGTCTTCGATGTCATGATCGCGCCACCAAGGGACCGTCGCCGTAAGTAGGGACACGGCGCGCCGTGTCCCTACTTGGACGTCGAAGCCGAGACGTTTCAACGTATCGACGCATTCCTTCGGTTTTACTTCTACACCGATGAGTTCGTTGATCTTTTCTAAGCTGATCGAGTATTTCGCGGCCTTGTACGGCTTGGCGCGCACGTCCGACGGGGCGCCGACGACATTCCCGCCGCATAACTCGAGACACAGTTCGACGGCGCGAGCCAGCGCGTCGGGCGGCGCTTCGGTCGAAAGGCCTTTCTCGAAGCGCAGTTGCGAATCGGAATACAGATTCAACGCGCGCGCCGTGCGTCGTACGGCCACCGGATCGAATGTCGCGGCTTCGAAAATCACGCAGCGCGTATCGCTCGTCGTCGCGGCGGTCTCGCCGCCCATCACTCCCGCGACCGCTTGCGGACGTTTTGCGTCCGCGATCACGAGCATCGATTCGTCGAGCGTGTACGTTTTTCCGTCCAACGCCTTAAACGATTCCCCTTTCACCGCCTTGCGGATGACGAGACGGGAAGCGCTCCCACCTCCCCCGGCCCCTCCTCCGGGAGGAGGGGTGAGCTTCTCCGCGTCAAACGCGTGTATCGGTTGTCCGAGCTCGAGCATCACGAAATTTGTGATGTCCACGAGTATGTTGATCGGCCGCAATCCGGCGGATGTGAGGCGACGTTTCAGCCACCACGGCGATTCGATGTTCGTCACGCCTTCGATCTTCACCGCCATGTATCGCGGACATGATTTTTTATCCAAAACCGAAACCCGTAGGGGCACGGCATGCCGTGCCCCTACCGAACGGGGCAACGGGACCGGTTTCCATGTGAGGGGCTTCTTCAAAATGGCCGACGCCTCGCGCGCAAGTCCGACCAACGAAAACGCATCGGGTCGGTTCGTCGTCACCTCGATATCCATCAGCGTGTCGCCGTTCAAGCCGAGCGCGTCGACTAATGGGGTTCCGGCTCGTAGGGACACGGCGCGCCGTGCCCCTACGAAGCCCAACGCAACGCCCACATCCAAAATCTCCCGTTCGCCATGCGGAAAGGCGTCAAACAATCCGATTTCATTTGCGGCGCAAATCATCCCTTCGCTTTTCACGCCGCGAATTTCCGCGGGCTTGAGCTCGATCGGTTCCCCTTCTCCATGCCGACGCACCATCGCGCCTTCTTTCGCGACCGCGACCCACTGGTCCGTGACAAGATTTAATCCGCCGCAGACGATGTGCGCGGGCGCATGACCATGCGCCCCTACGTCAACCACCGCAATTTTTAATTTGTCCGCATTCGGATGCGGCTTCACTTCCAACACGCGACCAAGTACGACGCGATCGAGATCCGCGCCCTGCGGATACAGTCGTTCGATGCCGGGCCCCGAAAGTGAGACGCGCGTCGCAAATTCCTCGGCCGTCATGGCGCCGAGATCAACGTACTGCTTGAGCCAGTCGTAGGATGCGAGGATGTTCATATTAGGAGGTGAATGGAGAGGTGATAACAATGCGCGAAACCGCGAAGCCGATGGAAGAAAAGACCGTTGCAAAACAAAGGAACAGCAGGATCTTTTGGAGCTTGTGCCAGGCCGAGCGCCGGTCGGCGACGACATGGAGTAGGGGGGCGCCCAG
>JBBTZS010000003.1:17769-22278 GCA_038061235.1 Patescibacteria group bacterium | reverse complement strand
CATGCCGTGCCCCTACTCCTGGCGATGTCGGACCGACCGTCGTCGTGTTCAGGCTTGAAAGCGACGCGACGAGACGGAACAGGACGAACCCTCCGGTGAAGGCGAGAAAGCCGAGTTGCGCGCTGTACCAAAGCCGGCCGACGTCGGTTTCCATCAAATCACGCGCGACGTACCACATCCATTCGTGGAAGAAGAACCCGAGGAAGCCCAGCTCCAAAAGCGTCTGGATGCCGGAGAGGAGGAGAACAAGCGGATGCCGTTCAGCGATACTTTTTTGGCGGGCGCGCTCTGCCTTCATCGCCGTTTTTAATTCTTGCATGATGCGCTCTCCCTCTTCTTTTGTGCGGCCGCCGGTTCCGTCGGCGTGCGCGCGTTTAAGGGCTTCTATCGCTTTTTTCCCCTGATTCCCCGCCGCCCACGCGCGAACGATACCGTTTGCCAAGCCGATCACGATGAAGACGGCGGCGAAAAAGGCGATGGGATCGAACGGAAACGTCGGCATATACTAGAATTGCTGCAGGAATCGAAGGTCGTTCTTGTACAGCGTGCGCAGATCATCAAGTTGCAGGCCTTCTTTCATCATATAGGTACGCTCGATCCCCCAGCCGAAGGCGAGCCCGGAATACGTCTCCGGATCGATTTTTGCGGCTTTCAACACGTTTGGATGCAACATGCCCGCGCCCCCGATCTCAACCCAGCCGTTCTTACATGCGCGGCACTTGCTCCCTCCCCCTCCAACTCCCCCTCCGGCAGGGGGAGTGATGAAACCCGTGCCTCCGCAGACGCCGCACGACACGTCCACTTCGAACGACGGTTCGGTGAAGCGGAAGTGGGACGGACGGATACGCACCTTGCGATCCGGTCCGAAGAATTGTTTCACGAAATAATCCAATATGCCGAGCAGATGCGTCAGGTTTACGCCCTTATCGACATAAACGCCGTCGAACTGATGAAACATCGGCAGGTGCGTCACGTCGATTTGTCGGCGATACGTCTTTGCGATGTTGATCACGCGGATCGCGTCGCCTTTCTTCAACGCCGGCGCCATTTCTTCCAGGATGCGGGCCGTGCCGCTCGTGGCATGCGGCGTGAGAATCATTCGTTTGTCTGGGCGCGCCTGCCTGCCGGCAGGCAAGTCCATGAAAAACGTTTCCCATTCGTCGCGCGCGGGATGGTCAGGCGGCATGTTGAGATGCTCGAACGCGTACAGATCCCACTCGACTTCCGGATAGCGCACGCGCACGAACCCCGCCTTCGCGAAGATTCGCTCAATGTCGCGAATGGCTTGCGACACGATATGCAGGTGACCTTGCGGCGGCAGGATGCCCGGCTCGGTTACGTCCTCGCGCTCGTTCTGTAAGGCGGATGAAACGGCCGCACTGCGCAACGCTCCGCGCCGTTGAATGATATCCCGTTCCAGTGCGAGCTTGATCTCGTTCGCAAGCGTCCCGATCACCGGTCGTTCGTCAACGGGAACATCCGCAAGATTCTTAAGAAGCGCGGTCAGCTCGCCTTTGCGACCGAGATACTTTACTTCTAAAGCCTCCAGAGCCTCTAAAGACTCTGCTTTCTTGATGGCGCTCCGTGCGTCGTTTGAGAGCGAGATCAGTTTTGCTTTGAGATTCATATGAACAGAAGTCAGATGTGAGATGTCAGATGCCAGATGTTTTATCCGCCGAATAGGCCGAGAATACCTTGCCAGATCGTGCCGCCGTAGCGCCGCAAGTCTTGAATCGTGACAAGGAGAACAATCAACATCAGCGTCAGAAAGCCGATTTGATGGACGATGGCCTCGGTGCGGATATTATTCTTCTTCCGTCGGATTCCTTCCAGTACCACGAACACCGCTCTTCCTCCGTCCAGCGCCGGAATCGGGAGAAAGTTGATCACCGCGAGGTTGAGCGAGAGAATGGCGGCAAATTGCGCGACGGCCCATCCGCCCTGCTGAACGATGCCGCCCGTCATAACGGCGATCCCTACCGGGCCGGCAAGTTCGGCGGATGCGCGGCCGTTAAAAAGACCGTGGATGAGTTGGCCAAAGCCTTGCACGATCATCCACGTGTATCGCGCGGCAAGCGTGAACCCTTCGCCGACGGCGAGCCAAATCGGAAAGCGCACGGTCCCCGTGTCGGCGAGCGCGATGCCGAGAGCGACGCGATCGAGTTGCGCGAGATACTCCAGACGCGCCTTGATTTCAATCTGTTCCGTGCCGCGTTCGACGATCATCGCGAGTTCGGCTCCCTCCGTGCTTCTCGCGCCGAGTTCCGTACGCGCCGCATCCGCGTTCGGAATCATGATCCCGTCGATGGAAAGGAGTTCGTCGCCCGGTTGCAATTCGGCTTTGTCTGCCGCGGTTCCCGGAACGACATTCATGATCTGCACTTTTGTATCGCTGACGATCGCGGACGACGGCAATCCCTCAACGACCGCGGGAACGCCGATCATGAATCCGACGGAAAAGATCGCGGCCGCCAATAGCCAGTTCATGGTGACGCCGGCGGCAAGGATGGCGAATTTCTTCCAACCGTTTTTTGCCAGGAGCGAGTCCGCGTCCCCCGCTTCTTCCGGCGTCTCTCCTTTTAATCGGACAAATCCGCCAAGCGGAAGCCAGTTCAATGACCACACCGTGTTTTCGTATCGCGTTCGATCCGCGCGACCGACGCGCTTCCACGTTCCGCGTTCCTTTACGAACCCGATGCCGCGCGGCGGAAAACCGAAACCGAATTCGTCCGCTTTGACGCCAAACGCGCGCGCGACGATGAAATGCCCGAGCTCGTGCAAAAGCACCAATCCGCTCAAGATGACGAGAAATGCAATGACGGAGAACATGGGCGTATGATGACGGTTTCAGGGCTAAGTGTAAAGCGAAAAGCGTTTGCTGTTTTTTGTAAGCGTGGATTCGATTTCCGGATGTCTGTTGAGATAATCCGCAAGCGACTCCGCGACGATCGGTCCCTGCTCATACACGGGCACAGGTCGCGGAAGCGCTGCCTTGATGAGCGGAAGGAGGACGGGATAATGCGTACAGCCGAGCAGGATAGCGTCGTACGTTTTTGAAACGGCATCAAGCGCTTGCAATTCGCGCTCGACATCCGCCTTGGTTTCAGACAGGTCAGTCATCCCCTGCTCCACAAGCGGTGCCCAGTTGGGACACGCATGGGAAATGACGTGAATATCGGCGTTCAGCTTTTCGAACTCTTTTACGTACGCGCCGCTCGCTTTTGTCGCGACCGTCGAAAGAACCGCAATTTCCTTATGTCCCTTGCGCGCGAGCTCTTCGACCGTCGGTCGAATGACACCGAGCACACGTTTACCGGGATACTCCGAGAGACGTTCCTGCTGAATGCGACGTAATGCCGAAGACGAAGCGGAGTTGCAGGCGACGATGACCAAACCGCATCCTTCGTTAAACAAACGTTTGCATCCCTCCCACGTATATTCAAATATTTCTTCGTGCGTTTTGTTTCCAAATGGTGCATGTGCCGTATCACCAAAATAAAACGTATCGTACGCAGGCAGTCGCCGGTGTACATGCTCCAAGACTGTAAGTCCTCCGACGCCCGAATCGAAGAAGCCGATCATAACGATGTCATCCCGACCGGAGTGGAGGGATCCCTTCGAAGCGATTTCTCGGCTCCGCTACGCTTCGCTCGAAATGGCATTGGTAAGCTCTTCGACTTTTTGATGCATCATCGCTTCATCCTTTGCTTCAAGATTCAACCGCAACAATGGTTCCGTATTCGAAGCGCGAAGATTGAACCACCAATCATCGAATTCCATGCGTATGCCATCGATATGGGAAACGATCGGTAGGGGCACAGCATGCTGTGCCCCTACGTAATGGGCTTCGATCTGATTAATCTTTGCTTTCGGATCTTTCACCTTGAAATTGATTTCTCCGGAATGCGCGTAACGTTGCAACGGTTTCCAGAGCTCGGAGAGCGGTTTTTGTTCGCGCTGAAGCATGCGGATGAGCAGGAGCATCGCCAGATCGCCCGACTCGCAACCCTTGAGCTCCTCGAAATAAAAATGCATCGAAAGCTCGCCGGCAAACACCGCGCCCTCCTCGCGCATCTGGCGTTTGATGTTCGCGTGTCCGACCTTGCACATCCTCGCCTTGCCGCCGGCCTCTTCGATCGCCTCGCGCACGCTCCATGACGAACGCAAATCGTAGAGCACGAGGCCTCCCGGCTTCTCTTTCAATAGTTCTCGCGCGAAGAGCGCAGTGAGCATGTCGCCGGGAATCGCCTCGCCGTTTTCGTCCACGAAGCCAACGCGATCGCCGTCGCCGTCAAACGCGACGCCGAATCGCGCGCCGCTCTTCTTCACGTCGGCGATCAAGTCCTTAAGCGTCTCGAGCTTGAGCGGATTCGCTTCGTGATTCGGGAAACTCCCGTCGAGCTGCCAAAACAGTTCACGTACGTCCGCATGACGGAGTTTTCGCGCGAGTTTCGGCAACACGTATCCGTTCATGCCGTTTCCCGCGTCGACGGAGATGCGCCATCCTTC
>JBBTZS010000003.1:0-17669 GCA_038061235.1 Patescibacteria group bacterium | reverse complement strand
GCAACACGTATCCGTTCATGCCGTTTCCCGCGTCGACGGAGATGCGCCATCCTTCCCAGCCATAGGCTGGTCCGCCTTCGGCGGAGAATTCTCCCTGCAAACCGGATAATTCCCACATCGCCTCGATGTAGCGATCCAACACGTCCGGATCTTCCTCGACGCTTCCGCGTTCGGCTGCTTCCGGCATCGGATGATCGCCGAGCGTGATGTCGCGAATCGATTCCATGCCGGAACCTATCCCGACCGGTAAGTTGTCGCCGAGCGTGATCTTGAACCCGTTGTCTTGCGCGGGATTGTGCGACGCGGTGACCATCACGCCGAGATCGTATCCCCCGTCCGCTTCCGCGATGGCGTAGTTGAACATCGGTGTCGAGCACAGCCCAATGCGCACGACGCTCACGCCTTGCGAGCGCAGTCCGTCCACGAGTGCGTCTTCCAGCATCGGCGAAGTCGTGCGCATGTCGCGTCCGACGACCGCGCGTTTCGGCGCGAACCGCGACGCGATCGCCTGACCGATGCGACGCGCGTCGGCCGCATCCAGTTCTTCCGGCGAGCGGCCACGAATGTCGTAGGCTTTGAAGATGTTCGGGTTCATAGAAGCTAGAATCTAGAAGATAGAAGCTAGGGAGGGTCGGGTCAATGGAACGTTTGCAGGTTCGCCTGACATGTTCTAAAGTAGTTCTTGTGAACTTTTCGCTTGATCTAAGCCTTTATTCTAGATTCTATCTTCTAGATTCTAGCTTCTCAAATTTATGGAAATTCTTTGGATTCTATTAGCCGTTATCGTCGTGGTCGCCGCTTGGCTGATCTTTACGTATAACGGTCTGGTTACGCTCAAGAATCGCGTGGACGAAGCCTGGTCGGATATCGACGTGCAACTCAAGCGCCGCTACGACCTCATTCCAAACCTCATTGCGACGGTGAAGGGATATGCCACGCATGAGGCCGGTACGTTCGAGAAGGTGACGGCCGCGCGTACGGCCGCGATGGCCGCGCAGGGTCCGCATGACAAGGCGGTCGCGGAAAACATGCTCTCGAGCACGTTGAAGTCGATATTCGCGCTTTCGGAAGCGTATCCCGACCTTAAGGCGAACCAGAACTTTCTCAAATTGCAGGACGAACTTTCCGACACGGAAAACAAGGTGCAGGCCTCCCGCCGCTTCTACAACGGCAACGTGCGCGATTTCAACACCAAGCTTCAAGTGTTCCCGACCAACATGGTCGCGGACGTGCTCGGATTCATAAAACGCGAATTCTTCGAGGTCGACGCCAAGGAGGAACGCGAAGCGCCGACCGTCAGTTTTTAAAGAACAAAGAGCAAAGAACAGTAGCTGCTCTCTGCTCTTTGTTCATTGTTCTCTGCCATGTATTCCCACATCGACTCAAACAAGAGAAAGACGTGGCTGTTGATCGCCGTATTCATCGGCATTCTCGCTGCGGCAGGTTACGTCTATGGACAAGTAAGCGGGGCCGGCGAAATCGGCCTCGTTTTCGCGTTAGCGCTTTCGCTTGGAATGGCGATGTTTTCGTGGCTTTGGGGAGATAAGCTGGTCCTGTTCACCACGGGCGCGAGACACATCAAGACGCGTGACGAGTATCCGTATCTCTGGAACATCGTGGAGAATCTTACGATCACAGCCGGCATGCCGATGCCCAAGGTGTATGTGATCGAGGACGCCGCGCCGAATGCGTTTGCGACGGGTACGAGTCCGGAAAAGGCGTCCGTCGCGTTCACGACCGGTTTGATCGACTTGCTGGAAAACGAAGAGTTAGAAGGCGTGGCGGCGCATGAATTGTCGCATGTAAAAAATTTCGACAGTCGGTACATGTTGCTCGTCGCCGTGCTCGTCGGTACGTTGACGCTCATGGGCGATATCTTTTTCCGTTTCGGTTTCGGACGCGGTCGTCGCGATATGCATCCCGCATTTATCATCGTCGGCCTCGTCTTTCTTATCGTTTCACCGATCATCGGTGAATTGATCAAACTCGCGGTGAGTCGGAGCAGAGAATTTCTCGCGGACGCGTCCGGATCGTTGCTCACGCGCTATCCGGAAGGATTGGCCGGCGCGCTGGAAAAGATTTCCAAGCATGGCGGAAAGATGCGTACGGCCTCAAGCGCGACGGCCCATCTGTTCATCGCCAATCCGTTCGGACAGGGCAAACAATGGAGTCGATTTTTCTCGACCCATCCGCCCGCGGAAGAGCGCATCCGCCGTCTACGCGGCATGCTCGACACACGCTGATCGAACCCACTGTCAACTGGTTACTGTAAACTGGCCACTATCCCCCACATCTGACTTCTCTCTAACCTCTGGCATCTGACATCTGACTTCTAACATTCTCATCCCTATGATCCTCCCCGACCTCCTCGACCGTTTTACGGTCCATCTCAAAGACGCGCTTCAGAACGCGTTGGCGTTTGCGGTGGGGAGCGGCCGTGATCGCGTGGAGCCGGGCGACCTGCTCGTCGGGTTGCTATCCGGACGCGGTTCCATCGCATCGGAGATATTTGTGAAAGCAAATATTCGTGAAGATGATGCCAAGCGCCGATTTTGCGGAATGCCGATGCCGCATGATCCGGGGGCGCCGATCGCGCCCGATCTTTCACCGGCCGTAAAACGCATTCTCGAAAAAGCGGTGTTGCTTGCGCATGTACATGAGCAGAAATACGTCGGTACGGAGCATCTGTTGTACGCCTTGCTCGAATCCGAAGTGCCGGACGTGCATAATTTTTTGGCGGAAACGGGCATGCATCTTGCCTTTGCGAAGGAGCAGTTGCTTGGCGTGTTGCGTTCGACCAGCCGTTTTCCGGAACTGGGCGACGCGGCGACGGAGGGCGCGGCAGAGTCGGAGGGATCCGCGCCGACTTCGCCGTTGGGCCAAGGTCCGTCACCGATGCAGGCGCCGGACATGCGCGGCGGTCGTCCTTCGCGTGAAAAAAAGCCGCGCGCGTTGGAGATTTTTGCGCGCGAACTTACGTCCCCCGCCATGGTCGCGACGCTTGATCCGGTGATCGGCCGCGAGCAGGAAACCGATCGTCTGATCGAAGTGCTGTGTCGACGCACGAAAAACAATCCGATTCTCCTCGGCGAACCGGGTACGGGAAAAACCGCCGTGGTCGAAGGATTGGCGCAGCGTTTGGCCGGCGGCGAAGTCCCCGACGCTCTTCACGGCAAGCGATTGTTTGCGGTGGATCTTGCGCTCATGGTCGCGGGCACGATGTATCGCGGAGAATTCGAGGCGCGTATTAAGCAGCTTGTGGAAGAAGCGAAAGAAGACACGAACGTCATTTTGTTTATCGATGAAATCCACAACCTCGTCGGCGCGGGATCCTCTTCCGGCTCGCTCGATGCCGCGAATATTCTGAAACCGGCGTTGGCGCGCGGGGAGATCCGTTGTATCGGCGCGACGACGTGGAACGAGTTTAAAAAGCATATCGAGCCGGATGCGGCGCTCGAACGCCGATATCAGCCCGTCGAGATTCACGAACCGGAGCCCGAGCTCGTCTTGCGCATGCTACAGGGCGTGAAATCGAAATATGAAGACCATCACGCGGTGAATTACGAGGATGCGGCCGTCGAGTCGGCGGTGCGTCTTGCGCATCGCTATCTCACGGATCGTTTTTTCCCGGACAAGGCGATCGACGTGTTGGACGAAGCCGCCGCCTCGGTAAACGCGCGACGCATGTCCGGCGAAGATATGGAACGCATCCGCGCGCTCGATGTCGCGTTAACGGCGATCGGCGAAGAAAAAGACCGCGCCGTACAGGAGCAGCAACTCGAACGCGCGTCCAAGGCGCAAGCCGACTTCGATCGTCTTGCGAAAGAACGTACCGGTCTTGTCGATGCGCTGAAAAAGAAAAAGGAAGCGAAGCGATTAACGGTCACGGTCGAGGATATCGCGCGAACCGTTTCTCGCCTCTCGCGCGTCTCGTTGTCCGACATCCTGCGATCCGAACGCGATCAGCTTGTCACGCTTGAAGAACGTCTTGCGCAAGCCGTGCTCGGCCAAGCGGACGCCGTGCGCGCCGTCGCCGAAACCGTAAAGCGCTCGCGTCTCGGTTTGTCCGATCCCAAGCGTCCGCGCGCGAGTTTTCTCTTCGTCGGTCCGTCCGGATCGGGAAAGACCGAGCTCGCAAAAGCGCTCGCAAAAGAGCTCTTCGGTCGCGAAGAAGCACTCGTAAAGTTCGACATGTCCGAGTTTGCGGAAGGCCACTCCGTTTCAAAGCTGCTCGGTTCACCCGCGGGATACGTCGGGTATCGCGAGGGAAACCGTCTCGCCGATACGATCCGCAAGCATCCGCATGCCGTTCTCCTGTTCGACGAGTTCGAGAAGGCGCATCATGACGTGCAGCATTTGCTGCTTCAGGCGCTTGAAGACGGCAAGATCACGGACTCAAACGGCCGCACGATCCCCTTTCGTCACGCGTATATCGTGTTGACGTCGAACGTCGGCGCCGAATATCTGTCGCGTACGACTCTCGGCTTCGGCGTTGCGGACGCAAACGGGTTCGAATCGCTCGTAAAAGAACAATTAAAAGAGCGATTCCGTCCGGAATTGTTGAATCGTATCGATCGGATCGCGATATTCCGTCCGCTCGGAACCGATTCGATGCGCGAAATCGTCCGTCGTGAGCTCGACGAAACGCTGATGCGCCTTGCCGAAGCGCAGGAAGTCGCGCTTTCCGCCGGCGATGACGTGTTGGACTGGCTCGTAAACCGCGATCGTTCCGCCGAAGACGGCGCCCGCGCCGCGCGTCACATCGTCGAGCGCGAGATCATGTCGCTGCTCGGCACATTTTTGCTGGAACATCCGAATCGTAAAAAAGGAACGATCAGCGTCAGCAAGGATCGGATTAAAATCGCGTAACACGTATGCCGACGTTCGTGGGTCGTGGGCACATAACCATGTGTCCCTACCGTGGGACGAATCCGCGCGGACCCTACGAATCGGTTTATCTGCTAAAATCATCGCATGGCCGATGAGCCGCAAGCCGTTCCCGGTTCCGAAGAAGGGGCCAAAGAACGACAAAAAAAATCCAAAACGTCGAAACCTAAATTCGGCCAAATTTTGGACTTGGGCGGACAGTATTGGACGATCCAATCATCGGATAATGGAAAGGTGACAGTGTCTCGGCGAGTCGGCGACACGGTGGATACAAGGACGATCAACGAGAAAGAATACGAATCGGCGGCGGCACGCCCGTTGCCGAGGAATCTTGGGTCGTCTAAACCCCCAAAGGGCCTATCCGTCGGCTCGTACATCGATGCCGGACGCGTCTCCGGATACGACGCGACGACCGGCGACTTGCTGGTGGAAAGCTCGAGGGGTTCTTCGTGGATTTCGAGCAAGCAAATGTCCGGCAGCTCCTCGCCGTTGTATAAAGACGATTCGGATGCGAAAGGGGGCCCAAGCGGACCGACCAGGATTCGAACGCGAGGCTCTCAGGGCGATGAATCGGGTGAAAAAGAAAATTTGGTAGACAGAAAGGTGCGCGAGAATTTTTCCGATTTAACGTACGGGTTGGTCGGGAAGAATAAGAAAACGAAAGGAACGGTTCCTACACCCGTTTCCGCGCCGGCTACGCCCTCCCACGCTCCTTCGCCGATTGAAGAAGTCGAAACAGAAGCATCACAAGAGCCGACTGAAGTATTTGAAGATACCGCGCAGGAAGCGTCACAATCAGCGGCGCCTTCCGTCAAAGTCTCGACGACGGTTCCGGTCGGACAAGCGCCGAATGAACCGTCGATCCGCGAAACGCGCGTTCAGCTCAAAACGCAAGTTGAACGGGCAAAATCCACGCCGTCTCCGACCGGAATCAAGGCGACGGTGTCCGTTCCTACAGCGTCCGCAACGCCGGTCGCGGCGGCGCTCGGAGTCGCCGGAGCCGCCCTCGGCGCGATGACGGCAGGGACCGTGCAAGCGAGCCCGGCGGCGGCAATCGAGCAACAAGCGCTGTACGCAAAAGCGATGCACGCGCTTGACGTCGTTTCGACGCGCGCCACGGAAAAGCGCGGTTCGATCCGAGATCTGCAAGCGCAAGCGGACGGTTTACGCAGAGAAGTTTCTGGGCTGAACGCGCAGGCGGCCGCGCCCGCAACGGGCGGAGCGTATCGAGCGCCCGATGTGTCTGGCAGAATCCAACAAGTCTCGATGCAGCTCGGAAATACGCAAAACAAGCTCGCGATGGCGAGATACGGTCTGCAAACCGATGAGGCGCAAGCGCAGCAGCTTCGTATCGCGACGAACATGATGCGCAATCTTGCGCCGGAAGTGCACCGCGGCCAAATTCCGAAATCGATCGTCGGGTTGGTGGCGCAAAGCATCCCGCCGGATGTGCCGGATCCGTCACCGCAACGCGCCGCGGCTTTACTCGCGACCCTACTCCCGACTCCCGACTCCCGACTCCCGACTCCGTCCGCTGCCGTCGAATCTACCGAAGCGCCAAGCGCTACTCCCCCGCCGCGCTCTTACGCGACAACGGTTCCCGCAGCGACGGAGCGTCTCGCGCCGGCCTCGACGACGGGATTACCCGATTCGGTTCGCGCCCGTTTGTCGCGCGGTGCGTTAACGCTTCCGCAAGCCACGGCCGTCGCGTTTTCCGCCGGACAGCAGGTCGATCGTGCCGCCGGCGGGTATCAGGAGGGCGTAGGATCGCCCGACGCGCGCGAAGCGGCATTCGCGACGGAAGGCGCCGGCGCGAATCCCGTGATCGATACGATCCCGCAGTCGTACGCGGAAGCCGAAGCGCCTGACGTATCGGAAGACCTGTTTTCATCCGGCGGCGAGGGAGCGAGTGCGAACTTCATGCGTCAACAGCGCGAATTGTCGGCCGCACAAGAACGATTTCAGCCGGGTGCCACGGGCAGTCCAGAAGGAGCGACATTCATACCGGAGAAGGAGCGCGCGCAACGCGTTCGCGCGGGCGAGGCAGAGCCGGATGAGGACGCGTTACGGGCCGCCAAACTTCAAGCGAACATGGCGCGAACCAGAGCCGCCGCGCTTCAGGCATTCGACGTCGACGAGGAGGAAGAAGCGAAGCTGAACCTTTCTCGTACACAAAAGTTGTTCAAACAGGGAGAGGCCGCGAAGCGCAACGTCAGCCGTCTGATCGATCTCTTCGATACGGCGCATGGATTAGTAGACGTCGTCGGTATTTTTGCCGCGATTGCCAATATGAACATGCGAGTGCTTACGAGTACCTTTCGTAAAGGCTCTCTGACACGCAGGTTTTTTCCACCGGCACAATTTCCGATTGAGGTGGCGGGCATCGTGGCAATGGATATTATCCTTTTCACCGTCCTGTTCGTGAGTTTTTGCATCGCTATAGCGCCGTTTATTATTTTCTGGACCGCTGTGGGGACCGGTATCGGCGGCCTGGTCTATCTTCTTTCGTAGGCAGCTCTTAAGGTATTTTTTCGCATGGTATACTGATTCCATATGAATGAACGTGTTCAGCGGATCCTTCTTATCGTCGGTTTTGTTCTCGTGGTCGGCCTCATGGCCTTTGGGTTGTATTGGTTCTTTTTTCGTCCGGTCGCCGAGCCGCCCGTGGTCACGCCGGGCGTCCCGACCGCGCCGGGAGGACTGCCGGGTACGGGCGTCGCGCAACCGCCCGGGCCGGGTGAAGAGCCGACGGAACAGGGTTTACCGCCGCCGGGCGTGATTCCCGGAGCCATTCCGACGCTTCCGACCGGCGTGCCGTCCGTGGTGCGCACGAGCATCGTCGTCGAAACGCCTACGGCTAACATCGCCATGTCACGCACCGGTGACGTACGCGGATACAATCAGCTAGACGGCAAATTTTATCGCTACAACGCGGACGGAACCGTCACGCCCCTGTCCAATCAGGTGTTTTTTCAGGTGCAAAACGTCGCATGGGCAAAAAATTCCGACAAAGCCGTACTTGAGTATCCGGACGGGAGTAATATTTACTACGATTTTGCCACGGATCGCCAAGTCACGCTTCCGCAACACTGGGAGCAATTCGCTTTTTCGCCGCAAGACGACAAGATCGTGACAAAGAGCGTCGGCAACAACGAGGACAACCGCTTTCTCGTCGTGGCAAATCCGGACGGAACCAATGCGCGCCCGGTCGAACCGCTCGGCAACAATCAAGACAAGGTCGAGGTGAGCTGGTCGCCGAATAATCAGGTCATCGCCTACTCTTTTACCGGCGAGCCGCTGGGTTTTGACCGGCAACAGATTCTTCTGCTCGGACAGAACCGCGAGAATTTTAAGGGTCTCATCGTCGAAGGTCGAGGTTTTGTGCCAGAATGGTCGCCGAGCGGTGCCAATATTTTGTACAGCGTGTATACGTCAGAAAATAATTATCTTCCGACGCTTTGGTTTAGCGGCGCGCAGGGAGATTCGGTAAACGCGAACCGCCGCAATCTGCAGCTGAACACCTGGGCGGATAAATGCGCGTGGCAAAGCGAAACGGTCGTGATTTGCGGCGTGCCGACGCGACTCGACCGCGGAGCGGGGTTGCAGCGTGAACTGTTTTCGAGCGTTCCGGATGAGATTTACAAGATCGATCTTGCCGCCGGAACGAAAATCAATCTGGGCGTTCCCGCGGGAAATGCCGCAGTGAAAGAAATGACGATCACGCCCGACGGCGCCACGGCCTTGTTTACGGATGCGACCACCGGTCGCCTGATCCGGTTTAATCTTCAATAATTATGGAAGACCGACGAAAAATTCTTTGGCTGCTCGTCGGATTACTCGGCGTCTTGTCCGTATTGCTTGTTTGGAGCGAGGTGTACAGCCTCGCGAACACCTTTGAAACCGGCAAACCCCCGCCAATGGCGCGGCAGGAAGCCCTTGCACCGACGCAACCCGCCATTCGCCCGTCCGATCCCGCGCGCGGCTCGTCCGATCCGAAAGCCGTCACGATCGTCGAGTTTGCCGATTTTAGCTGCGTGTACTGTCGCGCTTCGGAGCAGGAGTTGCGTCAAGTGCTGCTCGAAAACAAGGACTCCGTCCGTCATGTGTGGCGCGATATGCCCGTGGCAAGCGATAACCCGACGGGCGTGGTCGCAGCGGTGGCCGGCCGTTGCGCGGCGGAGCAAAATCGTTTTTGGGATGTCCACGAGCTCTTGATGTCATCCCCTTCGCTTTCGCTCGACAGCGTCAAGGAGATGGGCCGGACGCTCAACCTGAACCAATTCGCGTACGAAGAATGTTTGAACTCGGGCCGGCACGTCCAATCCATCCAGGATGATGTCGCTATTGCGCAAGAGCACGGCATGACCGGCGCTCCGACGTTTTTTATCGGGAAGCAAACGTTGACCGGTTATGTGACGGCCGCCGATCTGCGCTGGGCGATTTTAAAAGCGAAATTGGGATATTGATATGCATGAGGCAAAGAGCAAAGAACAAAGAGCAGTCAGGAAGAGCCGCTCCGTTCCCGCAGCGTTGCTGCTCTTTGCTCTTTGTTCTTTGTTTATTTCCTCCCCCACCCCCGCCCAAGCCGCTCCCTGCCCCGATACCGGTTGCACGGGCGGTGGGTATTGCGCGCGCGATCCTCGGCTTCCGGATGGATCGGGCTGTTTTGTACGATGCACGTTCGGAGCGCCGGAAACCGGTTGTGCGGGCGCGTATCGATGCGTCAACGTAAGTGGCAACGGTATCTGTGTATTCAATGATTCCCCGTTGATCGAGGGCGACGCCGTGAATCCACGATGCGACGCCGGTCGGACGTGTCCTACGGACCGGACGTATGTATGCGCTTCCGGAGAGTGTCTAATCGCCGCCGAACAGCCATGCGAGCGGACAAGCCAGTGTCAGGAAGACGCGGAGTGCGCTGCTACGTCCGGTGGCGGAAAGACATGTCATCCGACCGAACGTTCGGTGACGATTGACGCGGAAGGGAACGTAAAGTTCGAGCCGATTACTCCGATCTTGAGCGTTGAAATTCCCGGCGCTGATCCGTTATCGCCCGCGACGAAAGAAGGGAATGAAGTCATCGTTCCCTTTCTCGCGCAATATATCAACGCCATGTATCGTTACGGAGTCAGCGTCGTTCTGATTTTCGCGATCGTGATGGTCGTATACGGGGGGTTCCGTTATCTCGTGGGCGCGAGCATCGGCGACATTCAGGCCGGTAAGAAGATTATCATCGACGCTTTGATGGGGATGCTGGTCGTACTTGGGGCTTATATGATTCTGAATACGGTGAATCCGGACACGGTGAATTTTAATGCGCTCAGATTGGCTTTTGTAGAGAACGAGGGTTTAGAACTCATCCCCGAATCGGACTACCAATCCGCAACCGGCCGCGCCATACCCACCAAAGCCGAAGTGACGGCTCTCGTAAGTGAAATCGCTCAAGAATTCAGAGTGAACGAATGTGGATTAAACGCCGTAACAATCGGAGAATCCGGGGGGAATGCAAACGCGATCGGTTATGATTCTAACGTGCCTCGCGTCGGAGTTTTTTCTCGTCGCGCATTCATTCGCAGCGGTGTTCGCTACAGCAAAAGCACATTTCCGGTTCCGCCGGGCGAGTGGACAGGTTCGGAGTGTCGTCCCGGATCATCAAGTCTCAATGCCGCTCAAATTGCCGCCATCCAGGATGGCAGTATTCGGAACAACGCAAGGTTTAACCCAAACGCTCCGCCGGATTACGGTATTGATGACCGATTCAGTATCGGTATCGGACTCGGACAGGTCACTCTCTTACCGGAGAGTTCTACGTGTAAATTGCCAAGATGCCCGGATGGCACGCTCGGTCGTACGATTCAAGGCAGATGCTACACCGTTCCGGAGCTCCTTGAACCACGTACGCAAATGCTTGCCTCGGCCAGCATCTACAAAAGAGCGTACGATGGATGTGACGAATATCATGACCCATATATTCGCCAACGCTGTACCTTTGCCCGTTACGGAGGTACGGGATGCAGCGTACGGATTGGCGCCTGCAGAAAAATGAAACTTTGGGCAACGTGCCAAAGCGTCCCTCCGCGAGAGGTAGATGATTGCAGGGGGTACTGGTTGAGCAAAGAGGATGATTATTGTAACGACATGAATAATAATTAACGCAAGAGATCCCTCATAGATTTTTCTGGATGGAGCGTTCCTTTTCCGTTAGGCTATCGACATGAAAACTCCCAGGCAGATTTTTGAATGCTCCCATTGCGACGCCCAGTCTTCCAAATGGTCGGGACAGTGTGTTGAATGCGGGAAATGGGGTACGATCGCTCAAGGAGGGTCAGGGGTCACGGATCAGGGTTCAAGGATCACTTCCAAGCCCGGGAAGACGCAATCGTTCACAGATTTGATGGCGCGAGGGCAGGCGCCAAAGATGCCGACCGGATATGGTCCGCTTGATCGTCTGCTTTCCGGCGGCCTCGTGTCCGGCTCCGTAACGCTGCTCGGCGGCGAGCCGGGCATCGGAAAATCGACCCTGCTCGCACAAGTCGCGCTTACGCTCGCAAAGACGGGCGCATCTGTCGTGTACGTGACGGGCGAGGAATCGCCGTCTCAAGTCGCTTTGCGTTTGAATCGGTTGATGAACGTTGGGGAACCGCATGCCGTGTCCCTACCGAAAAATTTGTCGTTCTTGGACGAAACCGACGCTTCCACGATTGCGGCGACGATCGATTCGGTGAAACCTGCGCTCCTGATCGTCGATTCCGTCCAGACGATGCGCCACGCCAACGTTCCGGGCGAACCGGGAAACCCGACACAGATCAAGGCCTCGGCCGCGATCGTGACATCCGCCGCCAAAAAATCCGGTTCGCCGGTGTTTCTTGTCGGTCAGGTAACGAAAGACGGCGACTTGGCCGGACCGCGACTCCTTGAACACCTTGTTGATACGGTCGTGATGATGGAGGGCGACGGCAACCAAGCCTTTCGACTCCTTCGTGTACTCAAACACCGATTCGGCGCTACGGACGACGTGACCTTGTTCGCCATGAAAGAATCCGGGTTGGAAGAAGTGCTGGATCCATCGGCCGCATTGCTCGCCGACCGTCCGAAAAACGTGCCCGGGACCGTCGTGAGCTGTCTCATGGGAGGATCGCGACCGCTTCTCGTCGAGATTCAGGCGCTCGTGACGCCGGCGGGATACGGAACGCCGCTTCGCCGCGTATCCGGCGTGGACTTGAATCGCGTCGCGTTATTGCTCGCCGTCATGGGACGGCGGTCCGGCGTCGGGTTTGGCGATCAGGACGCGTTCGTGAACACGATCGGCGGTATGGAGGCAAAAGACGCATCGGTGGATCTCGCCGTATGTCTCGCGCTCGCCTCCGCCAAAACGGACAAGCCGCTCGCGCATGATCTCGTCGCGTGGGGTGAGGTCGGTCTCGCCGGCGAGTTGCGTCCCGTTTCGTGTCTCGACGCGCGGCTGAAGGAGGCGGGACGCCTCGGATTCAAGACGGCGCTCATCCCGACGCAAAAAGACGCGTATAAAACGCCGGACGGAATGCGCGTAATCCAATGCGCAACGCTGAAAGAAGCGATTCGATTCGTATTACCGTAGGGGCGCATGGTTATGCGCCCGCGACAAACGCATGACGGGGGCACATAACCATGTGCCCCTACCGTTATTCGAGGTGCGCCGTAACCCTCAACCGTTCCACCTGCCGCTTTAACCAAGAGTGATCTTCCAGCGTCGGGTCGTCTTTGACGATTTCCGTCGCTTCGGATTGTGCGCGTGAAATGATGTCCGTATCGGTTAAGCGTGCGATGTTTAGACCGAGTTCTCCGCTTTGTTGCGTGCCGTATAGGTTGCCGGAGCCGCGACGGTTAAGGTCTTCTTCCGCCAGGCGGAAGCCGTCGTCGATCGTCTCGAGCAGCTTCAGTCGCTGGAACGGAATGCCGTCCGTGTCGGTCATGAGGTAGCAGGAACTGGGAAGATGCGAGCGTCCGACACGTCCTCGTAATTGATGAAGCTGCGCGAGGCCAAAGCGTTCCGCGCCCTCGATGGCGATCACGGTCGCGTTTGGCACGTCCACACCGACCTCGATGACGGTCGTCGAGACGAGGACGGGTGTTTTTCCCTCGAGGAAGGCTTGCATCGCGTCATCTTTGTCTTTCGCTTTCATGCGCCCGTGCAGCAAGCCGATCGCGACGCCTTGTAGTGGCGCAGCATGCTGCGCCCCTACGCCCGCCAAACGTTTCGCCTCGTCCGTCGCGCTCGCGACGCCAAGCGCGTCCGACGGGTCGATGAGCGGACACACGACGAAAACGCGCTCGTCGCGTCCGACGGCTTCGCGGATCGCGGTATACGCCTTTTCGCGTCCGGCGCCGCGGCACACAAACGTTTTGATCGGAATACGTCCCGCCGGCTTTTCTCGAATCACGGAAACGTCCAGATCGCCGTACATGACGAGCGCGAGCGAACGAGGAATCGGCGTGGCCGTCATGCTCAAGAGATGCGGGACGCGTCCGTCCTTGCGCGCGGCCACGACGAGCGTCTCGCGCTGGTCTACGCCAAAACGATGTTGCTCGTCCACGATAGCGAGCGCGAGGTCCGCCGGGAGTCGTCCGGCCTCGAGCAGCGCATGCGTCCCGACGAAAATCGCGTTTCCCCGATCGACGGTTTCCATCAAAGAAGCTGCATCCAATTTTTGTTCATCATGTTGATAAAACAGGCGCTTGTCCGTTCTAGTGACGAGGACGAGTCGTGTGGCATGACCGGCCAAAATCCGTCGCAGGCTTTCCGCATGTTGCTTGGCGAGAATGTCCGTGGGCGCAAGCAGGGCGCCCGACCCTCCGGCGTGCTGCACATGCGCCATCAAAAACGCGGCCACGGCCGTTTTCCCCGACCCGACGTCGCCTTGCAGAAGCCGACGCATCGGCTTCTTCGCCTCACCGCCAGAGGCGGACCCGCCTTCGGCGGACATATCTTTCAACGCCGCCCAGACGGCGCGCTTTTGATCGCCGGTGAGATCAAACGGCAGACGTTCCACGAACGATTTCGCAAACGGTTCGTCGAACGGGATCGGCGGCGCGCCGTGCGCATCCGCTTCGCGACTCGCGAGACGCAACGCGACTTGGTAGGTGAGCATTTCCCGATACCCGAGCACCCGCCTCCCCTCCTCCGCGTCCTCCGCCGATTCCGGAGCATGGACTTGCCGCAAAGCGTCCACGAAGGCTTTCGTCTCATCGGCCGAGTCCAGGCCGATCGAGTCCTGCGCGAGATTTTCAATCGCATACGCCACCAATCGTCGATAGGTCTTTTGAGCCAAGGTTCCGGCCAAACCGTACACGGGCGCAAGTTTGCCTGCGGCGAGCGTTTCTTTTTCCGTCGATTCCCATAATGGATTCACGAGCGTCTTTCCGTATCGCGGATCAAATTTCACTTTGCCGGACAAAAAAATCTCGCGGCCTTCGACGAATTCCGTTAGGACCCAAGGTTGATTGAAAAAGTTGGTCGTCAGTTTATCCGTTTCATCCGAAACCGTGAGCTTGAACACCTGAAAGCGTTTACGAAACGTATTCACCTTTGCGCACTTCTCCACCTTTACTTTCAATGTGACGTTATCCCCCGCCATCGCCTCGCGGATGCTGGTGATCTTCGAATAATCGTCGTAACGGCGCGGGATGGTCACAAAGAGATCCTCGATCGTCTTGATACCCAAAGACTCCCACGCCCGCCGCACCGACGGCGTCGCGCCTTTCACAAAGGAGACTGGTTCATCCCATCGAAGCATGGTTTGATCCTAGCATAACCCACCGGCAACTTCGTAGCCTTGGCGGGCAAGCATCTCTCGATCGCTGCACGAAAAAACCCGGTTTGAACCGAGTTTTTTTCGTGGTGCAGCCATGAAGATTCGAACTTCAGACCTTCCCGATGTCCATCGGGACGCTCTATCCAGCTGAGCAACAAGAAAACCGCCTACGCGGCGGTTCTCTTCGTGGTGCAGCCATGAAGATTCGAACTTCAGACCTCTTCCTTCGCAGGGAAGCGCTCTATCCAGCTGAGCTATGGCTGCCTAAAGCCTCAAAAGCCGCGCTACTATATCCGAAAGATACTCGCTTTGCAAGTCCAGATCCTCCTTCAAAAACTGCCGTAAATGAGTGCGCAAGGAGATTGGGTCCTGCTCTTCCAACTCGACGCGCAGACGAGGCGTGAAAGGGCTTTTGGCGATCAGATATAGCGTTTTAACGTTCGGCGGATGATAGACGATGGCGAATTCGTCTAAATCCTGAAACAGGATCAGTTTTCCGTTCCAGACGACGCCATTTCCCCCAACCTGCACAAGGACATTTTGCGGGTCCTTGTTTCCGACGAGAAGCAGCAAGATCCCCATCAACAGGATGATGAATGCGAACAGGAAATTCGCCGTCCAGACGGCGTACGCCATCAGGGCGACGGCAGCCATGGCCATCACGAAATACCACCCGGGACCGCGTTCAAATTTCAAATACGCAGGCGCTTCCCAGACAAAAAGATCCTGGCTTGAAATCACGGCATCTTCCACCTGTGGCGGAAAGGATCGCATACGGCCCCATTGTACCACAATGGTCTCACTTCATCCCATTCAAGTCCTTACCTTTCTGATCCTTTAGCGAATGCATTTCGCCATTTTGGTCGGGCTAGATAAAATCCGGGGCTATTGCGCCTTCTTCCTATAAAATCGCCGTCTTCTTTTTCGTCCCCAGCGCAAACCCGCCAACCGAGCCGTCAGAACGAATGACCCGGTGGCAAGGTACATCATGATTTCGATTTTTATTCAGCGCGTTTCCGACGGCGCGAGAGGCTCCCGGCGACCCGATCGCCCGAGCTACTTGGCCGTAGGTCAGCGTTTCCCCTTTCGGGATTTTGCGAACCACGTCGTACACGCGCTCGGTGAAGGATTTCATGCAAAGAACAGTAAACAAAAAACAAAGAGCAGTACAGGACTGCTCTTTGTTTGCTGCTCTTTGCTCTTTTATTTGATCAACCCTTCGACATTGCAGCCGAATACGTGGCACATACCGATCAGCGTCTTGATCGTCGGGTTCTTGTTGGCGCCCGATTCAAGTTTGATGATTGTGTTGTAGTTCACCTTGGCCTTCTTGGCGAGGTTCTCGCGCGAAAGATCCAGGTTCATACGCATCTTTTTGACGTTCCCGGCGATCTTGTTCACCTGGTACTTGGGGGCTTTGCCCGTTTTCTTTTTGGCCATAGGCTGGTGATAATTGTTTACGAAACTGAATGATAGAATTATTCTTTTATCGTGTCAATCCCCCCTCTCGCGAAAAGGGGGATCAATCCCTCCCTTCGCGAACGGTCAAGACTTCACGGGACAAAAAACCGACGATGATGCGTCGTCAGTATACCTCCGTGAATACGGAGAGAGATTTGCCAACCTCCGCCCAGCTTTTGACGATCTCGATATGCGGACCCGCATCCTTGATCATCGCGTTGTGGGGCTGTCTAAAAAGGTAGAGCTTAGAAACCGTCCCCATAAGTTGATTGAGCTTGACGAGGTCGTCATCAACAAAGCAGTCGAGTCCGAGTTGCTTGGCCGTCGCGGCCTTGGACGCGTGTCTGCCCGTCGGGATGAACGGCACGTCGAGCTTGCGCGTTTTGAGCCATGAGAGTCCCAGCGTGGCGGCTTGCGGACTGCGTGAACTGATGATGGTCAGCTCGTGTCTGCGGTCTCGCAGCTGCTTGATTCTCCGTTCCGCGCCGGGCATAAATTCAAGCCGTTCGTGATACGTCTTGTTTTCATACACCAGCCGCTGTACGTGGAGATACTCCTTGTGCATCCTGATCCCGCAATGTCGCTGGATATGGTTTCGGCAGGCTTCAATCGGCACGTCCGATTGAAACACTTCCTTCAGCAGGGTGGCCTTGAGTCTATGGCTGTCAACAACGACGCCATCGAAATCCAAGCCGATTTTCATGATATACCTCCGGCCCGGATAGATGGTTGACGGTTGAATGGTTTTGAGGAGCCGGGGCAATCTTAGCGGGAGCCTACAAAAAAATCAAATATTATTTATAATATGTGCGTAGGAGTTTTCGATTTGAATCCAAAAATCCGCCGGAATAGGCGGATTTTTGAATGGCGGGCCAGTCGGGTTAAGTACCCAGACTCTGTGGTGTGTTGAGGGCTTTTTTGAGGGTCGCGGCCCAGGCGGCTTCGAGGCATGTGAGTCGCGCCTTTGAGAGGCAAAAATCCGACAAATCCGACAGTAGTTCATGTAGGGCGATTTAGTCGGAGAAACGTTAAATTTTAGCCTGGGGCCTAATAATGAAATTTTCTAGCAAAGGGGTGTTCTTATTTTGTTCTATCCACAAGTATCTCACTGGGATGCTTACCAGGCACGGATAAGGTGTTATACTTAAACAATGCACAAACCTATTAAAATGCTAGATTTTTTTCCGGTGGAGGCGGACTTGAATTAGGCTTTTCTGTAGCGGAAATGTGGTGCTTGCTTCCGAATCGAAGAGCAATAGATATGCTGCACCGCGATCCAAAAAATAAAATATGAAATATCTTGGGGGACAAATTTTTAAAGGTGATTGTTTAGAGGAGATGAAGAAACTGAAGGATAATTCGGTTGATATGATTCTCTGCGATCTACCTTATGGTACGACCCAAAATAAATGGGACAGTATCATTCCTCTCGAGGAGTTGTGGCAACAATATCAGCGTATTATCAAACCGAAGGGTGGAGTGGCCTGGATACACTAGACACGCTTCCCAAGGAGGCGGCATGATCCACGC
>JBBTZS010000002.1:0-73703 GCA_038061235.1 Patescibacteria group bacterium | reverse complement strand
TCGCCAGTGCGTGGGGCTTTCTTCGAGCGTACGGGGCAGTTTCAAGCCACCACGCACGCGGAGCGTGCGAAGTCATTACCTCACTTTGTTTTGGAAATAGGTGCGAGTTTGGTACAATACAGCACCATGTAAAAACGACGGCGGTTGCCGTCGTTTTTACATGGTGCTGTAATTATACACTTCGCGCGAACCTACTTTGAACGGAACTAAGGAAGCCACCCCGCCGCCGCTCGCTACCACTCGCCACCCCAAAGAAAAATTTTGTTTGCGGTTTCTGATTTGCGCGCGCCGGATTTTTTCCTCTAAAAGGAAAACAAAACTTTTCTTTGGTGTTCTGCTCGGAACGAGCAAGGCGGCGGGGCTGGCTTCTTTCTGATTTCGCTCGGGTGCGGCGGAATTCCCCCCACACCCCCCTTCCGCCGTACCCTCGCTCGGACGGACGGGATTTTTGGTGGCGACAAGATTCTTTTCCTTGCCCCACCCTCCCTGCGCGGAAAAGGTTAAAGAACTCCCTAAATCAGTATATGACAATTTGGAATATAACACAATGGAATACTATCATACAAGTATCAATATGACCAAGGCGATTTACTCGAAAGATCACAAATACATTGTTGAGCAGTTAAAAAAGGCCCGCCAAGAGGCCGGTTTAGACCAGGAACAAGTAGCAAAACTAATAGACAAGACGCAATCTCATGTCTCGAAAGTCGAGGCTGGGCAGAGGCGGATTGATATTGTTGCACTGAAAGAGTTTGCGCGGATTTATAAAAAGCCGTTTGATTACTTTTTGAAATAATATGGATTTGAATACTCTCAAAAAAGAATTGCAACGAGTAAAAAGACTTGGTTTTGTACCAACCCATAGAGTTGGCGATACCGGCATAGGTAAAACGCTTGAAGATTTGCTCCACATCAAAGAAAACAACATACCGCTCCACGATATTAAGGACGTTGCCGAGTTAAAAGCGTATCGCCGAAACGCTAAATCAATGCTTACTCTCTTTACGCTTGAGCCACTTCCGAAGGGTGGCGATAGGGACCGAATGTTGCTTGATAATTTCGGCTATTCAAAACGAGCCAATGGCAGATCAAAAGAGCTACATTCGACCCTATCATGTAAGAGATATAACAATCAGTCGCTCAAACTTTCTGTAGCGAGAGATAAAATTCGCGTTCAAGGAAAAGGCAAGCGTTTGAATATCTATTGGGATATGGAATCGGTGCAGAAAAAGTTTGGCGATAAATTGCCAGCATTGGTATATGTCCTTGCCGACACAAGAGAAATCAAAGGCAAGGAACATTTTCATTTCAACGAAGCATATTTATTGAGCGACTTTGATTTTGAGTTGTTCAAAAAGATGGTTAAGAAAGATCAGATCGTAGTTGATTTTCGTATGTATTATCGCCCTAGCGGAAGCGTAAGAAATCACGGAACTGGCTTTAGGGTCAAAATCAACAAACTCTACAATTGTTTTAGAGATAAGGTACGACTGATCTAGTTTTTCCGCAAAACAACAATACTTTCCCTGTTCATTGTTTCCTCCAGCGCGCCGACGATATTTGTCGGAGAATTTTTGATGGGCATTCTTTTGCTTGGAATGTTGCGGACAAAAATTTCTTCACAAGTAAATCCAATTTTTTCTCCCAATTCGGCGATAATAAAATCAGTGGGAATACGAACTTGTTTTACCAATCGGTTGCCAATCACAAGACAAAAATACTTTTTTGGTTTCAGTATTTCGTGTGCTCTTTTTAGGCAGTCATTCAAGCCGATATAAAAACTTAAAACATCTTTGGCGCGACTTTCATCTTGCTTTGCGATTTTATCCAGCGAGTCATTGAGGTAGTCTGACGAGAGAACATGGGATAAGGTTTTGGTAGCCCTACCGCCAAGCAATTCGTTATCAACACCCGAAGCTTTGTTTGGATCGTCAAAAATATCAATCCATTGTGCGGATAAACGAGAGAACTGTCCATAAGCAACAGTCGTTCGGCTATCGCCGTACGGCGGCGAAGTAATAATGCAATCAATGGAGTTTTCTTTTATACCATTCTCCTTCGATGAATCGCCAAAAATAATTTTTGTCCACACATCCTTTTTTGCCTCTTTATAAAATTCTCCTACTCCCGCAATGTTCGCTTCCGCTTTTTTTCGGAAAATACCAAAAACATCGGGGTCGTGTTTTTCTAATTTCTCACTTTTAATTCTTACCAATTTGAATTCACCTGTTTTAGTGTTTGAGGCGTAGCGGACAGTTTCGCTGAAAGCGACCATCAAGAAATTGCGTATCGCCTTATCCTCAATTTCTTGAATGGCTTTTTTTAGTTTTGCGAGTTTGATGATGGCTTTTTCTTTGAACCAAAAATCAAGGTTTTTGAACTCTGGCTTTTTAATCCCGCTGTCTTTTATTTTTTCCAATCTGCCTAACAGAGCGATGTATTCTTTCGTCAGTTTTTGAGAGTTGATTGGCGTAGTTTTTGCCTTGGCTAGAAAAATTGCTAATGGGTTTAGATCAATGCCATAAGCATTTCTATTCAAAACTTTGCTTTCAACAAGAGCCGTGCCGGAACCGCAAAAAATATCACAAATTGTATCGCCCTCTTTGCTGTAGGTTTCTAACAATCTGCGAGCAACTTGCGGAATGAACATTGCGGGGTAGGTGTGAATACCATGAGTATATGTTTTTGTATTTTCCCCTCGATAATCCCACGAGTAATCTATGCGGCGGGTATATTTTTCATCCGATTGGTCTTTATCTGTTTGCGATTCAAGATTGCGGATTATTTTTACAACAACACCACGAACCTCAACTTCATCACGATAAATCGGGAAGAGTGTCGGATTTGCCGGTTGAAGTCGAAATTTACCTTTTTCTCGGTATAGTTTTTTGAGCGTTGCTTGATTGTCATCAATAATAGCGACTACTGTTTGCCCATTGTCCGCCGCTTCTTGTTTGCGAATAACAACAATATCGCCATCAAAAATTCCCTCGTCAATCATGCTGTTCCCTTGCACTCGCAAGGCATAATGTTTTCCCTGCTTGCTTATTTCGTCTTTGGTAATGGTAATTGTTTCGTCCGGTACTTCAATTGCCTCAACGGGCTGTCCAGCGGCGATTGCACCAAGAATTGGTATCTCAATTGTTAGTTTTTGCTCAATTGCCGAAACGCCGCGGGGTTGGTTGAATTCTTTGTTGAGTTGCCCAGCTTCTTGTAGTTTCTTTATGTAATAGTGGGCAGTAGAAACAGAAGCAAGTTTGAATTTTTTACTGATCTCATCAAGAGAGGGGGCGTAGCCCTTAGCGGTTTTGTAGCTCTTTATGAAATCGAGGACTTGTTTTTGCTTTTTGGTAATCATGGGTATTGACGAGAATTATGCACGCGCTATACTACCAGTATAGAAGATAAATAGAAAGCATACAAGTAGTTAGTTATCCCCATGAAAGAAATGTTAGAAATACTTCGGGAATTAAGAGGGTTGGAATGGCCATCGAAGCGTGGTGGAGTTGTTTATGCTTTCGGTATTTTTTTACTCTCTTCTGCGGTAATAACCATTCTCGCTAAAACCGGCATTGTCCTTAACACTTATTGGATAATCGGCATCCTGCTTGGCTTGCAACTTATCCATATGATTGTTTGGTTTGTAAAACGAAATTTTTTCTATGATCCAAGCGCATTAACTATCGCTTTTGCAGTTGCCACAGAAGAAACTTCACAAGGGTACTATAAAGAAATCAAGAAAAAATTTCGAGAACAGGTTGCTACTTACAAATTGCAGGACGACATAAAAATTAAAGAACTTCCGACTGACGTTGCTTTTTTAGACGCAAAATCAGCCGAGGCCTTTATCGTGAAGAAGGGAATTAAATTGCTTGTTTGGGGTAACACGACAGAGGGAAATATCGGGAATGCTCCATTCTCACAATTCAATGTCAAACTATCTTATCAGCACGGAGTAATTGATAAAGAAAAACAGAAAAAATTTACAGATGACATCGGAATGGCGATCCAGCGAAGAATGTGGGGCATTAGACAGCCGGATTCCTTTCATCATCTCATTGTAGTTTCGGGCAATATTTTAGAGATTAGCTTATATACTCTCGGTGCATGCTTGGCGACAGTACCAAATGTGAATTATTTACTAAAGTCCGTAGATATATTCGAAAAACTCCAAACTATTCTCAAAGAACGAAACCAGGACATCAACTTTCCAAACCTTGCTTTCGTCAGACAAAAAACGAGATCCTTTCTTGGAGATTCTTACAATTTTCTCCTAATGCTCTATTGGGGTCGTATGAAAGATTTGGACAAAGCGATTTTATACGCAGACAAAGCAATAAAAATAGATGAAAACAATTTCATCGCCCACCAAAATATGGCTGTATTTCAATGGCTCAAGCGACAGACGGATCGTGCAAAATATCACACAAAGAGAGCTTGGCATATTAGGCCAGGTCATCCTTTACCAAGATTCAATAAAGCATTCTTTTTTATTCAGGAGAAGAAGTTTGAATCAGGCTTAAAACAGTATAAGAAAATTGAATATGTTGGAGACACCAACATTGTCGATGTAATTGAATTTGTTGAAAAGGAGTTTGAAAATACTAGCGACAATTTGGGATTGTTGTTCGTAGTCGGTTGGTTAAATATGCGATATGCTGATCAAGTGAGAGGCGTTTCCCAACTACAAGACTTTTTGCTAAAATCCAATGGGCAACAAGAATACAATCCGCTTATTGTTGAGACGCAAAAAGTATTAGCTAATCAAACACAGAGATAACGCCACCAAAAATCCCGTCCGTCCGAGCGAGGGTACGGCGGAAGGGGGGTGTGGGGGGAATTCCGCCGCACCCGAGCGAAATCAGAAAGAAGCCAGCCCCGCCGCCTTGCTCGTTCCGAGCAGAACACCAAAGAAAAGTTTTGTTTTCCTTTTAGAGGAAAAAATCCGGCGCGCGCAAATCAGAAACCGCAAACAAAATTTTTCTTTGGGGTGGCGAGTGGTAGCGAGCGGCGGCGGGGTGGCTTCCTTAGTTCCGTTCAAAGTAGGTTCGCGCAAAGTGTATAATTACAGACACCACGTAAAAACGACGGCAACCGCCGTCGTTTTTAGATTGCCGTCGTTCATGTGGCGCGACCAATTCGCACCCGGCGAAGTTAGTCTGCCGCGTCTTCGGTCGGGTTTGTCGGGAGGAGGAGGTCAATCTTGATTTCCAAGCGTGAGAGCTGGGCTTTGATTTCGTTGATGTCGCGGAGCGAGGCCGATCGGGAAGCCGGCGCGGATGCCGCGGAGACGGAGAGCGTCATGGTCGAGGCCGAGAGCACGAGGGCTACGGCCGCGATCCAGCCGACGCTGTGCCAGTGGGGGCCATGCCAGTCTTTGTTAGACTTGACCGATTTCGGCGTTTTCACGGAAGTTTTGGAGGAGGACTTCATACGGAAAGTACGTTTTATTTTGAGACAAGAATGAATGATGGAAAGAGTATATCACAGAGTCGCTTATGATACTCCTTGCCACGAGCAATCGTCTCGGCGCGGAAGAGTTGTTCGAGAAGCAGCAGGCGCGCGATCGCGTGCGGCCATGTCATTTTTCCAAGCGAGAGTTTTGCGTGCGCGTCCTTCGCGAGCGCTTCATCCAAGCCCCACGAACCGCCGATGAGAAAGACAAGCGGTCGGCCACCCTCGGACCACGTCTCGATCTGCTTCGCAAAAGCGAGGGAGTCATATTCCTTCCCGTGTTCATCAAGCGCAATCACGAATGCGTTCGTAGGGGCACGGCGCGCCGTGCCCCTACGAAGCGCTTCGGCCTCGGCCCGTTTAGCGCGTGTCGCATCCGGCTTGCGGGAGCCGCCGTGCCCCTCGGAAACCTCGAGGATTTCGGTTTTGGCATACGGTTGAAGCCGTGCGAGAAGGGCGGTTTGGGCTTCGCGTTGCCAGGCCTCGGGGAGTCGCCCGACGGCGCGGATTTGGATGCGTTTCATATCCTGATTTTCCGTTGAATGACGGCGCTTGACAAGGTTTCGGGGCTCCTATAAAGTTTCGGCACTTCAAAACCCATGTCCCTGTACAGAGAGCAGCAAGCAAAGAGCAAAGAGCAGCTCTGAGGGGACCACTGGAGATCCAACATGCGCCATCCATTTCATCCGACGAACCATTCGTCACTTGGCTGACCCACGGACTCCTAAAAGTTCACGGGTTTGGCCGACGCCAGACCCGTTTTCTTTTCCAACTGCTCTTTGCTCTTTGCTCTCTTTTTCAAGAGCATGAGGTGGACACAGATCGGGTTCGAACTCACTCGAATCCGTTCCGTGTCCGGCTCGGACCGGCATTCGCCGGTAGACCCGGATCGAATCTTCAAAACTGAAGATCTTGAATGTATAACAGTATCCAATTGTTATACGTGCAAGGCATGTACACACACGCGCCATGCACCATTACGGTGCATGGCAAGCAATTTCAAGCGAGTCAATTAATGACAACGCATCTGAACACTTATTGTCCGTCCGGGTCCGATCTTTGATCGGTTTCCGGATGGCGGAAGCACGTAAGGGCGTACGGTGGATGACTTGGCAGCGAAGAGCCGATGAAGGACGTGGCAGCCTGCGATAAGCTTCGGGGAGGTGGCAAGCAACCTATGATCCGGAGATGTCCGAATGGGGAAACCCCATCGTGTGAAGCACGATGATCCAACGACTGAATACATAGGTCGTGGATGGGAACCTGGTGAAGTGAAACATCTCAGTAGCCAGAGGAAAAGAAACAAATTGAAACGCAGATTCTGTTGTCACCCGCGATCAGCAATGGTCACGGCGTGACAACAGAGTCTGCTTGATTCCCTGAGTAGTGGCGAGCGAAACGGGAACAGCCTAAACACATATGTTTAACCGTTGCACCGAGTCTTACGCAAGTAATACCGCGGACAACGGGGCGAGCAGAGGCTATCGACATATTGTGGGTTGTAGGGACGGACACGCCTTTCCTCTGAAAGGCAAAAAGGCACGGGACTGTAGTTGAATACCGCTGGAAAGCGGAACCAAAGACGGTGATAGTCCGGTAGGCGAAACGGCACCCATCCCTTTTGTCCAGATCCAAAGTACTACGAGGCCCGAGAAACCTCGTAGGAAGCAGGCACGACGATGTGCCAAGGCTAAATACTCTTCCTGACCGATAGTGAACCAGTACAGTGATGGAACGTTGAAAAGCAGCCCGGGAGGGCGATGAAATAGTATCTGAAACCGTACGCTTACAAGGAGGTGGAGCGGGCGCAAGTCCGTCACACCGTTCCTATTGAAGAATGAGCCGACGAGTGTGCCATACGTCGCTTGGTTAAGTCCCTGCGGGGACGAAGCCGTAGTGAAAGCGAGCCTGAATAGGGCGAATTTGTGGCGTATGCACAACCCGAAACCCGGCGAGCTAGCCATGACCAGGATGAAGTCCCGCGAAAGCGGGATGGAGGTCCGAACCCACGAGCCGTGCAACACTCGGGGATGAGTTGTGGCTAGGGGTGAAATTCCAATCGAGCCGGGTAATAGCTGGTTCTCCCTGAAATAGATTTTGGTCTAGCGCTGATTAATAGCCGAACGGAGGTAGAGCACTGAATGAGAGCTGGGGCGCAAGCTTACAGCTCCCAACCAAACTCCGAATGCCGTTCGGTGTTCCCAGCAGTCAGTCCGTGGGGGCTAAGCTCCATAGGACAAGAGGGAAACAGCCCAGACCGCAGACTAAGGTCCCAAAATTCGTACTAAGTGTGAAAGGCGGTCGGACGGCTTATACAACCAGGAGGTTGGCTTAGAAGCAGCCATCCTTTAAAGAAAGCGTAACAGCTCACTGGTCAAGCTGTCCGGCGCCGAAAACTTACCGGGGCTCAAGTACGATACCGAAGTCGCGGACGGTATGAATCTCAGGATTCATACTTTGGTAAGGGAGCATTCCGATCTGCGCCGAAGCGGAAGCCGTGAGGCACCGTGGAGCGTTCGGAAGAGAGAATGTCGGCATAAGTAGCAAAAAGACAGGTGAAAATCCTGTCCACCGTAAACCCAAGGTTTCCAGGGCAACGCGAATCGTCCCTGGGTTAGTCGGTCCTAAGGCGAGGCCGAAAGGCGTAGTCGATGGACAGCAGGTTAATATTCCTGCACTTCTGTAGAGTTCCAATGGAGGGACGCATCCTTCAACTGACCGAGATTCCCGGAATGAATCTTCGGGCACTCAGGGGTGACCGGTAGGCAAATCCGCCGGTCATAAGCCTCGGGGTGAGCGCGAGTTTCGCGAAAGCGGAGCGAGGGTCGGGACTGGGGTGCCAAGAAAATCTTCTAGGGCTAACTCTATAGAAACCGTACCGTAAACCGACACAGGTGGGTAGGCATAAGTGTGCTCAGGTGTACGAGAGAACCCATGTTTAGGAACTCGGCAATACAACGGCCGTAACTTAGGGATAAGGCCTGCCGGCGCAAGCCGGCCGCAGCTAAAGACGCTTTCCGACTGTTTACCAAAAACACAGCTTCCTGCTAAACCGCAAGGTGACGTATAGGAAGTGATGCCTGGCCAGTGTCAGAACGTTAAGGGGAGAGGTCATTCCGCCTCAGGCGGAGGCAGCCTTGAGCCGAAGCGCTGATGAACGCCGGCGATAACTATAATCGTCCTAAGGTGAAATAATTCGTTGCCTTAGTGAGGTGAAAGTCCTCCTTCGAACTTCCGTTGCCACGGGAGATGTAGAAGAAAATCTGGCTAAATGCTGGAACATCTGGAGTATCTTGAGCTACTAAGGTAATATTCGGCCATAGAATATGCCCAGTAAAAAAGTCTCAAGTGCAGACAATCAGCAGGAAAGACTAGGAACAGCGAACTGGATTTGTGGATTCGTTGACGGAGAAGGGTGTTTCTCAGTCAGCTTGATCCGCAACATAACGACCGGTTCTGGGTGGCAAGTATTTCCGGAATTTGTCGTGACACAAGGTGAAAAAAGCCGATCAGCTCTCAAAGTGATTAAACATTTCTTTGAGTGCGGTCAGATCTATATCAACCGCCGTCATGACAATCATAAGGAATCATTGCTTCGATACTGCGTGAGATCGCGACAGGATCTGCAAGAAAAGATTATTCCTTTCTTTCAGAAATATCCGTTGCGCACCGCAAAACGTGAAGACTTCGAGAAGTTCGTTTCGATCCTTCGATGTATGGATCGAGGCGAGCATAAGATTTCAGAAGGTCTTCACCGTATCGCAAACATCATTCAGAGTATGAATCGAAAATCTCCATCGCGTTTTCTGGAATCCTCAGAGACTACACGCCGAGACTCCGAAATGATTTCGGAGAAGATATAGTCCGATCTGCATGGCGACATGCAGAATGCGACAGAGATGATCGCATCAAGTCGAAGGACTTGTAACAGAAAGAGCGAAATTCCTTGACGGGTGAGTTCCGTCCCGCACGAATGGCATAACGAGAGAGCGACTGTCTCAACATGGGACTCGGCGAAATTGCAAGTGGGGTGAAGATGCCCTGTACGCGCAGTCAGACGAAAAGACCCCGTGAAGCTTTACTACAACTTGTTATTGGGTACCGGCTTGGCATGTTCAGCGTAGGTGGGAGCCTTCGGGCGCCAATGAGACACCACCCTTGCCCTGACGGTATTCTCATCACGGTCCGTGAATCCGGATCGTGAAACAGTAGCTGGTGGGTAGTTTAACTGGGGCGGTTGCCTCCTAAAATGTAACGGAGGCGTTCACAAAGGTCAGCTAGGCGCGGATGGAAATCGCGCTGGTTCCGCAATGGGAAAAGCTGGCTTCACTGCAAGACCAACAAGTCGAGCAGATACGAAAGTAGGACATAGTGATCCGACCGTACGATATCGGACGGCGGAAGCTCAACGGATAAAAGCTACTCCGGGGATAACAGGCTGATCTGGTCCAAGAGTCCACATCGACGACCAGGTTTGGCACCTCGATGTCGGCCCATCGCATCCTGGGGCTGGAGAAGGTCCCAAGGGTTAGGCTGTTCGCCTATTAAAGCGGTACGCGAGCTGGGTTCAGAACGTCGTGAGACAGTTCGGTCTCCTGTCTACTGCGCGCGCGGAAGGTTGAGAGGGCTGTTCCTTAGTACGAGAGGACCGGGAACAACGAACCTCTAGTGCACCGGCTGTTCCACCAGGAGCACCGCCGGGTAGCTACGTTCGGCACGGATAAACGCTGAAAGCATCTAAGCGTGAAGCCGTCCTCAAGATGAACCTTCGTCATAGGACCCTCCGAGAACAGGAGGTTGATAGGTGGTAGGTGTACAGACCGAGAGGTCTTTAGCCGAGCCATACTAATCGTCCAATGCTTCAGCCATCCGGGTAAAAACCGGACGGCGCACATAAGAAAGTTCTCGTGCGTTGTCATGGCTCGTGAAGCTAGTGAATGTACAGTATGCCTTGCACGTATAACGATTGGATCCGATAGCAGAGAACAGCTCTCAAAGAACAAAGAGCAGTTCTCGGCCATCGACTTCTGTTCCAAAGCTGCTCTTTGCTCTTTGCAAACTGCTCTTTGGCCCAAAAGCCGGTGGCTCAAGCAGTGATGTTACACCCGTTCCCATCCCGAACACGGAAGTTAAGCTCACTAGCAGCGATGGTACTTGGACCCAACCCGGTCCTGGGAGAGTAGCCCGCTGCCGGACCATCAGAGAACCGCCAACCTTGGCGGTTTTTTTGTTTGGCGAGGCGGTTCAGGCGCTTGTCTTGCCCGTATATTGCCCGAGAGCTGCGAACTCCGTGTCGAGTTTGGCGACGGTCGACTGGAGGTACTCGGGGCGAAGATGGATGTAGACCCTCGTCACCTTCTCGCTCGAGTGGCCGAGGAGCATTCCGACATGATGGAGCGAGGCAGCCGACTGGACGAGCCACGTAGCGTACGTGTGACGGAGCGTGTGCCAGCCGAACTTCTCTCGTCCGAGACGCTTGCAGATCGCCTTCAAGGCGTTGTCCGCCATCTTGTGGGTGATGGGACCTCCGTACCTGGTGAAGAGCCACGTGCCGTCGGCATCGCGAGAACGGTTTCGCAGAACCTCCGCGACGGGTGCGGGAAGCGGGATTGTTCGAGCTCGGTGGTTCTTCGGTGTCCCCTCGACGCCGTCGACGAGCGTCCGGTGAACGCGGAGGTGAGGGAACGACCCTTCCGCGTGGACCGCATCCCACTGAAGGGCCACGAGCTCTCCGAAGCGGAGCCCGGCAAACGTCGCGAGGAGGACCATGGTACGCCATGGCTCGTCGGCGACCTTTAGGGCGTCGCGTACCTCCGCAAGGGTGGCAAGACCACCTTTTTTTAGACACTTTCAGCACCACGATTTTAGGCAGCTTTTGACACGTTTGTGAATCGCTCCAGTTCCCGCGTCTTCATTTCGTGGAACGCGTCAGGAGACATCTTGAGCGCACTGTGGATTCTCCCGGCGTTGTACTCGGTGAACTTGGAGCAGAGCTCTTGGAAGAGCATGTCGAATGCCTCAAAGCGATTCGGATCACCCAGCTCTTCCTTGAAGCGATAGTTGAAGGATTCCACGAACGCATTTTGCCAGGGCTTGCCCTTGGCGCTGTTGGACGGCTTGATGTCGTGCGCCTTCAGTTTCGACACATACTCCGCACTGATGTATTCGCTTCCATGATCCGAATGGAAGATCACCGGAGCTTTTGAACGCTTGCCAAGCGCCATCCGTAGAGCCTCTTGAACCAACTCGACCGAGTGATGCGTGGACACATGCCACCCAACGATCTGTCTCGTAAAGACATCCATCACGGTAGCGCGCGAAAGAGCCTCTCGCGCGAGAGTTCACAGCCACCAATGGCCGCGCGCGCGAGAACTCCGAGGCTTGCCGGCGCAACTTCATCTTCTTCTCGCTTGTGACAGGTATCTTGACAGGTTCGGCACCGGCGTCCTACGCTGGGTGCTTCCGTCAACTTGACTGGATCTGTTCGTTCGAGGCTCGTGGGCCTCGCCGCAGTCGAGACGAGATCACGCTTTGAGGACGAGCCCGTTCCATGCGTCTCGCCCGCCGTCGGCGTGGCCGACGGGACCGTTCTTGAGGGGTCCATGTTTTCAACTCCGTGGACCCCCGCTGACGCTTGCTCGGTTCGGCGCTATCCGTACCGAGACCGTCGGGCACGCACTCTTCCTCGCCGCCTCCAGGGCGGCGTTTCGTTTGCGACGAGGACGGAGCGAATACCTGCGTGGGTCTGGCAGTACGACGCCCGAAACCGCACGATCGATGACCTAAATACGCGGAAGAACGTCGATTATGAGCCGCGGGGCGCCGCGGGCGCCCGCGGGCCTTGAGGTGTCATCACCGGTCCCAAGGCCACCGGCGATGTGGCGGGAACCGCAATACTCGCAGAGACTCTCCATCGAATCAATAAGAGTCGCAGCACTCAATCTGTTTGGCTCCGGGCATTCGGGCGTCATCTACGGCGGAGCTCGTTTGTGAATGCCCTGCCGCAACAAACCGAGCTCCTGATGGGGGATCCGATTGATGCTGTGAACCTTGATGCCTGGTACGTGGCGGCGTTTCTTCGGTTGCGCGCCATCTACACGAATGATCTCGTCGCCAGTGGCGTCATTCAATCCCCATTTATGCGTGACCTAGACAGGGCGCGCGAAGTTACCACGTCGGCATCGGTGTGGTTCCGACGCCACGGGTTTACCCAACAGCGCTGGCTCGCATTGCGCGACTCCGTCAAGCGGCTAGGTCTCCCCGATGACCCGGCGTTGATGGACTATGTTGACAAGAGTATCATTCCGGACAATGATTCCCCTGCGGGCATACAGACAGAGCTTGAGCTGCGCTCGCCACGCGCTCTATCGAAACTTGTCCCGTTCCGACTCTTCGACGAGGTCCATCGATCCCGTCGCGTGGAGCACAACGCGCAGTCTCTGCTGTCCCGCGTGGCTCGCGATGGGTTTCGCCCCCTGCGCGCGGCGGTCGCCGCAGAGGCGGCTGAACTTGCTTCGGAGAAGTTGGGGCGGTCGGAACTCGTTCGGACCTGGCTCAAGAGCAGCCCGGAGGAACTTGACCGATGCGATGACGAACTCCGCGATGTCTCCGAGATACACATCGATTGGGCGCGACACAAGACGGTAGCATTCGCGTGGTTTGCGGCTCCATCGTACCACGATGACACGTCCGAGCCCCCCTTGACTCGCTCAATTCGCGAGTCGAAACACCAGGTTGAAGCGGAAGCGGGTGAGGGAACTGGGCACGCCCAGGGGCGCTCGGACGCGATAACAGTCGCACTTTCTAATCTCGATCCTCCGGCGCCCGCTGAGCCAATGCTACATGAAGACGATGCCATTGAACGCCATGAGGACTTGTTTGCTGAGGTCACTCTAGGGCATCCGCCCGAGGTGATTGAAGACGTGCGACGCTTTCTTCAAGGCGATCTCACCGCTCTCCGCCCCCCACCGATTCAGCGGGATGCGGATGGATTCGTTATCAATCCCGACAGGTCATACGCCGCGCTGATATCCCGACTTTCTCGCCACTATGTCGAGCGAGTGGAGATTCATCAGAGGAGCGGCGTGCTCAAGTCTGGCTAGCTCGATCCCATCGGCCCATCCGGTGGGTTTTCTTGCTGCCTGCAGAATCGAGGTACAGTGCCCATCGAAGCTGCCACAAGAATGCGACTCGCGGTCTTTCTCCCCTTTGCTACGGCGAGTCAGGTCGAGGCCGGATCGGAGGCCCTGCGTCTGCTCCTGCAAGACTATCCGGATGCGTCGATATTTGGCCATCGAAATGCACCGTCGCCTGAGTGGTGGCCGAGTTATGAGGCCGGAGCCACGGCTCCCGATTTGCAGCCTGCGTGTCACGGCGTTTGGATAAATGCCAAACATGGTCGATCAGAATATGACTCACACTTGGTGTTTGTTACCTACGCTAATGAGACAGAGGAGACCCTCCCCTCCGCATTGGCGCGCCTGGAAGAGGTTCTGTACGTGCTATACTACACAAAGGCACGCAAGAATCGGGATCCCAATACCTATCAGAAGCTAGTCTTCATTGAGGCATGGTTGGGCGTCCATGTGAGGATTCGGCGGCGTCGTGACCTAAGTGACACGATCACATAAGATGGCCGGGGTAGTCGCAGAGATTGCTCCCTTGCCCGCCGATTGCCCGGGGTTGATGAATAGCAGGGAGCGTGCGGATCCACGAGGGAACGTTCACGGTGAGTTCTTCGCTGAGGTTGGCGCCCCGAGGGTCCGGACGAACCCTGAAGCGTTCACTCAGCTCGGAAGAGTAGCCCGCTGCCGGATCTGCAAAACACGCGCCTAAAGCGCGTGTTTTGCGTTCTTGAGTGAGCTATGTTATAATGCCATTATTATGCAGCGTAAACTCATTAAAGTCGGGACATCGGCCGCGGTGCTGATTCCGGCGGAGGCTATGAAAGCGCAGCGCCTCAAGATTGGCGACATGGTCGAGATCGAGGTATTCAAGAAGGGGCGCTCCTCAAAGAAGCACGCCGTTGATCCGGCTCTTTTGGAGTGGGCGGAAAAATTGATGAAACGCTATGAGCCGGCGTTGAAGAGACTTGCATCCTCCTAGTGTGCGCTATTTGGTTGCGGAAGAGATTTTGACAATTCATGACCTCGAAATCGAGAAGCGAGGAGGCGTGTTAGGAGTTCGTGATTTTGGTTTGCTCTATTCAATCGCCGAACGTCCAAAAATGTCGATGATGGGACAGGAGTTTTATCCGGATGTTTTTAGCAAGGCGGCAGCGTATTTAGAGGGCCTCGCAACCTATCATGTCTTTGCGGACGGCAATAAACGGACGTCGTTTTTGGCAACGGCTGCTTTTTTGGGGCTGAATGGACATGATTTGATCATATCGAATCCGAAGGTTGTAACCTTTGTTTTGGCTGTTGCGACAAAAAAGAAGTCCATGGGCGACGTCGCCGCTTGGCTGAAAAAACATTCGAAAAAAATCAGATGAAGATGGAATTTTGCGTTTCGAGATCGAGCCGCCCACGCAGCAGCCCCTAACGGATCAGACACCCGCCTCCACATAAATAGATTCCACGGGTCGCATGTCAAAAAAAATGGATATTTTTGCCTCGCATTACGCAAATTTGTCAGGCCTCGAAAAAACTGTTATAATAGTTTGTACCATTTACTTTTTATTATGTTCTCGTTCATTAGAAGTCACGTTTTTCACATCGTTTCTCACGGAGTGCTCGCGTTGGCGGCCATGACCGTGGGCGTTTTGGCGCGTCCGCTGATCCTCCCGACCGTAGCGTCAGAAGGGCAAGAGGAGTTCCGGACGGTTGAGCAGGCCCCGCCGCCAAGCGGAGACGTGGGTCCGGTAAACACGGCTCCCAGAGTCGAAGGCTTGATTCCTCGTATAGACGGGGTCGGTCCATTGGGAAATGCGCAACCGGTAGATGCACAACCTCGACAAGAAATGGGACCGCCGATCGAGACGGGCGGTATTCCGGGCGAAGTTAGATCTCCGCAAGTGATCACGTCTCCACAGGATGGCGCTGTTTTTGAACAGCGCGACAACTCGCAGATACAGGGTTCGCCTGAAGGAATGAACGGTCGTCCCGGGCAAGATCAGAACGTGAGGAGTGAAGAACAACAACAAGAATGGGAAGAAATGCAGAAAAAGCAGGAAGAAGAACGGAAAAAGATGGAAGAGCGACAATTGAAAGAGATGAAGCGCAGCTTGACCCAAGCGAAACGCGGTTTGACTTCCATGCGGAAGACGTTTGATCGCGCAAAAGCGAAGGGAGCGCCCATCCCGGCTGATTGTGAGACCGCTATGACCGCGGCCGGAGCGATATTGGCGACGGCCGAAAAAGCCGAAACCATGGAACAGATGCAGGATGCCAATACCGAAGATTTGCGCGATTCTTTTGATACGTTAAACGAATGTCGCATGACCGTTGATCAGATTTTGCGCGCACGGCAACTCGTGAAGAAACTGGACCGCGACATCAAAAACATGGATCGTCGTTGGACTCGCGCCAAACGCTCGCCTCCTGCAGACGCGAAGGAAATCGTTAACGAAGGGGACGCTCTCCTCGGTCAGATCAAGACTTCTCGCGCATCCATTGATGCCTTGTTAAAGGAAGGGAATGTCGAGGACGTGGAGGGTGTGCTGGAAGATGACATCTATGGGCGTTTTGATGACATGGAAAGCGTCATGCGCCGCATGGAAGTCATGCGCAACGCGAAAATGTACTTGAACCGATACAAGGCGCGATTGAATCAGGCGAAAAAAACGATTGAAAGCATGAAACGGAAAAAAGAAGATACCGCAGTCTTGGAAGATATTTTGAGTCAGATTGAAGCTAGCTATCAGGAATTGAAATCACTCAAGTCGGGCAGTGAGGAGTTCATGGATATGCTTCAAGGGTTGATGGAGCTCGACCAAGAATTTTCCAACCAGTTCCAAGGAGATCAAGACTTTAGTTCCAAGCTATTCGTCCAGCCCTCACCGGCCGATCGTCAGAATGAGTTGAAGCTCAATTTCTGAGGTCTTGTCATCTTCCCGCTTTTCCATTGAGATAGACTCCGCACGCAAGGAGGTGTTTTGGCTGTTGCGACAAAAAAGAAGTCCATGGGCGACGTCGCCGCTTGGCTGAAAAAACATTCGAAAAAAACACGCGCCTAACCCGCCAACATCTTCTTCGAAGAAGTTAGGCGGGTAAGAAGCGCGTGTTTTGCGCGGGGCATCCATCATTTTGATATCACGGTAGATAGTTAGCTCGACGCATATGACTCTCGAACTATTCGAACGACATATCGCAGAAGCGTTGGCGGCTATTCCCGAGCGGTTCCGAGAGGAGCTCAAGGGCGTGGCGTTCGTCGTTGAAGAAACGGCCGATCGTAACGCGACGGACGACGTATTCGACGGCGAATGTCTCGGCTTGTACGAAGGCGTGCCGCGTTCCGAGTACACGGGCGATCCGACGGGACTGCTGCCGGACAAGATCACGATTTTTCGTAACGTGATCGAAGAGGAGGCGGAGACGACTGGGGAGGATCCGGCGCGAATCATCCGCCATACGGTGTGGCACGAGGTCGCGCATTTTTTCGGCTTTAATGAGGAGGATGCGCGCCGACTCGAAACGAAGTGGGAGGAACGGCGGAATACGTGACGGGTGTTTTGCTTTCTTGTCTATTTGTGATGAGATATCCGACATGTCACGCATCGTTTTGATTCACGGATTTGCCACAGGCATCGGTTACTCAATTTTTCGTCCGGCATATGGAGCGGATGCGGGATTTTCGGCGTTCCGTCCGGACATCGAGTCGGGACAGGCGAAGGCGTTTCGATGGGACATTAAAGAGAGCGCGTCTTTTTTCCAGTCGATCAACCCGTTCTATACATGGAATGTCTATCGACGTGAAAAAAAGATCGCAAATGATCCCGATACCTATCGCAAGTTGCATGCGTTCCTGATGGCGGAAGAGCCCGAACTTATCGTGTGTCATTCCATGGGATGCTTTTTATTTCTCGCGTATCTTGCGCATGAGAAATTACCGACATCCGTGCGTCGAATCATCTTCAATCAGGCGGATGTTCCATCAATCGGAGTGACGTTATCAACCGAAATAGAGGAACGCATTCGCAAAGGTGCGCTGAGCATCACGAATACGTTTTGCTTTTGGGATACGACGCTTTGGTTTTCGGCCGTCATCCATGGATCGATCAAGGCGGGGTTGGTCGGATGGGAGCATCCTCTCATCCAAAATAGTTTGTTTTCATTGTTGAAGCCGATGAATTTGCATACGGCCGCGATTCGCAGTTTTCGTTTCCGACGGCTCGTTGCGGATGAACGTCCGGCTCTTGTCTAAATCGGGGTCATCTGTTTAAGTGCGAACACCGTCATCTTCCTCTATGCCAAGGAGGCGTACATGGACGAGCCGACCCTTCCCAATCTGACCGAGCTGTTCCGGAATCCGCATCCGGTGCACGCCGCGTTTCTCGACGCGCTCACATCCCCGTACGACTATTGGTATCCCGTCGATGCCTCGGGTGAGGCGGACATGCCGAAGGCGAAGACGCTGTACTCCGACTTCCAGAAACGCCTCGGCGACGACGATCTGACCGGTACGATGCCCTCCATGCGCTTCCAGCCCGTGAAGGGCGTCGAGGCACACATGTTGCTCACGGCATTCGATCCGGAGGTCCACTCACGTCTGGGCATCGCGGACGCGGACGATTTTCGCAACAAGCGTCGGATGACGGGCCCCACCCATCCCGATCTCCTCACGTTCGGTTCCGTGGCGTTTTTCGGCGGCTTCGAGTCGAATTTCGATCATCGATCCGTCATCCACGGCCCGCTCTACGCGGGACACCGATGCACGATTCGCGCGTCGGCCAAGATCATCGGACCCTCGCATCTGGGCGCGCGGACGTTGCTCAACACGAGCTCCGTTTTCACGCGCTCCGTTATGGGTGACGACTCGCAGGTCGATGACCTGGCCGTGGTCAAGGATTCGCTCATCGGTCGCGGCGTGTACATCATGTCCGGAGCCAAGCTTTTACACCGCGTGGGCTTGAACGGTGCGATCATCGAGGTTATGGAGGCGCGCGAGAGCGCCTTCGGCCGCATGATCCGTCTCAAGCGACCCAAGATGGGCTGTGTCATCGGGGATGGCTGCACCATCGGAGCGGATGCCGTTCTCGGAGCGGGGACCATTCTCCTGCCGAATGTCCGCGTCCCGCACGGTTTCATAGTTCCTTCGGGAATCTACGACCAGACGGCCATTGATCGGCGGCTGGCCCGCGACATCTGACCCTTCCTTTCCGGGAGGGTTTTTCTTTTTTCGCTTCACCAATTTTTTGGTCCGAGTTCCGTCGAAGTTTCTTTTTGAAGCTTGAAAATATCCCGCAGCACTTCTTTCGAGATGCCGCCAAAGAGAATCACGCAGCCGAGGTAGGCCCCGGCTCCAAGCAGAATGCGGATCACGACGGGAAGCGAGGCCGACACGACGACGACCGCGGCCATGACGAGACTCGCGCCAAGCGCCGCGACGGTCGCGTGCGGGCGATACGTGATGGCGAGATAGCGCCGCGCGACGAGGAGCGATCCGAGTCCGATCGTGAACTCCGACGCGACGGTGAGCCATGCGGCGGCCCATACGCCGTAGATCGGAATCAAAAGGAAGTAGAGTCCGATGGTTCCGAGCCCCACCACGGCATACACGGGCAGCATTTTTTTCTGCGCGTTCACGGCGACGACAATGTGTGAAAAAATCGTGTTGAGATAAATCACGGCGACGGCGATGACGAGAATGCGGAGAATCTCGCCCGAGCCGACGAAGTCCGCTCCCGCGATGAGCCGCATGACTTCCGGGCCAAGGAGCCACGTGCCGGCGACCATCGGAATCGCCATCAGAATCATGACGTCGAGCGAAGCGGATACATATTTTTGCAAGCGGTCCTTTTCTTTTTTAACGAAGGCGTTGGCGAGTAGGGGGAGGAGCACGCCCGCGTACATGAACGGAACGGTGATGAGCACTTCAAGCACGCGATATGCGGCGCCGTACAACCCGACTTCGGCTTGCGAGCGAACCAGCGAGAGGATAAGCGTATCCGCCTTGAAATACGCGAGACCGAACGCGATGGAAACGCCGATCGGCCAGGAACGCTTAAGTGCGATGAGCCAGAACGCCGGATCCCAGTTCCAACCGAGAGGCGCGTAACGCCGCGCGGAAAGAAAGTTCACAATGAAGTTCCCGAATCCCGCGACGGAGATGACCCACATGATCGGCACGAGGCCCCAGCCGAGCGAGGGCGCCGCGATGACACCGGCAAGCGCGATCACGCGACCGACGTTTTCGGACACCGCGGCCATGCGCATCTTGAGATGGCGTTGTTGCGCGCCGATGACGACCTGATTCAGACTTGGAAAAATGAAGGACGCGGTGAGCGCGAGGATCGCAAGCTTGAGCTCGATCGGATATGGGAACGCGAATGCAACGATGGGCGCGATGATGCCGAGAATCATGACGGCGAGAACAATGCGAAGCGTAAACAGGGCGGAGAGGCAGCGTTTTTCGTAGGTCTTATCGTCGGCGTGCTCGCCGAGCATGGCGATAAGCGTCACATTCAGCCCAAGATCAAGCAGGAGGGCAAAGATTTGGAGAAACGCGTTCGCCGTCGAATACATGCCGAATCCTTCCTGACCCAGCTGTCGGGTTAAAAGCGCGACCAAGGCAATGCCCAAGGCCGTCGAAAGCACTTTGCCGGCGACTTGAACGCCCGTATTCCGGGCGATGGCGCGCATGAGAGACATGGGCATATGGTACATGGGACATGGGATATAGAACATGAAGCAGGAAGCAGGGGGCAGGGAGTAGAGGATTTTTGACGGAGGGGTTAAAAAATGATAAAATAATGTCAGATTACGGAAGAAATCAAAGCGAATATTCGTTATGACAGCAAAAGAACGTACGTCCTTCCGTCGCGGAAGCTCGAAGGCTGGCATCATTGCCTGTTTCGTCTTGATTTCCTCGCTTGTCATGCCGCCTTTGCCCGCGACTTCAGCCGCTGAATCGTACGACGCGTCCATCATCGCCGTATCCGCTCCCAAGCAACTCGCGCCGGGACAGATGTCGGTCGTGTCCGTCACGGTAAAAAATATCGGCACACTTACGTGGAGCAACGGCGGAAAAAATTACGTCTCGATTTACTCGTACGATTGGGATCGTCGAACCGAGGCGAATAGCGTGCTCGCGTCTCCGGGTTGGGAAAACGCGATGCGGCCGGCGCGTTTACCCGTTTCAAGCCTCGCGCCCGGGCAAACCGCGATATTCACTTTTCCGCTCAAGGCCCCGTCCGCGCCCGGCGTTTATTCGAGCGACTTCCTGCTCGTCGCCGAGGGGCTGCGACGCATGGGGAACGGGCGGTTTACGCTGCGCTTGGATGTGAAGCACGGAATCGTGACGCCGACAGCGACATTGATCGCCGCACCGGTGCCCGTCGTCGAGCCTTCGTCTTCCGACACGGGAGAGATCGCAACCGGATCGACAAAGTGGCGCGCGGAGCTCGTTTCCATGAGCGGAAGCGAATGGCAGATCAACATGGAGGAAAATACATTCGTGACCCTCACGTTCAAGAATGTCGGTACGGAAACATGGAAAAAAGACGGCGCATCCTATATTTCCGTATATTCCGTCAACGGGAATAAAGAGCGAGAAAGCCCGTTCAGGGACAAGTCTTGGAACGGCAATCAGGCGGCGCGATTGATCGAATCCGAAGTGAAGCCGGGACAGATCGGAACCGTGAAAATCGAGATTCGCGCGCCTCGCTCGCCCGGGTCGTATCGAGAAGAATTCATGCTCGCGGCCGAAGACACGGCATGGATTTCCGGCGGGCGCGTGCTTTTGCCGATCATCGTGCCGATCACAAGCGAGTTTATCGCTTCCGCGCCGCCGGGATTTAATGCGAATGAAGTGTTGAGCCAGTCCGCGAGCCGGCGAAACGGGATTTATACGGCGACGCTTCTTCTACGTTCGACGGACCGCCTGTCGTTGCCGGGCGATGAACGTCAGCAAGTTACGTTGGGGTTCAAAAATACGAGTAACGTACCGTGGAATATGCGCGCGCTCAAAGCGCAAGATGGGATGATGCGCGATGATTCGTGGCGCGATCTTTCGACGCCCGTCCAAGTTCTCGGAGTGACCAATCCCGGTGAGATCGGGTTTTTGACGTTTTTTATCAAGGCGCCCGTCAAGAAAGGCGTGTACACGGCCAGCTTTCAATTACAAGCCGACAATAATGTTGTCGAAGGCGGAATGATCGACATTCCGATCACCGTCACGTCCGACGGCGTGATTACGCCGGAGCCGAAACCCGTACCCGTCACGCCGCCGTCTTCGCCCTCGACGCCGCCCGCGCCCTCCATCTATACGCCGCAACCGCTTACCGGGGATGAATCTTCCTTGCCGGCGGAACCCATGATCCGCGCCGGGATTTTTGCCACGGCCGACGACAAGATGGTGGTAACCGCCAAGTTTGCGCCGCTCGAAGTCCGGAGCGGCGGTCCTGCGGGTTCCGTTATTTGCGTCGTGCCGCTGCAGCGTTCGGTCACCGTTTCCTATGATCGCGCCGCCAAGCTGTATCGCGTATCCGGCGAGTGCACGGGACAATCTGCCACGTGGTACGTCGTGCATGCGCAGGATATTCTTTCGCCCATGGAGATGACCGACTTCAGCCGTCCGGTCGGATGGTTACCGGGCGCAAACGACAACACATTCCGATCCAACCTTGAGCTCCGATTTGCCGAAGCGGTAGATCAAGTCTGGGTGATCAACGAACTACCGATCGAGTGGTATCTGAAGGGAATCGCGGAGACGTCCAACTCAAGTCCGCCGCAATATCAGCGCGCCTTGCTGACCGGCGCCCGTACCTACGCGATGTATCACGTCCAGCGACAGACCAAACACGCGGCGCGCCACTTCACGGTCGATGCGACGTACGATCAGGTGTATCGCGGGTACGGCGCGGAAGCGCGTAGTCCGACCATCGTCGCGGCCGTGGAGGCGACACGCGGGCAAATCGTGACGTATAATGGCAAGCTCGCCATCACGCCGTACTTCTCGCGCTCCGACGGCCGCACGCGCGACTGGACCGAAGTGTGGGGCGGCGGCCCGTATCCATGGCTTGTATCCGTCCCCGTGCCGCATGACGTCGGCAAAACGCTTTGGGGTCACGGCGTGGGTCTCTCCGCCACCGGCGCGCTGCAAATGGACTACAAAGACGGCGCGTCCTATCAGCAAATTCTTTCGCATTTCTATCGCGGAACGGAGTTGTGGAGGGTGTACAGGTAGCACGTAGCATGTAACAAATAGCACGTAGCATGTAGCATTCAAAAAACCGAGATTACCCGGTCCTTTGCTACGTGTTATGTGGTCACTCAATCACTTTGTCGATGAGTCCATATTTCACTGCGGCCTTCGCTTCCATGAAATTATCGCGCTCGGTGTCGTCCTCGATTTTCTTGAGCGGTTGACCCGTGTGCTTTGAGAGGATCTTGTTTAAGCTCGCCTTGGTCGAGAGAATGCGTTCCGCGTGGATCTTGATGTCCGTGGCTTGGCCTTGGAAACCGCCGAGCACTTGGTGGATCATGATCTCGGAGTTCGGCAGGGCAAAACGCTTACCTTTTGCTCCGCCCGCGAGCAGCACCGCGCCCATCGAGGCGGCCATGCCGATACAAATCGTCGAAACGTCCGGCTTGATGAGCTGCATCGTGTCATAAATCGCGAGGCCCGCCGTCACCGATCCGCCGGGGGAGTTGATGTAGAGTTTGATGTCCTTCTCCTTATCCTGACTTTCCAAAAAGAGAAGCTGTGCCACGATCACGTTCGCGACGTCGTCATCCACCGGCGTGCCGAGCATGATGATGCGGTCCTTCAAAAGACGCGAATAGATATCGTAGGCGCGCTCGCCCTGATGGGTTTTTTCAATCACCGTCGGAATCAGATAATTCGCGGGGTTGATGTTGGAGATGGCGTAGGGGTTCATAGGGGGAGGGGGTGGCTGGTAGCTGGTAGCTTGGGTACGGGCTCAGGATAGCAGAACCAAGTTAGCAGTCAAATTGTGAGAGTGCTAGGCCGACAAGATGCGGACTTGGCCGTTTTCGGTGCCGATTTTGCCTTTGACCGTAAATCCCGCGGCTTGTTTGTGGCCGCCGCCGCCGAACGCTTTGCAAAAGCCCGAGATGTCGCGCGTGAGACTGCGCATGGAGCCCTTGATCGTCCCGTCCGGCTTTTCGCGCAGGACGAGAATGACATCCGCCCCGCCGCAGGTCGCGTTCAGGAAATTCGAGATGCCCTCGACCGCTTCGTCGGCACCGGGGGTGCCGTCGAGATCCGTGCGCGTGAAGTAGGTGACGGCGGCGTCGTATCCCGGATTGAAGACGAGACGTTCAAGCGCGAGGCCCCAGAGTTTTAATGCGGAGACGGATTTGTTCTGCACGAGATAACGCAGAATGTCGGCGTGACGCGCGCCGTTTGCGGCGCAGACGCCGGCCGCCTCGATCCCTTTCACGTTTGTGCCGGCATTCGAGAAATGTGAAGTGTCGGTGCAGAGTCCGGTGAGCAGTGAAGTGGCGATGCGATCGTCGAGCTCGATCCCGTTTTCTTCGAAAAACCGATAGACGACCTCGCAGGTCGAGCACGCCTCGACCATGACGATATTGACGTGGCCGAATTTCGTATTCGTGACATGGTGATCAACGTTGATGAACACATGTCCCGGCTTGAGGCGCGGCTGGAGATCGGCAAATCCGCCCGCGCCGGGCATGTTCGCATCGAGCGAGACGACGACATCCCAGTCTTCGTCAAATAGGGAAGGATCCATGGTGAATTCGTGGACATGGTCGAGAAACAGGAACGCCTTCGGCGTCGGAACCGCCATGAACAGCTTCGCGTCCTTGCCTTCGCGCTTCAACCATCCGTACAGCGCGGTCGAGGAGCCCATGGAGTCGCCGTCGGGCTTGCCGTCGCCGATCACAAGCACGCGCTTCGCCTTTTGAAGCGCGTCGAACATGATTTTGAGCGATGAAATATCGGCCATAGGGAACGGTTTACATTAGCTATTTTTTAGCGAGCCGTCAAGTGCAGATCATTGCCAACTCCCGTCATCTCGGATACACAAACAACGGACCCTTTTCACCGGAGGTTCTCATGTCCTCTGACTATGCAAGACGATACCCAAGCAAGGCGAAGGTGAAGGCCCTCTGGCGGAGCGCCATGTCGGCGCTGGACTATGGTGCGTTGCTTCTCGACACCGTGGGAAACGGTTCGAGACCCGAGCCGTCGCCGGTGGAATGCAGCCATCTCACGCTTCTCATCCCGGGACTGTTTGGCACGCGCGGCGTGATGCAGCCCTTTGAAACGTATCTGCGTTTCCACGGGTTTCAGCCGCGGACGGTCAATCTCGGTTTGCGTTCCGCGCGGGCGCTCAAGGAGGCTCGTTCGTATGTCGAGTATCGCCTGCAACGTATCCGTTCCAGAAGTCCGTTCATCGAGCGGATCGACATCATCGGCCATAGCATGGGCGCGTTGGTTGGACTCGATCTGCTCGGACGGAAGTCGCTGCATAACGTCGACGTTCGACTCGTCGCGCTCGGCGCGCCGTTCCGCGGCACCTCGGCGGCCTACTTCCTAAGTCCGTTCTCTGGAGCGGCGGCCGAGCTCACGCCCACGTGCCGTTCCGGGCCGCGCCCGATCCCCCCGTTCACGATCAATCGGGAGAAGTTCCTCTCAATCGCGGGCGAGCTCGATACCGTGGTTCCCGCCCATTCATCGTGGCACGGACTTGCGATCAACGAAACGCTTCCCGTCGATCACGCGGGCCTTGTGCTCGATGAACGCGTGCATCGACACGTCGCGGAGTTCCTCAAACCCTGATCCCGACCTCGCGTCGGGCCCGCCCACCAAAGCTTCCGGCGTAGGTGGGTTTTTATCATTCACCCTTTTCCTTCAATTCGTTGATCGCGCGTTCGATCACGGCCGCCTCGGCCTCCGTATCGTCAAACGTGTAGTGGATACGAGGCATGCGTCGCAAGCGGATGCGTGTCATCAATTCCTCTTTTATATCCTGCTCGGCTCCGCGCAAAATACGGACGGCCTCGTCTTTCAGGGTTTCGGGAAACACGGATAGAGTGATCCGTACGTGAGCGGTATTGGCGGTCAGTTTGGCTTCGAGAACGGTGACGAGCATGTCACGCGGGAACTCCACGACTTCACGGATGGATTCGGCGAAAGCTTCCCGCACATGCTCAAAACCGGCTTCCAGGCGATGCGATGACATAGTGGTTCGGTGTCAGATTTCAGCTGTCAGGTGTCAGCATCGCGGATTTCGCTAAAAAAGGCAACCTTGCAGAGGCTGGACACGAGGACTTCTTTTTCAAGGCTGAAACCTGTAACCTGACACCTGAAACCCGTATGTATTTAAAGCGTTTGGAGATTCAAGGTTTTAAGACCTTTGCGCAAAAGACGGTGGTCGAGTTCAAGCTCGATCCGTCCGGGCGTCGTGGGGTGACGGGCATCGTCGGGCCCAACGGCTCGGGAAAGTCGAATATCGCCGATGCCATCCGGTGGGTGATGGGTGAGCAGAGTTTGAAGCTGCTTCGTGGGAAGAAATCGGAAGACGTGATTTTTTCCGGTTCCGAAAAACGAACGCGCTCGGGTTTTGCGGAAGTCACGATGATTCTTGAAAACGACGGCAAGATCGAGGGCGTCGAGATGGGGGAGATCGCGATTACGCGCCGACTCTATCGTGACGGTCAGTCGGAATACGAGGTGAATAAGCAGGCGGCGCGTCTCACCGATGTCGCGCTTCTGCTCGCGCAATGCGGCATCGGCCAACGGACGTATTCGGTGATCGGACAAGGGATGGTCGATGCGGTGCTGGTCGCGTCGCCGTCGGAACGCAAGGAATTTTTCGACGAAGCGTTCGGACTGCGATCGTTCCAGCTAAAGCGGCAAAGCGCCTTGAACAAGATCGACGAGTCGCGCAAGAATCTGATTCAAACCGATCAGATCCTGTCGGAGATCGGACCCCGATTGAATTCGCTTGAGCGACACGTGAAGCGTTTAGCGGAGCGCGAGATGATCGAAGTGGAACTCCGTTCGCTGGAACGCGCGCATTACGGGCATGAATGGGGCACGGTTTCCTCGGGACTCGCATCCGCGCAAACGCGGCGTAACGAGGCGCGGATGGCCGAAGCGGCGCTCGAAGCGGAAGCGAAGACGCTTGAAGCGGAACTCGCGGAACTCGAGAAGGCGACGCCGCGTGGCGAGGGGTTCAAGGAACTGCGCGTCGCGGTCGACGCGGCGGCGACGGAACGCGCGGCCTTGCGCGAACGAGAATTGAAGCTCGAAACCAAGAAGGCCGTGGCCGCCGTTCGTGCCGAGAAGCCGTGGTCGCCGTTGCCGCTTTCAAAAATCATTTCGGGCATTGAAGGAATCCATCATCAACACGAAGAGATCGATACAATGTTGAAGACGGAAAACCCGCCGATCACGAAACTTCGCGCGCTTTTCAAGAACCTACTCACGACTCACTACTCACTACTCACTTCTCTCCAGCGTCCGGCGCCGGAGGCCGTGAAGGAAGCGGAAACCGATCCCGCCATCGAAAAAGAGTTGCAGTCCATCGCCAAAGAAAGCGAGGCATTGGCCCGACGCGCGAAGGAAGCGGAAGCCGCACTCGAAGCGTGGAACAAGGGTGAAGAGGACAAGCGCTCGCACATCTTCGAAACGCAACACAAGCTCATGCAGAAAAGGGCGGAAGCGCAGAGCGTAGAGCGTAGAGCCGGGGAAGCGGCGGTCGAGCTCGCGCGTCTCGAAACGCGACGCGACGCGCTGCTGTCCGATATCCGTCTTCATGCGCCGAAGATAGAGGAAGAACTTAGAACTCAGAACTTAGAACTTAGAACTCCGACGGGGCCGGAGACGCAGGCGCGGTTGCAGAAACTGCGCTCGCAGCTTGAGTGGATCGGCGGGATTGATTCGGAAACCGTAAAGGAGCATGCGGAGACCAAGGAGCGATTCGAGTTTCTTTCAAAACAGGTCGAGGACTTGCGACAGGGAATTCTCGGCCTTGAGACCGTGGTCGAGGAGCTGGACGACACGATTCGCGGCCGAAGCGCGACCGCGTTTCGCAAGCTCGACAAGGAGTTCGGCGTGTATTTCAAAAAATTGTTCGGCGGAGGCGACGCATCGCTTGTCGAAGTACAACCGGAACCGGAAGTGGATGAAGAGGGTAACGTGCTCCGCGCGCCAAAGGAGGGCGAGGTCGCGGGGATCGACATCATGGCCACGCCGCCCGGAAAACGCGCAAAAGCGATTGCGCTTTTGTCCGGCGGGGAGCGAGCGCTGACGTCTATCGCGCTCATTTGCGCGATCATGGCGACCAACCCGTCGCCCTTTGTCGTGCTCGACGAAGTGGATGCCGCACTCGACGAGGTAAACTCGCGCAAGTTCGCGGAGATCATCGGGACGCTGGCCGACAAAACGCAATTCGTCGTCGTGACGCACAATCGCGCCACCATGACGCAGGCAAACGTGCTGTACGGCGTGACGATGGGCGACGACGGCGTCTCTCAACTCCTTTCCGTGAACTTCGAAGAACTGAATCCGGGAAGGGAGTAGAGAACAGAGAGCAGTAAACAAAGAGCAAAGAACAGAGAGCAGAGAGCAAAGAGCAGCTCCGGATTGGAACTGCTCTTTGCTCTCTGCTCTTTTCTAATCGCCCCCTCTTTTATGCGGCGGGTTCTTCCGCGGGAGCCGGCTCCGGAGCGGGAGCGGGAACGGCGGCCGCGGCTTTGGCGGCGGTTTCCTCCGCTTTCTTTCCGAGCTTCGCTTTGCGCTTAGTCGAAAGTTTGATTTGCTTTCGCTTCTCGCCCTTTACGAGGCCCTGATCAACGAAGAGATTCCACACCGTGTCCGAGCATTGGGCGCCTTTCTGAATCCAGAATTCGACGCGTTCTTTTTTGAGCGTGATGACCGACGGCTTGCGGCGCGGTTCATACGTACCAAGAATTTCGAGCGCCTTGCCCCACGGGTCGCGCGCTTTTTCCGACACGATAAAACGATATTGCGGCTGTTTCTTTTTCCCGACGCGGGTTAAACGGATGATCAACATGGATGAATGATGTCAGATGTTAGATGTCAGACCTGCCCGCCGGCAGGCGAGGTGCCAGATGTGCCTGGCGTGAACCCGTCCCCGCCAGAGGAAGGCTCGTAGAGCATGGGCGGAATCCTACGGAAGTTAGCGAAAAACGTCAAGAAGGGCTTCTTATAGCGTTGCATGATAGGCGATTCGCGACTATCCTTTTCCTTAAGCCCCTAGGGGCGATTTCACACTTAGCTAACGTCCGCCGAAGTCCTGCTGAGCGGGATGCAGGCGGGCACCGTTCGTGCCGATATGGCAGACATGCACACAGACCAGCCGTTTCTCGAGTACGTCGTGAAGTCCCTCGTCAACCATCCGGAAGACGTGAAGACCACCCGCGAAATCGATGATCGCGGCGTAAAGATCACGCTCTACGTGAACCCGGAAGACATGGGGTACATCATCGGTCGTCAGGGCCAAACCGCCCGCGCGCTCCGTATTCTCCTCAAAATCGTCGGTGCCAAGGAAGACGCCCGCGTCAGCATGGTGATTTACGAGCCGGAAGAGCTTCGCCGCCAGCACCAGGAAAAGAAGTCCACCATGGGCGGATCTTCCGAAAGAGAAGCGCGCCCGACCGTAAAGGTCCATGGCGATTCAGGATTGGTTTCGGACGACGATTTGTCGGATCTGGGAATCTAGTCACATCATTAAAACCCTCGATCTGTTCGGGGGTTTTAATTTACGCCTCATCATGCCATCCTTACGATCATGAAACGCAAACCATTACGCGTCGATATCGTCACTATTTTTCCTGAAATGGTGGAGCCGTATTTACGCGGTTCGATTTTGGGGCGTGCGCAACGTTCGGTAGGAGCACGGCGCGCCGTACCCCTACAAATCCAGGTGCATGACTTGCGCCGCTGGACGCATGACGCGCATAAAACTGTGGACGACAAGCCGTTTGGCGGTGGTCCCGGGATGGTGATGAAAGTCGCGCCGTTTCACGAAGCACTCGTCTCGCTCAAACTCCGGACGAAAGACGGAAAGAAAACGGCCGCTGCCAAAAAGGCGCGCGTCATCGTTACATCCGCAAAAGGGAAACCGTTCACACAGCAGGAGGCAAAGCGACTTTCGAAATACGACCGCCTCGTCTTTTTGTGCGGGCGATACGAGGGCATGGACGAGCGCATCGCCAAACATCTCGCCGACGAGGAGCTGTCCATCGGGCCGTACGTTCTGACGGGCGGCGAACTCCCCGCACTCGTCATGACGGATGCCGTCGCGCGCCTGGTTCCCGGCGTCCTTGGCAAAGCGGAGTCGCTTGCGGCCGAGTCGCATACGGACGCAGGCGTACTCGAATATCCGCAGTATACGAGACCGGAAAATTATGTTCTTGGTAAGTCAAAAGGCAAAAGGCAAAAGTTAAAAGTTTGGAATGTGCCCGACGTACTTCTCTCGGGGAATCATAAAAAGATTGAGGAGTGGAGGAAGGCGCAATCCAAACGGTCTTAATCCTCTCGCTTTCGATAGATCCACTTTGCGCCCTCGACGAAGATGACGTTTACGAGACCGACGACGAGCACGCCGCCGAGCCAAGGGAGCGGAAGTGGAACCGTGCTTAGGATTTTTTGGAGAAAGGGGAGATAAATCGCTCCGGCGGTCAGAACCAGACCGATGCCGACACCCGCCGTTAAGTAGCGGTTGCCGAACGGGTTATATGTCAGAATGCTGTGCTTCAAGCTTCGCAGGGAAAACGCAACGAAGAGCGTATAGCTTGCGAATGACGCGAAGATAAGCGTTCGTACAAGCGCCGGATCATGTCCTTGGCCAAGAAGAATATAGTAAAGCGCGAATAGCATGAAGCTGGTTCCAAGACCGAGCACGAAAATGAAGAAGCGCACTTGGGAATTGAGAATCGTGGCGGTGCCGACGGTGCGTGAACGATTTTTCGAGTCACCGATTTCTTCAAACGCGAGCGCGATAGCGGGAAGACTGTCGGAAAAGAAGTTCACATAGAGGATTTGCAGTGCCGTGATGGGGATCGGGACTTGAAACAGCAACGCGCCGCCGATGAGCGCGAGTTCGTTCGCCGCGTTTGAGAGCAGATAGACGAACACTTTTCGGATATTGTCGAGAATGCGACGACCTTCCTCGATTGCGATGACGATCGTGTTGAAGTTATCGTCGAGAATAACGAGATCGGCCGCGCCTTTGGCGACTTCGGTTCCCGATCCGACCGCGACGCCCACGTCCGCGGCTTGAAGCGCCGGCGCGTCGTTTACGCCGTCGCCCGTCACGGCCACGATCTCGCCCTGCTCGCGATACAACCGCGTGAGCATGAGCTTTTGCTCCGGCGTGACGCGCGCGTAAATGCGTATGTCGGGCAGGCGTTCACGCAATCGTGCGACGTCCATCTGTGCAAGCTCCGAGCCGGTCACGACGAGACCGCGCCCTTCCAGAATGCCGAGTTCGCGCGCCACGTGTTCGGCTGTTCCCTTGTGATCGCCGGTGACGATCACGGTTTTTACGCCCGCTTGGCTGATGCGCTTGATCGCTTCCTTCACGTTTGGTCGCACCGGATCACGGAAGGCGAGGAAGCCTTTAAATTCGAGATTTATGTAACGACTACGCGTATCGATTTTTTCCTTGGGGTAAGCGACGGACGCGAGTCCGAGCAGACGTTCTCCGCCGTACGCCCGATCTTCCATTTCGCGGCCGATCCGTTCGCGTTCTTCCTCGGAGACGTCGGTAAGCGCGAGCAGGATTTCCGGTGCGCCCATGAGAATCAGTCGTTGTTCGCCGCCGTCGACCGCGAGCACGGCGCCATATTTCTTCTTTGAATCAAATGGCACGCGATCAACGATGCGATACGTTTTGTGAAGTCTTGGCAAGAGAACGCCACGCCTTCCCGCGTCACGCACGAGTGACGATTCCATGGAGCGTCCGATGATCTGCCAGTCATCGGGATCCGCCTCCGGATTTTCTATGATGATATCCGTGTTCAACACGGCTTCACGCAGCATGGCCGCCACCCGTTCTTCCGTGTCCGCCCCATACGAAACGACGTCAACGAGACGCATGTCGGCCTGCGTGAGGGTGCCTGTTTTATCCGTCAGGATGAGGCTGGTCGATCCCAACGTTTCGGCCGCGAGCAATTTGCGGACGATGCCTTTTTGTCTCGCGAGGCGCTCCACGCCGATCGCGAGAATGACGGTGAGCGCGACGGGGAGTCCTTCCGGTACGGCCGATACCGCGATCGCGATCGAAATAAAAAACATCTCGGCGGGGTCCTGGCCAAGCGCGAAGCCGATCCCAAACAGGAGGCCCGACAAGGCGATCACGACGACGGCGATGACGCGGGCGAACGAGGCCACGGCTTTTTGGAGCGGCGTTGTCTCACGTTCGCGCGAGGAAACCATTTCGGCGATGCGGCCGAACTCGGTGTTTTTTCCCGTGGCGGTGACGACGATTTGCGCGAACCCTTGCACCGCCAGCGTTCCGCTCCAGACCATGGAGCCGCGCTCGCCGAGCGGCGCGTCTTCTTTCACCGCTTTTCCATCTTTGTGCACAGGCAGCGATTCTCCTGTAAGGACGGATTCGTCGACATCTAAGCTATTCGCTTCCAGAATACGCCCGTCCGCCGGTACGCGATCGCCTTGCGAAAGATGGATCACGTCGCCCGGCACGAGCTCCGTCGCGTCCCGCTTGTGCCCCGCTCCGTCGCGAAAAACGCGTACGTGACTTTTTAAGTAGGTCTTCAATTCTTCAAGAACCGTTTCAGCCTTATTTTCCTGCCAAAAACCAAGACCCGTGTTTACGATGACCGTGGCAAGAATCACGACGGCGTTCACCCACTCCCGCAGGACAAGGGAGATCGCGCATCCGACCAGCAGGATGATGATGAGGGGGCTTTTGAGTTGCGAAAGAAGGATGACAAGCGCTCCAAGCCGACGACGTCCGTCGATTTCATTTTTTCCGTACCGCGAAAGACGTTTGGCCGCTTCCGGAGTCGTGAGTCCTTGCGACGAGCTTTTCAATTCGAAAAGGACGCGTTCGGTCGGTTGCGACCAAAACGGCACAGGGGTATCGGATACGGGAGTTTGCATAGAGCTAAAGTGTTCCGGCAAAGGCAGAGAGCGTAGGAAGTTGAAACAGGACGAATATGACGTATAAGGCGATGAGAACAAGCCCCTCGACGCGGGAGAAGCGTTTACCGGTACGATAAAATCGTAAAACGAGTCCGAACATAACGAGCATCACGAGGACGGTGACGACATAGGAGAAGTCGACGGTAACCGGCAGGGTTTGCGTCATCGCAAACGCGCCCAGCAGGGCCGCGTTGGCGGCCGCCGAGCCGAGGATGTTGCCGAAGGAGAGTTCCCGTACATGGTTTTTCCACGCCCTGATCGTCACGATGAGTTCCGGCAAGTTGGTCCCGATCGAATAGACAAGCAATCCGACAATAAAGCCCGGTACGCGAAGCGTGGTCAGAATGGGCAGCGTCATGCGGACGATAAGATTGGAAAGAAAGATGATGCCGATCAGTCCGAGGACGATAAAGGCCAGCTCTTTTACGATCGGAACGCGTTTGCCGTCCGACGCATGACCGGATTTTTCTCCGTGCGACAGATAGGCGTACAGCAAGACGGCCGGATAGAGGAGCAGAAGCCCGAACCCGGTCCAGAATCCGATGTATCCTCGCAAACCAAAAAGCAACGGGAGCGACATGTAGGCCAGGATAGGCCAGAGGATTTCCGTTTTCCCGTCCGTTTTGATTTCGCGGTTCAGGACGATGCCGAGTCCAAGAATCAAACAGAACAAAACAATCACGCCTCCGAGCAGGTTCCCTACGGAAACGGACGGCACGTTTTGTGCAAGAGCGTTGATGCCGATGCCGAGCTCGGGAAGCGAGGTAAGCAATCCGAGCATGAGACCGAGTACGAACACCGGAATGCCGAGTTTTTTTCCGATGCTGCGGATATGTTTGATGACGAGGTCCGCGGAAAGGCCGAGCGCATAAAAAAGAACGAGCAATCCGAGGAGCGTGAGGATCGTTATCATGGGCAAAGTGTAGCATGCGACCTTGACGTACGCGGCTTTTTTGAATACACTCGGCAACGCAAATCCTTCCCATGGCCCCATCGTCTATCGGTTAGGACAGCGGCTTTTCAAGCCGTTAAGAGGGGTTCGACTCCCCTTGGGGCTACCATCACCGATTCCGGTGTACCGCACAACTCCCTAAACAGGGAGTTTTGTGTTATTTGAGCGACTTTCTTGCCCTCGATAACAAAGTTCATGAAGACTTTTTTCATGATGTAATCCAAGTCGTCCATGTTGGTTATTTTTTTGATGTGTTGAGCCAGATTTCCGAAAAGTTCGATGAACTGTTCGTAGCTTTGGATCGCCTCTTTTCCGTCCTCTCGTTTTTTCTGTAGTTTGCGTATTTCGTTTTCGAGTTCGTGCTGTTTTGCGAGTTGTTGCGTCAAGTCTTTCTTGAACTCTTTTACGAGCACCGCGTCGTCCGCATATTGTTTGAGCGATGCCTTGGCCTCGTCCACCCGTTCCTTGGCCGCCTCGTGTTGTTTATGAAGGGATTTGAGCTTTGATAGGAGTTCCGCGTCGCGCACGCCGATTTGATGCTCCATATCGCGCTTGTACGCCGCGTAGCCCTTCTCAAAGTTCATCGGGTGGCTGTCGAGGAAGGCGTAGGCGGCGGCCAGCACCTCCTTTGCGCGGATGGATTTGCCTTTGTATTTGCACCCCACCGTGTCGCAACGGTATAGAAAATAGTTTGTCGTACCCGTTTTGGTTTTCTTTGGGGTGATGCCAGCGGAACGGGGACGATTGCAACCGCCACAAATGACCATCCCACGCATGAGGTCAGCTTTGACCGAGCCCTTGGGCTTGATGACCTCGGACAACGTGAACTTCTTATTGATGCCATCTTCTTTGGCGAGCATGTCGAACTCGTCAGGCGTGATGATAGGTTGGAAGTTGTACTTGTTTGTCAGGTCTACGATCCGCTTGCCGAAGATGAGGGCTCCGGCATAGAAAGGATCACGGAATAGGTCAGACAAGAACTTATCGTCAACGACGATTGAGTGACGTTCTGGGTGCTTGGTTTTGAGCGGGTAGCCCTGCCCCTGTAACCATGTCCCGATTTCCCGCAAAGCGTACTTCGGTTCGCGTGACAGGCGCATCTCGAAGGCCTTTTTGATGAGGTTCCAGTTCTCCCCGTCAGGCCGGAGGTACTTGTCCTTGTCTTTGTAGTAGCCGTGTTTGGGACGGTCGTAGCACTTGCCCTCGGCCGTGATGCGACTGATGCCGCGTTTGATGTTCTGGGAGTGGGTGTCTATGAACTGTTTAGCCTGCACGAAGGCGATGCCGAGCATCATCTTGCCCGCGCCGTCATTTTGGAAGTAGTACCCATTGGCGAACTTGATGTCCTTGATGTCGTTTTTATCGAGTAGGTCGAGCACCTCCCCCGCGTCTTTCATGTTGCGGGCAAGACGGTCAGGAGCCCATGTCAGGATGGCGTCATATTCGCCGCTGGACAGGCTTGCCAGCATGGCATGAAACACGTCCCTCTTGCCGGAGAGCTTGGCCGAGTGTTCTTCGTGGAGAACGGCCACGACGTGAAGCCCTGCACGCTCTGCCAATGTCTTACATTCGTGGATTTGGTCGCCGATGGATCGTTCCTGCTTGGCCGAGTTATCGGTGCTCTTGCGGGCGTATAGGACGTAGCGAAGGGTCGTCACGTCCTCCGGTAGATTCTCAATCTCGTCAATTCCAAACGTCGTGCGAATACGGGCAACGAAGTCGGGGACAGTTTGAGGCGTTGGGGAGGGCATAGTCTCTGCGAACAAGCGTCGCGGTTTTCGTACTTCAAGCCCGCTTTGTTTTGTCGATAAAGGCCTCGAAGTCTCCGCGTTCGATGCGGTACTCTTTGCCGATTTTTGATGCCTTCACCTTGCCCGCCTTGATGTAGCGGTAGATCGTCATTTTGTTGACGCGGAGCTTTTCCGCCAACTCCTCGACAAGGTAAAAGTCTTGCTTTTTCATAGTTGACAATAGTTTACATGCGACGTATAACCCTTGCAAGGCGTGGGTAGTCCAAGCCTTCCCAGATTTCAACGAATCGGGCAACATACAGCCACAACTGAACCCAGCCTAAACTCTACGGAACCTCCGTAGGGCATGGCACTAAATACGCATCCCTGTACTGAACCCGTCGTTCAGCACGCAGGGATGCGTCGTACCTCGAAAGGGGTATGGGTGCCGAAAGGTGCCAGCTGGCGGCGGGCTTTGTGTTGTGAAGCCTGCTCCGTCCTTCACACAACTCCTCTACAAAAAACTATGACTACTTTTTTCGCACTCTTGCTCCTCGCGAGCATCGTTGGATTGTGTGTCGGCCTCGTATCACCGACCGCTATATCAAAAATCCTGCGTAGGCAGGTTTCCCGTAAACAAGTGGCCGCGATTTTTGGCGGCTTATCTCTTTTCTCGTTCGTGATGGTCGGCGTGTTTGCCCCATCCGTACCGAAAGAGAACGGTGCGACCATCGCGGTACAAAACACGGCACCGACCTCAACCGCGCCCGTCGAGGTAACACCGACTTCTACGGAAGTTCAGGCAGAGCCGGAACCAAAAACAACCAACGCCGCCACCCCATCCACGACGACCTTTTTGGTCACCCATGTCGTTGACGGTGACACGTTCGATGTAGATATGAACGGAAAAACCGAACGCTTACGAATGATCGGCGTGGACACGCCGGAGACTGTTGATCCGCGAAAACCCGTCCAGTGTTTCGGTAAAGAGGCCAGTGCAAAAACGAAGGAGTTATTGACGGGCAAGCGCGTCACTCTTGAGGCTGATCCCTCGCAAGGAGAGCGGGACAAGTACGACCGTTTACTCCGCTATGCGTTTCTCCCCGACGGACGGAACCTCGCCCTTGTTTTGATCCAAGAAGGCTACGCCCACGAATACACCTACAATACGCCCTACAAGTACCAGCAGATGTTCAAGGATGCCGAACGTGCGGCTCGTGAAGGCAAGAAAGGATTGTGGGCGGATGATGCCTGTGCTGGTTTCGCGCAACCCGTAACAAGCCCCTCCCCAGCACCCACCACGCCCTCCCCAAGCACACCCACGCCCGCTCCCCAGCCGTCCACGCCCCCAGCTGGAACGAACGAACCGCCCGTCAAAAAAGCCACGTCCTCGGGCAAGTGCCATGCTAAAGGCACGACCTACTACAACCAGACGAAAAACTATACGGCTTACGACACCATCCAAGCGTGTCTTGATAGCGGCGGCACGTTGCCCAAGTAGGCTCCCCAACTTGAATAAAAATCAAACAATCAATAAAACGGTAAAGTTCCGGTCAAGAAAGGGTAGGATTTTCAGTCTATGCCTCCCAAGTCTTCGTAGTGGCAATGTCTAAAAAGTCGAGGCTGTCGTGAGTATGTTGGAGCGTCACCGGCTTGCGTTCCTCGCGGGCTTCGCCCATGAGCTTGAATAGGACACCGTAGAGCTTATCCGTTGAAATATCCGCGAGAGCCCTTTGCTCGATCTCCTTTTCCACGGCTTCAAGCTGGCGTGAGAGGATTTCGAGCTCGTGGTGTTTGGTTAGGCGGTACTTTTCACGCAACGCCTCGTCATTGATGGCGCGGAGGTTGCGTATCTGTTCGTGCATTTCACGGCTCCACTCGATCAGGGTCGGCTTGGATACCTCTATCTCCTCGGCAATCGAAACAAAGCTCTTGCCTTGAGCTCTCAACTCGACGAACCTATCTTTGACCGAGGCAGGGTGCATAGTATCGCTCTACAGAGCCTATAACTACTTCCTACGGGAGTTCATGCCCTTGCTGGGAGAGGATAGGCTGGCGTTCCGGCCTCCCTTTTCGCCAAGAGTCACGACGGTTCCATCGCGTGCGACAACCGTTCCAGCGGGTGTCGCGGGTGCTGGATTGCCGCCCCCAGACATAGCGGGGAGGTTTTGTGCCACGTCGGCAATTGAGCCGTCTGATTCTGATGCCATATTGAATCCAGCTTACTCCTTTTAGTAGGTAACTTCAAGGATTTGCGGACGTAGCCCCTGTTTCAACGCCTCCCGAATATCCGTATTCCAAGAGTTGAGTTCGGGGAGGTGAATCTGCACCCGCTCTAAAAAGTTCATGAGGAGTTTCTTACGGGCTACCATCGAGCTCAGCTCGACTCACGGCGGACGGGATCACGAAGCTAAGCTTCGCCCGCCCGACAGCGTTAAGAGATGAACTCGACAATGAAAATCAGCCATTTACGTGGCTGGTTTTTGTATTCAATGGTTTTGCGCACTACTTAAGTTCCCTCGGTGGCCTTTTAGATGACAAAAGATTGCCCGGTGAAATAACCGGTTTGCCGGTTCTCGATTCAATTTCTTTTCGCGCATTTCCAGCGATTGATCCACCCTGTTGCGCCGCTTTGCGGTTTTCAGTCAGTCCTTTCACATCTTGCTTCCGTGCGATTTCCGTCGTCGAAACTTCGGCTAACATATTCAGAACCAATTCCAGACAAATTTCAGTTGTACGATTTTATCGTACAACTCAAAACCCTCATCTTTTAGCTTCTTTTTGAGATCTGACCAGTATCGTTTTGGAATTGTGCTGTCGGTTAATACTTCGACAATGTCGATCACGCTAAAAAACCATTGATCGGCCTTCGCATCCCATATGCGCCGAACCTCCTTGGTTTCGAATAGGATAATGGATGTTGATTTGGCGCTCATGCGGAGAGTATACGGTACGGATCGGTTAGGAACCAACTGCAAAAAACGCACCCGTTGGGTGCGCTAGCGGCGGTGCTTGGCTAGATCGACGCCGATGTCGGCGGGGCCGAACGAGCGCGGCAGCAGATCCGACAGTAGGACGATGTGAGGTTTGTTCATATCGTTGGTGAAGATGCGGAGGTCGCAGCCGGAGAGTGGGAAGAACTCCATCAGCTTCTGTCGGCACTTGCCGCAGGGGGTGACGAACGTCGGTTCTACCCGGTCCCTCAGCCCCGCGAGGACGAGGAGACGACTGGGTGAGCGCTCGCCAGCCGCGACCATGGCGGACAGGGCAGACTCCTCGGCGTGCGTTCCATCGTAGTCGGCGCACTCGACGTTGCAGCCGGCGTAGATCTTGCCACTGGTGGTTAGGACGGCGGCTCCGACGAGGAAGTTCGAATACGGGGCGTAGGCCCGCTGGCGGACCCTTGTGGCCACATCGTAAAGGGTCGGAAAATGCGCGAGATCCGTGGGTCCGAGAGCGTGTATATGCATGAGGCCTCCTTTGGCTTCGTGGGCCGACTTTGCTGTTTAGATGCCATTTTGTCAACTCAGCTCCTCTCCATCGACTGAATCAACCGCGTCATCCCGATTCCTCCTCCGTATCTTGGGAAGAACGGAAGCTTAAGAAAGGCTTCCAGCTCGGCTTCGACGCGATCTTTGCCAAAGAGATCAAAGAGTTTTTGCGCGTAACCGCCTTTGCTGATCGAGTAAAAGCGATCGCGCATTTCCTTAGGATCCGTCCCGCGTTCAGCCGAGCCGATCGTTTCCATGCCGTCCACGATCACGTCGATTTTATGCGCGTGTCCGTCCGTCGTCCGTTTCATATTCCAGAAGGGTGAAGTGTGTTCCGGAAAGACTTCCAGAAAAGCTACGCGGCCAAATTCATCTTTCATTTTCATTTCTTCGATACGCGAGATTTCATCTACGCCATATTGTTTAGCCAGATCGTCGTATTGGAGACTGGGAAAATCCGTTCCATATCCCAGATGGGTCAGCATTTCGGTCGAGAGCTGCCGCAAATCATCCAAGGTCCCTTTGGATTCAAACTCGAACATCGGGAAAATGACCCGATGACGCCCGGGAATGGGATTCGGTTCTTGGCGATAGCTGGTGCTGAGACAAAACACGCCCGGAACTTCCGGACGTGTCAGCAACTCGTATTCGAGCCACATCTGGCCGGTTTGGGGGAGCGGCCACGTTTGTCCCAAATATTCGAATGAAGCAACCGTCGTTGGGTCTTCGCAGGCGGCCAGGATGGAGAGTCGGTCCTGCGTATGGACTTCGACGAACCCCTTCTTTAAAAAGAACGCCCGTAAGGCGTTGGAAACACGGCTGAAGGCGGTCACATTTGGCTCACCGATATAGACGTTCGTCATAGAGGATAAAAAAATAAGCCCCGGAGGGCATGCGTGAATTCGCTGCGCTTCGTATCGAGTGGGATTCGATGCATAAGCTTGTCCCAGGATACTTGTTGAACCGAACGGGCGCAAGCAATAAAAACCCTCGCCTGCATGCAGGCGGGGTCACGCGGTTTTCGTTGATGAGTTATTCGATCACGATCGTCGCACGCATGTTTGGGTGCGGCGTGCAGTGGTATGGATATGAACCCGGAGCGAGGTCGGACGTATCGAGTGTGTAGGTTTGATTCTGGAGGAGGAGCGGCGAGTCGAACCCGTCGCCGTCGGCCGTGACGGTATGCCCGACCGAGTCTCGGTTCTGGAAGATGATTTTGTCGCCTTTCTTTACCGTGATGATGGGTTGAACGAACGCGAAGTTTTGGATCGCGACATTGTACGTGGATGAGCCGCGGGGCGGAGGCGGCGTCGTGTCTTCCTGCGGCGGCATGTTTTGCTCGCTTGTTTCGACGGGCGCAGGCGCTGGGCTCGGCGCCTGGGCGGGAGCGGGGACGTACGCAGGAGCGGACGGGGACGCGGGTTGCGGTCTGGCGAGGCAGCCCTGTCCCATGAGGGCGAGACCGATGGCGAGAACGAAGAACTTTTTCATAGAGCTTGAGAAATATTTAAACGTTGTGTTCCTTCAAATAGTTTAACATGGTTTGCGCATCGGAGACTTCGAACGGATCGGTCGGACAGTCGTCGGTGAAGCCCGGTTCGACGAAGAGCTTCTTAATCACCCCGTCCTCGACGAACATGCTGTAGCGCCAGGAGCGATCGCCAAAACCGAGGTTGGTTTTTTTGACGAGCATGCCCATGCCTTTGGTGAATTCGCCGTTGCCGTCGGGGAGCATGGAGACTTTTTCGACTTTCAAATCCTTGGCCCACTTGAACATCACGAAGGCATCGTTGACGGAGAGACAGATGACCTCATCAACGCCGAGTTTTTTGAAGTCGTCGTAGAACGCCTCATAGCCGGGGGCGTGGACGGATGAGCAGGTCGGGGTAAACGCGCCGGGGAGGGAAAAGAGCACGATCTTTTTGCCGCCAAAAATCTCGGCGGTCGTGCGATCCTGCCAACGAAACGGGTTTTCTCCCGCAACGGATTCGTCGCGGACTCGGGTTTTAAAGATGACGTCTGGAACGCGGTCGCCTTCATTCAGATGTGACATAGTTCGCTTATCGTACGCATTCGACTTTTACGAGGCAAGGGCCGTGGACAATCCGCTCGATTTGCCCCATTCTACCGTCTATGAAGCCTTTGCGCGTTTTGGGAATCGAGACGAGTTGCGACGAGACGGCGATCTCGATTTTGGAAATCGGGCGAGGAGGGGCACGGCGCGCCGTGTCCGTACAGATAAAAGTGAATCTTGTTTCATCACAAGTGCCGATTCATCAAAAATACGGCGGCGTGGTACCGGAAGTCGCGGCGCGTTCTCACGTGGCGGAAACAGTGTCGCTCTTGTCGCAAGCACTCGACCTCCCCCAGCCCCTCCTTGGCAAGGAGGGGGCGATCCGTTCTCCCCTTACAAAGGGGAGATACAGAGGGGTCTTTGATGCGATCGCCGTCACATCGGGTCCGGGGCTTGCGACGGCGTTGCGCGTCGGGATCGAGGCGGGACGCGTGCTCGCCATGCTTTCCGGCAAGCCGATCGTCGGCGTGAATCACTTGGAAGGACATCTCGCGTCCGCGTGGCTGAATGCGGAGAATCGAAAATGCTGGAAATACCCGATGCTTGCGCTCGTGGTTTCCGGCGGGCATACGGAACTCGTGTTGATGAAGGACGCGTGCAAGTACAAGATCGTCGGGCAAACGCGAGATGACGCGGCCGGCGAAGCGTTCGACAAAACCGCCAAGCTCATGGGTTTGCCGTATCCCGGCGGTCCGGAGATCGCGCGGCTTGCGCTCGAGGGCGATCCGGCGGGTTTCGATTTGCCGCGTCCGATGATGAACGACAAAACGCTCGATTTTAGTTTCAGCGGATTGAAGACGGCCGTGCGTCTTGCGTGGGAGCCGTGGACAAGGGGGCCGGACACGCTGCGTGAAAAAGCAAAACGCGATCTCGCCGCCTCCGTACAGCAGGCGATTGTGGACGTGCTTGTGAAAAAAACGATCGACGCGGCGAAGAAGTACAAAGTGAAAGGCGTGTTACTGGTCGGTGGCGTGTCGGCGAATACGTTGCTGCGCGACACGCTCGCGGCCGCGCTCGAAGAACGGTTGCCGGGCGTTGCGTATCTGCCGTCCGATCGGGCGTACATCACCGATAACGCCGCCATGATCGCGGCGGCAGGCTGGTGGCGGCTTTCGAAAGGGGAGCGGCATGACTGGAAAAAGATCGAGGCCAAGCCGGAATGGAATCTGTAGGGACACGGCATGCTGTGCCCGTACGAATATGAAATATATTGTCGCGAAGATGGAAGAGTGGGACGCGGTCGCGCGAGCGGTCGCGGGGGATTTGAAACCCGGAACCGTGATCACGTTATCCGGTCCGCTTGGGGCGGGAAAGACGACATTCGTGCAGGCGCTTTCACGCATTCTTGGCGCAAAGACGAATCCGCGCAGTCCGTCGTTTTCCCTCGTCCGAAGCTACAAGCTACCAGCTACCAGCTACCAGCTTTCTCAACTCATTCACGTGGACGCCTATCGCATCGACGACGCGCAGGACCTCTTGCCGCTTGGGTTGGACGAACTCTTGTCCGAGCCCGGTACCGTTATGGCGTTCGAGTGGCCGGAGCGAGCCGAGGCTTGGCTTCGTTCCGTTCCGGATGTTCGGCGCATCACGATCGAATCCGACCCCTCGGGCGTTCGGCGCGTTGACGTTCGCTAGAGCTTCGGTTCCGATCCGCGATCCCAGATCCGTGATCCCAGACCTATTTCATTTCAGGGATCAAGGTTCAGGGATCAAGGATCGTGTTATCATACGGACATGGTCGTGCCTCATTTGGATCTCCATAATCGGATCGCCGTCTGCGACTTTATCGAGTCGGTGTTGCCGTATCTGCCGGAAAAAGACCGCAAGCCGTATGAGACGTTGATTCAGTCGGTTCGCGACGGGTCGGACGAGGTGATGCCGGAACGTCTCGCGGAAGAGGCGAAGAACATCGGCGCGGCGACATGGCCCGCGCGCCACGCTTTGTCGCGTTTTATCGAATCCGTCGGTTCGGAGCTCGAGTGGGAAGCGGTTGTCAAACACGTTCGTCCGACTACGGCGTCTCTTCTCAGAAAATTGCGCAAAGACGCAAACGCGACGGATCTCGCATCGACGCTCAAAGATGACGACGCGTCGATCGTGCTCAAGCCGGATCAGGAGATCGAGATTTCCATGGTGCGGGACGAGGCGCGCATCGATTTATATGAAGACCATCAGGAAGCGCTTGAACCCATGATCGACGAAGCGACCAAAGAATTGGAAGCGATGAAAAAACGGTTGAAGCGGTTGCGTGAACGCGCCGTAGAATCGACGGGAACATCTCAAGACGCGAGTTTTGAAAAGTTGAATGAGCTGGAAGGTCGCATTTTTTTCGCCGGCGAAGCCGTGCCGCTTGAAGTGCTGGATGCGGAGGTGGAGTTTGAAGCCGGCGCCAGCGTGTTAGAGGGGTAGGGGGGAAGTGAGTAGAAAGTAGGATGTAGGATGTGGGGGGTAGGCTGAAAATAAAAAAACCCGAATCGGGTTTAGAATTGCAGATGTGAGATCTGTCTCGCCTGAAATCTGTTGCCGACAAAGATGAGGTTGGTGGGCCAGATGATCCTGCGGCGACGGAACGGCATGACCAGCTCGACGAGCGCGTATCGCCGACCGTCTGATTCGGTGATCTCGTATACGCGACCGCGTTTCCAGCAAATGTGTTCAAACATTGAACGAAGCAAAAGTCGATCGCCGCGCACCGGCGCTGCGTTGCCGGGTCTAAACCTGACCTCCAGACATTGTTTCCAGAGATACTGCTTTGCCGGTCCGAACTTAGGGCGTCCCTCACGGACGTTCAGGAGGCCTTCGCATTTTGCGATACGCGCTTCCTTTTTGGTGTACGTATCCGGTTTACGGGCCAGGATGCATCCCTGCTGTTTGAATCCGTGCGCGGTAAGTTGCTGGATCAGCAGCGGAGCGTAGACGCGCTTGAGTCCGGCACGTCCGAAGACGACGCGAACCTCTTCATCCGAATTGGCGATGAATCCCCACGAGGCGTCGCGCGTGGGCATGGTGACGGGGTCGTACCCAAGCCTCATGATTAGCGGTATGAGATCCTGATCCATCATGTGCAGCGCGATGACGACGGTTTTCAAAGGGGCGTCGGTCGACATTCGTATCCTCCTTTTTGCGAAACGACCTTAGCAATACAGGAATCATGAATCAAGCGGCTCGACTTTCGATGAATAAATATAGAAGACGCCCGCCGGGAGTGGAACCCGATGGGCGTCTTTTTCGTTCTAAGTGACTCGTTCCGGCACGGAACGAAATGCGTGCCGGTGAGTATGGAAGCGGCGAAGGTCAGCTCGCGGGCGGCGGGGTGTCGCCGTTCTTGCTTTCGAGCTTCTTGCCGCCGACGCGCTCTTCGAGCGAGGCCTTGAGCGACGGACGTCGCTCGATCGGCTTGACCCTCCCCTTCCTGTTGTTCGGGATGGACCTGACGTAGAATCCCTTCCCGTCGTAGAGCACGCGGGTGACGCGCTCGAGTATCGGCGGGATGTAACCGAGCAGGAGCTCGACGGCATCGAAATCGCCATTGTAGTAGCATCGCGCTCTGTGCACGATCGCCTGGCTGCCGTACTCCCTCAGGAGCTGCATCAACTCCGTCTGCACGACGGGGACGCTCCCCTTCGTGAAGAAGAGGAAGCGGAACTTCCAGAGGAAGACCTCTCCGCCCTTTTCGCTCTTCTTGAAGTCGCCGAACTTAACGTCCAGCCCCTTCCGTCGAGCGTCCTTGACTTCGCCGGCGGTGTACTTGACCGCCTTCTGCTCGAGTCGGAACCCGAAGAGGTCGAACCGCACTTCGAGTTGATCGAGCAAGCCGTCGATGACGGCGAACTCGACGCCCTCCTTGGGGAGGGCGAGTTCGCCCGTGTGGATGAGCCCCTCGATCTCGGGCTTGATGCCCCGATGCTTCATCTCGGTCTTACGCGTGGCCTCGGCCACGCGCTGTTCGCCGTGGGTGATGCGCTTGCGGATGTGCAAGCCCTCCACCCCGGCCTCCTCGGTCGCCTTCGACTTTTCGACGAGAGCATAGAACGCCTCTTCGTCGATGAGTTTGCCGACGAGGTTGAAGCCTTGGAGAAGATTGTCACGCTCCTCGAGACTTTCGGTGTTGATGACCAGGTCGAAACGGTTTACGTGGCGCATGGCCACCTCCTTCTTGTTGAGTTGTCATGGAGTCGGCTTACGCCTTCCCCGGGTGCGTGCCGAGACCTGAAACCGCCGTATGCGGAATCAGACTCGAACGTGTAAGCATAGCATAAAAATCGTATTTTGTCAATGAACCTAAACAAAAAAGTAGGGGTACGGCATGCCGTGCCCCTACTTAGCCAAAAATCAGGCCTTTGCTATTTCACGCAGCTTATTCGTGATTATGCGCCCCGCCTCACTCCAGTCTCCGAGTACGGTTTTGGTTCGATGTTTTTCCGGATTGTCCAAGACCTGACATATCGCTTCGACCCAATGATGGGGTTTAGCGGGCGAGGCAAACGTCGTTCCTTCGGGTGCAGTTTCCGGAAGTGAGCTCGAGGTCGAAGCGATACACGGCGTTCCGAATCTCGCGGCTTCATGGAGTGGTATCCCAAAGCCTTCGTACCAAGACGGATAACAAAATATTGAGGCGTCACGCATGAGGGAAAAAAGTTCGGTGTCGGAAGGACGGTCGAGGTGCGTCGCACCACCCCTTGCCCCTCTTCCGGGAGGAGGGGATTGAGGGGAGAGGCCACCGCAAATAACCAAATCCACATCTTGAAATTTCGGATTTTTTACGAGCATGGCATGCGCGGCCAAAACGCATGACGCGTTTTTTCTCGTATTAGATCCGCCGAGACACAAGATGAACCGCCCGTTTTGCGGTAGGGGCGCATGGTCATGCGCCCGCGACAGGCGATCGTTGTCGGGAAGCGCGGGAAGCGGATCGAGTCCCATCGGAATCACGGTAATCCGCGACGGATCAATATCGAGTAGACGTATGAGATCGCGTTTCGTTGTTTCGGAAACTGTGAAGAGATGCGTCGCATTCCTGATCAACGATCGTGGTTTCACGAGCGCGTGCCAGATACGGGATTTACGGTCAAACCAGCGCGGTTCGACCAGAAACGAAAGATCGTGGACGAGAAGCGCGTACGGCATGCGCGGGCGACCGACGAATTCGAGATTCGGCAGGAGGAGCACGTCCGCATTTTGATCTCGAAACAAACGATCGAATGAAGAAAGGCCGGTGAAGGTGAGAAAGGCGATGAGTTTGTTGGGGATGGGTCTTGAAACTTGAAACTTGAAACTTAAAACGGCGGAATCTGTCGCGCGGCGCAGGCCCGTCGTCGCGATGATCAGTTGGTCGTCACCGAGTGCCGCCTTGATCGATGTCGCTAAACTCGACGCGAGTCTTGGGACGCCGCCCATCCATGGGCGCAGCATCGGACGGCCGTCCATCAGAACTCTCATACGATGTGAGATGTCAGATGTGAGATGTCAGATGTGTGGCTGGACCATGCGCGGTCGAGACGTTGTTTCATTTGTTCCAAAAAGCGTGGCTTGCCGAAGGTTTCGGCGTGTTTGCGGATTTGGCGCGGATCAAAGCGCGCCGGGTCGAATCGCAATACGGCGTTGCCGACGTCTTCCCAACATTGCACTTCAAAAAACGTGCCGGTGACGCCGTTCAACACCGTCTCGGCCGCGCCGCCTTGTCCGAAGGCGATGATGGGACGACCGGCGGCCATGGCCTCGACCGCGGTGATGCCGAAGTCCTCGATTTGCGGATGCAGGAAAGCGATGGCGTCGCGGAAGAGCTGGATCTTTGCCTCGTCCGTGACGTGTCCGAGAAATTCCGTTTTCGGGCCGGCCATCTTGCGGAGCTTGTCACGCTCCGGGCCTTCGCCGAAGATTTTGAGCGGGACGTTGAGTTTTGCGAACGCCTGCACGACAAGATCGAAGCGTTTGTATGCCACGAGACGCCCGCCGGTGAGCCAATAAGAGCCCGGATTCGTTGAAAAGGGGATGCGATCGATGTCCACGGGCGGCGCGAGAACTTCCGCGTCGCGTTGGTAATAGCGGCGGATGCGTAGACGCGACGTTTGGCTGTTGGTGAGCATCACGTCCGGACGGCGCGCGGCGATCGCGTCCCATTGGCGCATGAGATGCAGGAGCGGCGGGATGAATCGTTTTACGAAACGCGGTTGCGGCAATTCGTTTACGTATCCCGCGCGTTCTTGCCAGAGAAAACGCGTCGGTGTGTGGCAGTAGCAAACGTGCAAACCTTCCGGCGCGGCGATGACACCCTTGGCGAAGGTGGAGGAAGAGGAGAGGACGAGGTCGAAGTTGGAGAGATCGAACCGTTCCACCGCGTCCGGCATGAAGGGCAGATACCACTGGTAGCGTTTTTTTGCGAAGGGAAGATTGTTCAGATACGACGGACGGATGTCGGCATGTTTGAAGCCGATATGCGTGCGCGCCGGATTGTGGAAGAGCGTAAAAATCGGCGCGCGCGGATACAATTCGTGCAGCGCGAGGAGGACGCGTTCGCTGCCGCCATCCTGCACGAGATAGTCGTGGACGAGCGCGACGCGACGCGGTTCTCGACGCGTCTCGAAGCGAACGGGTTCCACGGCCATGGGCATGGAGCCAATCTAGCGAGCGCGCACAAGCTTGTCTCATCCACGCGTCAAGGGCTGATCATTAGGCATAAAGGCATAGAACATTGAACATAGAACATTGGGGGATAAAATGTTCTATGTTCAATGTTTAATGTACAATGTCACCGTTATGCGTCGAATGGACCTTACGTTTGCGTCCCTGCTGCTCCCGCTGGATTTTTTGGCGCTGATAGGCGCGGCCGTGACGGCGTACGCGTTGCGCTACTCGCAATTTTTTACGGAAATCCGCCCGATCCTGACCGACATCCCGTTCAATCGCTGGCTTTCGGTTTCGATGTTCTTCGCGCTGATCTGGATGGCGTTGTTTGCGCTGGCCGGGTTGTACCGCCTTCGCGGACGTCGCGCGTGGAACACGCTCGGGCGCGTGATCCTTGCGTGTACCGCCGGCGCGATGCTCGTGATCGCGACGGTGTTCTTTCGTCTCGAATGGCAGACGTCGCGCTTTCTCGTTCTCGCCGTATGGGCGTTGGCCATCTTATACGTCGGTTTTTTTCGCCTGTTCCTCCATCTTGTCCGCAAGACGTTATTGCGTGCGCGGATCGGGCATCAGCGACTCGCCCTCGTGGGCCATTCGTCCGCCGCAGACGATCTCGTGGAGCTGTACCGCGCGGCGCCTTGGATCGGCATCACGGTCGAGAAGCATCTCAGTACGTGGAATGACGCCGCTCGCAAAGAGCTGGGTTCGCTCGCGCGTAAAGGCCGTTTGGACGTCATCCTGCTTGCCGATACGGAACTCGACCGAAAAACCGCGCTCGATCTCATCGCCTTCGCGGAAGAAAGCCACATCGAGTTTCGGTATCTCGCGGATCTGTTTTCCGCCACGTTCACGCGCGTCGAAATGGATACGACCGGCGGCATCCCCGTGTTGCAGGTCAAGCGCACGCCGCTCGACGGGTGGGGTCGCATCGCCAAGCGCGTGTTTGATGTCATCGTTTCGTCGATTCTCATCATTCTCGTTTCACCGGTTCTCTTGCTCGTCAGCATCGCCCTTCTTATCGAAGACGGGTGGCCGGTGTTCTTTGTAAACGAGCGCGTCGGCGAACGCGGACGGATATTCCGGTTGTTTAAGCTTCGATCCATGTATCGAAAGTTTTCGATCGGGCCTCAATTCGGCAAGCAAAAAGAGGCGCTGAAACTCGAACAAAAACTCATCAAGGAGAAGAGTCTAAAAGGGGGGCCGGTGTATAAGATTCTGGATGATCCGCGCATCACGGGCGTCGGGAAATTCATCCGCCGTTGGTCCATCGACGAGCTGCCGCAATTCTTCAACGTGTTTAAAGGCGACATGTCGCTCGTGGGGCCTCGTCCGCATCAGCCGCGCGAGGTCGAAAAGTACGAACCGCGCCATCGCCGCGTGTTTGCGATCAAGCCGGGGATGACGGGTATGGCACAGATCAGCGGAAGATCCGATCTTGAGTTTGAAGATGAGGTGCGCCTCGACGCGTGGTACATCGAAAACTGGTCGCCGCTTCTCGATCTCTATATTTTATTAAAAACACCCTGGGCCGTGTTGAAGAAAAAGGGAGCGTACTAAAAAAGACCCGAGTGGGTCTAGAGTCTGCCGCCTTGGATCTGCGAGTGAAAGAGCCTCTGTTCGCGACCTCCAAACGCTTGCGGGCGGAAGCCGACTTCTTCGCTTCCGCCGAAGTGATCGAGACGATCGTCGATGTCTTCGGAGTACCGGAGCATGCCGGGCTCGCCGGTTTTACCGACGGGCGCCGGTTCCGTGTAGCCCGGGATACGGAAGAAGGAGTAGTTCTCGTTTCCGGCGGCGATGTCAGCCGTCGTTTGCTCGAACCCCTTAAGGCGCGCCGCGATCACCACTCTGCGGACATCGGTGAAGATGATCGAGTGCTTGACCAGTGCCTTCGTGTCGAATTCGGCGACGATATGCATGCCGAAGATCGGCACGGATTTTTCGCGCAGCATCACGAAGATGTGCGTCTGGTAGCGCATCGCCGAACCGGCCGTCGTTTCGAGGAACAGATAGGGAGAGCCTTCGCGCTTGTATAAGCGCTGGACCGTTCCCGGGATGGTGGACTTGGCCACAGGCGAGACGAGACCGTTGAAGGCCTGCGTCATCGCCTCTATGAGAAAAAGCGTCAGGTCTCGGTCATTATCGTGTGACACTCGGCACCTCCGACCGAACCCCACCAAAAAATGCGTCCCTTGTCAATACTCCTTCGCTCCTTCGACGAGCTCAGGACATAGTTTTGCGACGCATGGCCTCGGCTGATACCATCTGCCCATGGCAACACTTTCCTCGCATCTCCGCACGTTTCTCGAGTATCTTGAAGTGGAGAAAGGCCGCTCTTCGCTTACGATCCGTAATTACGAGTTCTATCTCCGGCGTTTTATCGAATGGGCGGAAGATCCGGCACCGGACGACATCACGTCGGACATGGTGCATCGGTATCGTTTGTATTTGAATCGTCTTGAAAGTCGCGGAGAGGGTACGTTGAAAAAATCGACGCAGAATTATCACTTAATCGCACTTCGGTCGTTTCTCAAATTTCTTGCCAAGCGCGATGTGAAAACGATGGCGCCGGAAAAGATCGAGCTTGCGAAGCAGGGGTCGCGCGACGTCGCGTTTCTCGACGGAGCGGACTTGCAGCGATTGCTCGAAGCGCCGGAGAAGGCGGATCTTGCGCCGATCGTGAAGGCGCGCGACAAGGCGATTCTCGAACTCTTTTTTTCGACCGGTATGCGCGTCTCGGAACTCGCCGGACTGAAACGAGATCAGATCAATCTCGAGCGTGACGAGTTCACGGTGCGTGGGAAGGGAGATAAGACGCGCGTCGCGTTTTTGTCGCACCAGGCAAAGCATGCGTTGAAGCGGTATGTGGAGATGAGACGGGATGAGTCGCCGCACCTGTTCGTGCGACACGACCGCGCCGCGCCGTCCTCCGCATCGGGGAAGGAGGTCGGCCCGATCACGCCGAGATCGATCGAGCGACTGGTGAAATACTATGCGGTAATGGCGGGCATTCCAAAAAACGTTTCGCCGCATACGCTTCGTCATTCGTTCGCGACGGATTTGCTCATGAACGGGGCCGACCTACGAAGCGTTCAGGCGATGCTCGGGCACTCATCCATCACCACGACGCAGATTTATACGCATGTAACGAATCAACAATTGAAGGACGTGCATAAAGCGTTCCATGGGAGGACGATTGAATAACGAATGACGAATAACGATATGGAAATGAATGAATATCAAAGAGAGTCGCGGAAAACGGCCAAGTATCCGGAGGTCGGATCGAATTTTATCTACCCGACGCTCGGACTTGCCGGAGAGGCGGGCGAGGTCGCGGAAAAGATTAAGAAAGTATTGCGCGACAAGGGGGGCGTTATGGACGACGCGACGCGCGACGCCGTCAAAAAAGAACTCGGCGATGTGTTGTGGTATGTGGCGCAACTCGCGACCGAGCTCGGCCTGTCGTTGGACGACGTGGCGACGGCAAATATTGAAAAGTTGTTTTCCAGAATGGATCGCGGCAAGCTGGGAGGGGAAGGGGATGAGAGATAAGGCTCGACAAAAAGACATTTTTCGGCTATTCTCCGTCCGAAATCCTTGCCCCTGTAGTTCAATGGATAGAACGCTGGACTTCCCCGCCTGCCAAAGCCATGCCTCGATAGCTCAACCGGATAGAGCACCGGACTTCTAAGCCGTGAGATGTTGGTTCGACTCCAACTCGAGGCACCATGAAAAAACTACGTAACAACGTGGTTTTTTTGTCGGCATGGCGGGCAGGTAAGCCGTGCAATGTTGGTTCAAATCCAACCGGGGGCACCACGTAAAAGCCGCAGCAAAGCTGCGGCTTTTTACTACGTCTCCACGTGGCGCCGCCATTGACGCTTTTTCGTGTTCGGTCTAGCCTCTGTCCATATGAACATCCTTTTTACTATTTTATTTTGGGTTCTGATAGCCGCATTTCTTACGACGATTCGCCAAGTAAACCAGTATCAACGCGGCGTGAAATTCATGTTCGGCCGTTTTCACAAGCTCGTGGAACCGGGTTGGCGCATCGTGATTCCGGTGATCCAGTCCATGTCGAAAATCGACATCCGTACCAAGGCCGTGGATGTGCCGGATCAGGAGGCGATTACCAAGGATAACGTCTCGTGCCGCATCAACGCCGTGATCTATTATCGCGTTTCGGATGCCGGCAAAGCCGTACTCGAGGTCGAGAACTTCTGGCACGCCGTTTCGCAGCTTGCGCAGACAACGATGCGTAACGTCGTGGGTCAGCTCGCGCTTGACGAGCTTCTCTCGCAGCGCGATCAGGCGTCGAGCCGTATCAAAGGGATTATCGAACAGGATGCGGCTAATTGGGGACTTGAGATCCTGAATGTGGAGTTAAAGGATATTCAGCTTCCGGAAGACATGAAGCGTACGATCGCCAAACAGGCCGAAGCCGAGCGCGAGCGTCGTGCCGTGATTATCAACTCGGAAGGTGAGGTTGCCGCAGCTGAAAACCTACGTAAGGCCGCAGAAATTCTCGTGAGCTCGCCGGGCGCCCTGCATCTGCGCACGTTGAATTCGATCAATGACATTTCGAGCGACCAATCCAACACCGTGGTCTTCGCCATACCGCTCGAGGTGCTGCGCGCGTTTGAGAGCTGGACCAAGAAATAATCGCTCCAAAAAAAATCCCCTGATGTTCGGGGGATTTTTTTTCCGGCAAGAACTCGATTTGATCTTGGAAAATGTATTTATTTATTCTTCTTTTTTGGCTGAAGTACGCGTGGCCTTATTTAAGGCAATTTAGCTAATGCTAGCGATAAAATCACCCTTTTACTCTTGACAAAACCCTCAAAAAATGGTATCTTCGTTCCTCGATCGCAACCGCGGTCGTTTTGATTTATGAACTACTTCTCCACAAAAATTACAACCATGCCGATTCAGGCGTGGATGAATAAGTCCATCGGTTCGCTTGTACTCACCGTGCTTGTTACGGGACAGCCCGTGCTTGCGGTGACCGCTCCGAATACCGATTCGGCAATTATGGTTGCGGTATCAAACGTGCAGGAACAGGAAGAAACGATCCCGGAGATCCCCCGGACGGTTCAGGAAGTGTTGCTGGACGTTTGTGAGGAACGTGGCTACGGCGAGGATTGTGCCAAAACCCTCTTGGGCATGCTTTGGACGGAATCCTCGAACCGCTCGACCGTGATCGGTGACGGCGGTCGCGCGCGCGGATATTTCCAAATTCACTATAAGCTCCATAAAATCACGACGGCCTGTGCGGAAGATCTCGTGTGTTCCTCGAACTGGACGATCTCCTATCTGGAGCGCAACCAGTACCCCAAGTACGTGAATTATGCGATTCAGTGTCACAACGGCTGTAACGCGGGCAACGGGTACGTGGGCAAGGTAAAGCGTCATGCCGCCCGTTTCTGGAATGAGCCGCTTACCGTCGAGCAAACTGCTCCGATTCGGCTCGCCGTCAAATAACGCGCACAAAATACGACCAATCGGGTCGTATTTTGTATGCGTTAAGTCTCACATGTTTTTCTGTTATACTGATATTATCCGATACGAACTATGCGTGAAAAAAAAATCAGAGAAGAAGATTCCGGGATGAAGCAAACGCTCAAAAACATCATCACGGAAAGCATCCAGCGAACGCGAGGCATGAAGTTGGTTCCGAAGATTGAAGACTTCGACTCCGTCAAATCCGTCACCGAGCTTGTGAATCTTATTATTGAAAAGGCCTGGGAGGCCAAAGCGTCCGACATCCATATCGACCCGACGCCGGAGACGGTCATTGTACGCTATCGCATCGACGGCATCACCTACGACGTCCTCTCCCTCCCCAAAGAAGAACAGTCGCTCATCGTGACGCGCGTGAAAGTTCTGTCGGGTCTGCGAACGGACGAGCACGCCATGGCGCAGGACGGGCGGTTTCGACTTCCGGTAGGCTCGACCGAAATCGATCTTCGCGTCTCCATCGTCCCAACCTATAGCGGCGAAGACGTGGTGATGCGTCTCTTGGTCAGCGGATCCCGGCTTATCAGTCTCGAAGAACTCGGTTTTTCCGAAAAAGATATGGAGACGATTCGGCGTTACATCCGCAAACCATACGGCATGATCCTCGCAACCGGCCCGACGGGTTCCGGAAAAACCACGACGCTTTATGCGATCCTTCAGGTTCTGAATACGCGCCAGGTGTCGGTCGTCACGATTGAAGACCCGATCGAATACTCCGTTCCCGGAATCACGCAAATTCCCGTGAACGTCCAGACCAATCTCACCTTTGCGGCAGGATTGCGGTCTATCGTCCGCCAAGATCCGAATATCATCATGGTCGGCGAGATTCGCGACAATGAAACCGCCGCGATCGCGGTAAACGCCGCCATGACCGGCCACCTTTTGCTCACGACCATCCATACAAACGACGCCGCGACCACATTGCCCCGTCTCCTCGATATGGGGATCGAGCCGTTTTTGATCGGGTCGACCGTGAATATCGCCGTCGGCCAGCGGCTTATCCGTAAACTATGTCAGGACTGCCGCAAGTCCTACACGCTCACCGACGAAGAGCGAAACGCGCTCACGGGCCTTATCAACGCCGAGTTCCTCGCGTCCGTCAAAAAAGTCTGGAAAGCGGAAGGATGCGACATTTGTAACCACACGGGCTACGTGAAGCGCGTCGGTATCTACGAGGTGCTCGAAGTCACGGAACCCGTCCGCCAGCTCATCATGCGGCGCGCAAGCGCCGATGAAATCCGCGAGGCCGCGATCAAAGGCGGCATGACGCCTATGCTTGAAGACGGCTTTCAAAAAGCCGCCGCGGGAGTCACGTCCATCGCCGAACTCTTGCGCGTCATTCACGATTGAGGATTCCATACCGCTTATGCCCCCATCGAAAACCAAGAACGATATTCCGCCGACAAAGACGCGGAAAAATCCTTCCGAAAAGCCGGTGAAAAAACCGCTTTTCTTGCAGCTCAAAACGCGCGATAAAATAAACTTCTCGCGTCATCTCGCCGTTATGCTCGACGCCGGCATCCCGCTTCATGAAGCGCTGAGCGTCATGAAAGAACAGATCGTCGCCCCGTCGTTTCGATACGTATTGCAAACCGCGATTATCGATCTGGCCAACGGCTTGCCGCTTCACACAAGCATCGCCAAGTTTCCAAAACTGTTCAACCCGTTCTTTGTGAACGCGCTCGGCGTGGGCGAAGCATCGGGTACGCTTGCGTCTACGCTCCGTTATCTGGCAACGCAGCTAGAAAAATCGGAGTCCCTCCGAGGAAAGGTGCGTTCGGCGCTCCTCTATCCCGTCATTATCTTCACGGGCGCGCTTGGCATCGGTATTTACCTCGCCTTTTTCTTACTACCGAAGATTCTGCCGCTGTTTACGACACTCAACGTCCGACTTCCTCCGACGACGCGTGCCTTGCTCGCCGTCAGCGGCTGGCTCACGGGATACTGGCCGTGGATGCTCGGCGGCCTCGTGCTTGCGATCGTCGGCTTGTTCTTCCTTTTTAAAATACCTCGTGTGCGTTTTGTGATTCACTCGCTTCTCCTTCGCCTGCCCGTCGTGGGCAAGCTCGTGCAAAACATACAGACGGCCAAATTTTCACGCATTCTGGGAACCTTGCTCTCAAGCGGCGTGACGATTGTGGTCGCGTTGAACGTGACGGCCGAATCTACCGATAATCCGGTTTATAAAAGCGAGCTCGAGGCCGTCGCGCAATCCGTCGAGCGCGGAGAGACGATCGGCGACGAACTGCACAGGCACAGATCGCTCTTTTCCAGCACGACCGCCGGCATGGTCGGGGTGGGAGAACGCACGGGCAAGCTTTCCGACAGTTTGATCGCGCTCGCCGAATTCACCGAGAGCGAAGTAGACACGATGACGCGCGACTTATCGACGCTCATCGAGCCGATCACGCTTATCGTCGTCGGATTGCTCGTCGGATTCATCGCGCTTTCCATCATCACTCCCATCTACCAGATTACGGAAGGCGTCCATGCGTAACCCATGAAAACCCGGCCCGCTTTTACCCTCCTCGAACTCCTCATCGTCATGGGGATGCTCGTGCTTTTTGCGGGACTCGCGGCCGCGGTGAGCACGCCGGCCTTGCGAAACGCCGAGTTCGATCGAGTGCGGGAAACCGTCAGGAGCGAGCTTGCCGCCGCCCGGGCCGATACGATCGGCGGGACATCGGATTCGTCATGGGGCGTGGCGTTCTCGTCCGGTTCGATCACGCGATATCGCGGCACGAGTTACGCGACAAGAGATCAAACGCTCGATCTCGTCACGACGTTTGGAAACGGCGTGACGTTGAGCGGCGACACGGACGTGACGTTTGTCCGCCCGACCGGCGCTCCGATCGCGGCCGCGACGATCATCATCACAAACGGAGCGTTGCGCGCGACGACGACGATCAACGCCGTCGGAGCCATCGAAATGCAATAATATGATCCTGATTTCCCGTTGGCAATCGCGCGTTCGTCCCGGCGGCTCCCTGTTTGAAGTGATCATCGTGATCGGCCTGTTGGCGATCTTCGCCTCGGCCGTGTTCGTGTACATCGCAAGCCAGCTGCTCGTCTCGGTCAACACGCAACGCTCGTTGGAAGCCCTTTCGCTTGCCCGCGAAGGCTTGGAGGCCGCGCGTGCGATCCGCGACGAGAGCTGGCCATCTCTTGCAACGGGCACGCACGGATTACTTTGGAACAATGCCGTATGGAGCTTTCAAAGCGCGTCGGATACGAATGCCGGATACACGCGCCAAATAACCGTCTCGGATCTCGCGACGCATGAACGAGAAGTGATTTCCACCGTGTCGTGGATTGATGCCGCGCAACGCACGCGCACGATCGCGCTTTCCACCAACATGTCGGATTGGCGAAACGCCGTTCCGGACGCGGCTCCGCCCCGATTAAGCGGAAACTGGAAAAACCCGCAAACGCTGGGAGTGATTGACCTTGGAGCCGGCCTCTCGGCGACGGGAGTCGCGGTGAAAAATAAAATCGTCTTTATGACCGGAACCGCGGCCAGTGCCGCAAAAGACGACTTTTTCGTCATCAACGCGACGGACGGCGCACATCCCACGCTCGCGGCGAGCATCCATATCGGTCCGGGATCAAACGCCGTCGCGACCACCGGAACCTTTGCTTTCGTCGCAAATTAACGATTCCTCAAACCAACTTTCCATCATCAATATCAGCGTGACAAGCTCGCCCGACAACATCAAAAACTTTACGCTCACGGGAAACACCGAGGAGGCGTTGAGCATCGCGGTGACGAATACGCTCGTTCTTGTCGGGACGGAGGAAGACGACGGTACCGAACTCTTCCTGATAGACGTAACCAACAAGACGATCCCGGAAATCAAAGGCGCGCTGGACATCGGAGGAAACGTAAATCGCATCGCGATCCTCGGGAATACGGCGTTCCTCGGCACGTCGAGCAGCACCGGAGAATTCGTCGTGGTAGACATCTCAATCCCGGGCAATCCGATCATCGTCGCCTCCGTCAATCTTCCGGGAAGCGCCGAGGCCATCGGTCTCTACGTGAACGATCAGGACGGACGAGCCTACGTCACGCGCAAAAACGTCGCCGGAACGTCGCCGGAAATCAACATCTACGATATCTCCAATCCAAACGCCCCGCTCTTCCTCGGTTCCAAAGAGTTCTCAAATGATATTCCGGCCGTATTCGCCGCCGACACGCTCATGTTCTTGGGCACGACCGTCAGCAACCTGGAATTCCAAATTTTCGATGCGACGAACACGCAAGCCCTGACCTACTACTCCGGACTCAACTTCCCGCAAATGGCGAGCGACATCGCGTTTGAAGATAATATTCTTTATACGGCCGTCCGATCAAACGACGCGCTGCGCATCATCACGTCGCAATAATCGATTATGACACGTCATCGCCCGGGATTCACGCTGATCGAAACGCTGCTATACACGCTGTTCGTCGGCATGCTCATGACGAGCATGACGCTCCTTGCGTATACGGCCTTCAGCATCCGCGGCAAACTGCGCGCGTCGCTGATCGTGGAGGAAAACGTTCGCTTTTCTCTGGGACGAATCGCCTCGCTCGTTTCCGAGGCTTCGGACGTGAGCGTACCGACCGTCGGCTCGACGAGCGGGACGCTCATCTTATCGATGCCTTCGGTCGCCAACAGTCCGACGACGATCGCGCTCACGGACGGAACCGTGTTCCTCACCCAAACCACGGGAACGACCGTGGCGCTCACATCGAACGAAGTTTCGTTTTCAACCCTTTCTTTCACGCGCGTGAGCAGCACGTCGGCCATCATTCGCATCGTCGCGACCGGAGGCATGCGAAACGCGACATCCGCATACGCGACGTTCACCGTCACGACGACCGCGGCCGTGCGCCGATAATCCTATGAACCCCCCGCACATCCACCTCGCTTCCGGACAGGCCATGATCATTTCGATGCTCGTGCTCGGCGCGCTTACGTTGACGTTTATTTTAATCGGCAACCTCTCGCTCGGACGAGCGGCGCAAATACACGTCGCGATGGAAAACAAGACGCTTTCGGAGGCCGCGGCAACGGCATGCGCGGAACAGGCCATGGATCGCCTCGGTCGAAACGCGGGGTACGCCGGAAATGAAACGCTCGACGTTGCGGACGGCGACTGCCACATACGACCGATCATCGCCGACGCCGGAACCTGGACGCTGGAAACAACGGCGACATCAAGCGGACAACACACGAATTATCGCGTCACGCTATCCGGCATCGAGCCTCCGACGATCAGTTCGTGGACGGAACTGGGAGGTTTTTGATTTTTTGTGCTATACTATATCTTGTGGATAAGATTTAAATCTTTATCGCTCTATTATTCTTAGTCCTTTATTATGAAGGTGCACAAATTACAGGGTTTTACCCTCATCGAGTTGTTGATCGTCATCGCCTTGATCGCCGTCTTGGCCGGTGCCGTGATCATCGCTCTTAACCCGGCTCGTCAATTCCAGCTCGCACGTAACTCCGAACGTTGGAGCCACGTCTCGGCCATCGTTGGAGCCGTAACGTCAAACACCACAGAGAACAAGGGTGTATGGACATGCCCCGGGCAGATGATTCTCGCGACCAGCTCCACGATCTCAAGCGCCGGTTTGAACATCTATGACTGTCTCGTACCGAGCCAAATGGCGTCGCTTCCTGTCGACCCGAATGCAACGGGTGCTCACTTTACGAGTGCCGCGGATTACAATACCGGCTATTCCATCAGCAAAGATGCAAGTAACCGTATTACGGTTTGGGCGACCGGTGAAGCCGGAGTGGGCGCCATCAGCGTGACGCAATAAGCACGCGCTTCAAATCGCTCCAACGCGGGGCACAAAAATCCCTCGATTTTTCGAGGGATTTTTGGTTGGGGTCACATCGTCGAGGCTGTTAGCACCGCTATAGCGAATCTGCCACCGTGTTCATTCATTCCTGATTACTCCTTACAGCGGTGAATCTTGTTTATCAATCGGGCACAGCTTGGCGAGTGCTTCAAAGGTTTGTTTAATATCTCTCGTTTCAATCCAGACCTTACCCGCCATAGCTCGCATTTCCTTATGTTGCGGATAGCCGTCATCGCGCGCTCCGTCCAACAAGTCTTGAAACTCAATGTTGAGCAGCTCCGTCAGAGATTCCTTTACGTCGTTATGACACTCCTTAGTCATGCGCCCGCTCTCTACTTCTTGATGAAACATCCACCACGTCCAAAAATGGAGCAGTTCGTGCATGATGGTTTTATTTTGAAATGGTCTTGAAACAGAAACAAAAAAGTAACCATTTTCAATGCTATAAGAGCAGCGGGTATCCGTAGTAAGGAAAACTCGAACGTAATCCAACGGGCTTGGGATACCAAAGATTGACTCAACCTTCTTCAAGAACCCTCGCTCAATCGGTTGCCATGCGTTTTCGATTCGCTCTGTTTCACTTGAGAGGTTCAGCTTTTGTCCTGCTGTGTATTTCGTGATAAAGGCTTCCAGCTTCTGATCTTCAAAGCTCTCACCATATTCGGCCATATATAGCGCCTGCATCTTTGTTGGTTTTTTATTATTCACCGATTGGGATGCCTTTTTATAATTTTCAATGTCTTTCTGTATGTCGTATTGGAATTGAAGTTTCATGGACACATGCTATCAACAATGCCTGAAGAGTTCTAACTAGCTGTAGGGTATACAAAAATCCCCGCTGTTTATGCGGAGATTTTCGTGGGGTCACATCGTCGAGGCTGTTAGCACCGCTATAGCGAATCTGCCGCCGTGTTCTTTTATTCCTGATTATCAAAACGCCTGACGAATCAGGCGCTTTGGTACTCCCGCAAGGAATCGAACCTTGATGGGCAGTTCATAGGACTGCTGTCCTAACCTTTGGACGACGGGAGCGTGGCGCCCTCGATAGGATTTGAACCTACAGCCTTGGCGGTAGAAACGCCTTGCTCTATCCAGTTGAGCTACGAGGGCAGGAGAATCGAACAAATCAAAAACCCGCAAAGACCGCTCACGAAAGGTGAACGGCTGTGCGGGTTATATTCTCCTGAAGTGGTAGGTCATGATTAGCTGTACCTTACAACGTCTGGTCTGCTTTATCAACTATTATGATTTTCTTTCCCTCCAGTCCCACTTCTCGTGAGAGAGATAGGCCGCCCTCGTTACCGATGACCGAGTAATCAAATCCACGCTCATCGAACTCGCGATGTAATACGGTTAAATACTCTGCTCTCGCGCTAACCCATCCCGGATTACCGACCTCCTTGTTGAAAGCCTCCACGAGTTCAGCGTCGCTCATCGCTTTGAACCTTTCAATGAAATCGTATTGCATAGTCTCTAGCATAGTCGCAGTTACTCATTAACGCCAGATTGGCTAATTTCCTCGGTTCTTATCGGATACTCGCCAAGCTCAAGATATCCGAACAGATAAGATAGCGTCACATCCTGCGCGTAAAACGCAGATGCGTAGTCCGGGTCTTCCATCACGGCTTTCACATGCCGTTTGTAGGCTTCGACTGGATCGCAATGGGCATTGAAAAAAACATCTCAGTAGAGAGCATGGAAAAACTTCTCGCCATGCGCCGCGAACTGAAAGCAGAATGGATTGTTCCCATTTCCAACGCACTGGAAAGCATCAAAATGGATATAAAACGGTTAGAACCTCTCAAAAAAGCCCCTATGTACGAGAAAACCTCCCGTGTTGAGGAGGTTTATTCTCGATGGGGTGGCCAACGGGAATCGAACCCGTAATAACAGGACCACAACCTGCTGTGATAACCGTTTCACCATGGCCACCATGTCTCGCCACGTGGCACAGAGTGCTTTACGTGGTCAATTTCGCCGGCTGATCATATGTCATTTTTTTTCCTTTGGCAAGGGCAAAGGCATCTTGACAGGGGCTTTTGTTTATGGAACGTGGTAGAAGAAAGCGTATGATCCTTGAACTGCTAAAAAAACATTTTGGGTACGAGTCGTTCCGTCCGTTTCAGGAGGAAATCATCGAACATTGCCTTTTGGGAAAGAATGCGTTGGTTTTAATGCCGACCGGCGGCGGTAAATCTCTTTGCTATCAAATACCGGCCCTCGCTTTTTCCGGTTTAACGGTGGTCGTCTCGCCATTGGTCGCGTTGATGAAAGATCAAGTGGATGCGCTCAATGCGAACGGGATTCCGGCAGCGTTTTGGAATAGTACGTTATCTCCGAGCGAGATGACACAGGTCGAGGCAAAGGCGGCGCAAGGGCGAATCAAGCTTTTGTATCTTGCTCCCGAGCGGCTCACAAAGCCCGAAGTGCGCCATTTTCTCCGGACGCTTTCGATCAGCCTCATTGCCGTTGATGAAGCGCATTGTATCTCCGAGTGGGGTCATGATTTTCGTCCCGACTATCGGAATATGCTTCTCCACCAGTATTTTCCGGGCATTCCGGTCATGGCGTTGACGGCAACGGCCAATGCGCGCGTGCGCGACGATATCGTAAGCCACTTAAAATTGGAGGAGGGTCGCATCTTTAGGTCGAGTTTTAATCGGCCAAATCTTACGTATCGTGTCTTGCCTAAAAAACGTTCGTTTGACCGATTGCTTGCGGAGTTAAAACGCCGACCCGAGTCATCCGCCATCATTTATTGCTTCTCACGCAAATCCACGGAAAAAATTGCGGCTGACTTGCGTGCGAACGGAGTAAAGGCCGCGGCGTATCATGCGGGCCTTACGTCTGCCGAGCGGACGCGCGTTCAGGAGCGGTTTATCCGCGATCAGACTCCGGTCATTACGGCGACGATCGCGTTTGGCATGGGGATTGATAAGCCGGACGTGCGATTGATCGTGCATATGGATTTGCCCAAGTCGGCCGAGGGCTATTATCAAGAGACGGGTCGCGCGGGCCGAGACGGTTTGCCAAGCGATTGTCTTTTGTTTTTTTCGACAGGCGATCGCGTCAAGCATGAATATTTTATTCGCGGGATGGAGGATCCGGAGGAGCGACAACGAACGCGTCGCCAGCTCCAGGAAATGATGAAGTACGGCGAGTTACGCACGTGTCGCCGCGCCTTTCTGTTGAATTATTTTGGCGAGGCTTGGCCTGAGGCGAATTGCGGAGCCTGTGATATTTGCGTGCCTCCGGCGGCGACAGAATCGGATGCCGAAGCGCCTACGGAATTCGACCGCGATCTTTTCGAACAACTTCGCGCCTTACGCCGCCGTCTCGCCGAAGACGCGCGCGTTCCGCCGTACATGATTTTTGGCGATAAGACGTTGCAGGAGATGGCTCGCTCATTTCCGCAACATACGGAGCGGTTGGCGCAGGTGTTTGGCGTGGGCAAAGGCAAGCTTGCGCAGTTTGGAGAACCGTTTTTGCAGGTGATCCGCTCCTACGCGTCTGAACGGGGGATCGGGGAGCAGGATGTGGCGCAAACCGTCGTTCGAAGCAGGGCGTCTACAAGGCGCGCTCTCACGAGCACGATGCTTGAGACGGTTCGTTTGTTCGACGCGAAAGAAACGCCGGAGCGTATTGCAGAGATACGGAATATCGGCGTCGGAACGGTCATTCAGCACTTGGAAAAAGCCCTTGAACAAGGGCGAGCGCTGGACGCGTCGCATGTCACCTTTTCCTCCGAAGAACGCTTGACGCGTATCGCGGAAGCCTTCCGCAAAACCGGAAACGATTTTCTTGCGCCGGTTCGCGCCCAGCTTGGAGACTCCTATTCCTATGATGAATTGAGATTCGCTCGACTTATTTTAAAGACGGCGCCGCGTCATGGGGTCGCGCAGGAGGAGGTTTTGGTTTAACGTCATCGTATGCAGTACGTCGACCATACGATCCGCAAAAATATCCGTCCCGGTTTACGCGTGGCGATCGTGAAAAAAGAGCATCAAAAAACGGGAGAAGTGACCTACGGCGTCGTGAAAGAGCTTTTGACGAGCGCGTCAATTCATCCTCGAGGTATCAAGGTGCGTCTCGAAACGGGAGAAGTGGGGAGGGTGCAATATATCGAGGGATGAAAGGCGGCACATCGATTCTTTATAAAAACACCTGCATAAGGCCAGATACATATTGCACTCGCATGGGTACGGTTTTTGATCTAGGATGGAGATATATGAAAAAAATCCTTTCATTTTTGAGCGTTTTTTCGTTCATGTTTGCGATGATTCCGACGGTACATGCCGGTGGTTGCTACGTCGATCCGGTGCATCAGTATTCAGGGAAGGGGACGATCAAGTCAGGTGTTTTTATGCGCGATCATGCCTGCATGGAGGGATCGACGATTCTGACCACGCTTGCCGTCGGCGCGAGCGTTGATGTGATCGGTTTCACGGACGGTTGGTATCGCATCGCGTGGAACGGCGGTCGCGGCTGGATCGGTCAGCAATTCCTCGACACGGGCGCACAGCGGACCGGGACGACGTGGTCTTCGTATCACGCGTACATGTCCGAATATCCAAGCAAGCCGGTTTCATCCGGTTCCCTGACATCGGAGGATCTTGGCTTAGAGCGTGTCACCTCCGATACGACCGTGTTGAGCAAAACGAAGGGCTATATCCTGCTCCAGGTCGAACAACACGGTGAGGCGTGGTACGTCGATCCGATCACATCAAAACGGTATTACATGAAGGACGGTCCGGCGGCGTATCAGATGATGCGCTCGTTTAGCCTCGGCGTTTCGGAGGAGGATTATGAATCGATGAAATCCGGGAGCTACACGCTAAAAAACAAGTTGCGCGGCCGCATCGTGTTGCGCGCGCAGGCCAAGGGCGAGGCGTATTATATCCATCCGAAGGATTTGAAGATGTATTATCTCCAGAATGGCGAAGAGGCTTATCAGGTAATGCGGCTCTATAGCCTCGGGATCACGGACACGGATCTCGCCAAGCTCGCGAGCGCGACGATCCCGATCAAATAGTTTCTCACGCCCCCATGTCCGCCTTTGCCCTTCTTTTTACCCTCGCCGCCATCGGCATAAGCGAGGTTGTTTATCTCATTCGGACGAGAAGGGCGGCGGAGCAACCCGTGTGCCTCATCGGCGGTCAGTGCGCGATGGTGCTGACGAGCAAGTACAACAAGCTCTTCGGCTTCCATAACGATGTCGCCGGCTTGCTCTTTTATATCGCGGCTTCGGTGTTGACCGCGCTGCTCGTATTGGAGATAGGCCCGGAACAATTATTGGTCGATGTATTCGCGCTCATGCTGGCAGTGGCGTCCCTCTTGTCGCTTTTGCTCGTGTACATCCAGTGGCGCGTACTCAAGGCGTGGTGTTTTTGGTGTCTGATGTCGGCGTTTACGGTATGGGGTATGGCGTGTATACTCAGGATATATTTTATTATCTACTAGATCGATTCATATGAAACAAGCGTCCTTCCATCTGTTGCGTGTCGGGCTCGCGATCACCTTTTTGTGGATCGGCATCCTCATTTTGAAATCGCCGGAGGCTTGGGGCGGATATTTGCAGCCTTGGGCGATGGAGCTATTGCCGCTTCCCATCAGGCAGATGATGATCGGCACGGCCATTCTCGACATCGTGGTGGGCGTTTTACTTCTGGTCGGCGTGTGGACCTGGATCGCGGCGGCTCTGGCCGCCTTCCATATTGCCGTCGTGTTGACGGTGAGCGGTATTAACGCGATTACCGTGCGCGATATCGGATTGCTCGCCGGCGCGTTGGCGGTCTTGTCCGACACGTATCCGAAGATCTGGCCTCGCAAGCGTCAATAGCGGTATACTGCCCGTCATGAAACGTTTTCTTTTTCGCTCGGCCGCCGCCATTTCCGGCGCCGCCCTGCTTGCGGCCGCCGCCCCGGCTTTAGCCGCCCCGACGATCGGCTCGGTTACGCCGGTTTCCGCTTCCGCGAACAATCCCATTATTTTTTCCACCACCGTCCAATCCTCGGTACCGATCCAGTCCTGTAACTTGTACGTGGACTTGGAGGATGCGGGCGCGATGACCGTTTCGGCCGGAACGGTGAGCAAGTCGTACACGTTTCCCTTTGGCGGATCACGCATCGCGTTCGTGTTCTGCCGCGACACGGCGGGCGGGATTGCCGCAGGTCCGAATACGGCGATTTGGGTCACGGGCCAACTTCAAAACGAACCGCCGTTGGGTGGCGGAGGCGATACGATACCGCCACCGGAACCCGAGCCGACTCCCGCGCCGCCGGACGATGTCGTTCGGAGACTCATTAAGCTCGTCTGTCCGGGAGGGGCGGGCGTGGATGATCCTTGTCGTGCCGTCTATTACGTCGGTCGTGACGAACGCCGTCATGCGTTCCCCAATAGCCGTATCTTTTTCACTTGGTATCAGAATTTCGATACGGTACGGGAAATTTCGTTGACGGAGCTCGCCGCGTATCAGCTTGGTTCGAACGTGCGTTACCGCCCGGGATCGCGTATGGTGAAATTTACTACGCTGAACAAAGTGTATGCAGTGGAACGCGACGGCACATTGCGTTGGGTAAAGACGGAGGACGTCGCCCGCTCGCTGTATGGCGAAAACTGGAACACCAAAATCGATGACATTTCCGACGTGTTTTATAACGACTATACGTTCGGTCCGGACATCGATCTTGCGAGCCAGTACAGCGTCACGGGGCAGTTGGAAGCGAACGTGACGATCGACTAAGCACAGAGAACAGTAAACAAAGAGCAGAGAGCGGGGGCAGTTAGAAAAGAGCAAAGAGCAAAGAGCAGTTCCAATCTGGAGCTGCTCTTTGCTCTTTGTCCCTTGTCGCTACACAAGCATCAGGATAATGGCGAAGCCGATCACGAGCATGGTATGCGAGATCGAGGCGACGTGAAGGACGCGGAAACGGATGACGAGCGTGATGAGGAGGAGCGCCGTAAGAAAAGCGATGGCGTACAAATAGAGTTCGCGGACGGCGCCGTCGACCCGCTCCGCGGAAAACGTTTGCGCGAGCACGCGTCCGGATCCCGTTTCAACCGCGTCGGTTGAAGCGAGGACGGCGTTCGTGACAAGGCGGGGCGGGGCTTCGGGCATGGCCGATTCCACCTTTGTTCCGAAGAGATGAACCACGAACGTCGTCTCGCGCCCCTCAAAAAAGCCGTAGGCTACGCCTACGCCGCTGTCTTTGTATCGCTCGTCGAGGAGGATGGAGCGATGCGACGGACTGTCCATCCATCCGCGCTGAACGTCCTGCGCCGTCATGAAATGCACGGCCAGGTTTTCCGCCGCATAACGCGCGGGATACCCGGCGTGGCGGATGCGGTCGAGCGCCGTCCTTTCGTCCAAAGACGCGTGGGCAAAGTATCCGCGTGTGGCCATGTCGTCGGCTTTCGCTTGCGCGGCTTGCGAGAGCCGCTCATCCGTGACGAGCGGAGGGAGTTCCAGTGACGCGCGAACCCGGTTACTCAGCTCGATCACGGTCGTCGGCGTGATGGGGATAACGGCTTCATCGGCATGCGTCACGATCGCTACGGCGAACGGGACGACCACGACCGCGCCTTTGAACGCGATCAAGAGGAGGCTGAACCCGATCAACCCCCGGTGACGCAACGCGTGCGGATGATGATCATTTCCTTCATGAGGAATGAGATGCGTTTTAAACGCCCGAACCCATCGACGGCCTGTCATGGGCTTATGTTCCCTTGTTTTGAGCCGTCTGTCCATGCGGTTTCTTTTTCGGGAGGATGCGAAACGTGAATGCATGGAGCACGACGGATGTCGTGAAGGCGTACCCGGCCGCGGAGACGGGAGTCAGCCATCCAAAAGACGTGAGGATCAGGCCAAAGAGTCCCGTCACGATCCAGATCACGGACTGCAGACGGATGACGCCGCGGAACACGCGGCCGAGCACGAGAAGATCCGGCAGTCGGGAAAGTTCGTCCGCCGCAAGCGCGATGCGAACCCCCTCGACCGGGGTTCCGTCGGGAACGACGGCGACTCCGATATGCGCGCGATTCATCGCCACCGCATCTTGAATGCCGTCGCCGATCAAAAGCACGCGTCCCTCTTGCGAGAGCCGCCCGAGCTCTTTCCACTTTTCTGCCGGCGTCATGGACGGGCGGTAATCGGACAAACCGACGGTTGCGGCCTGTTTTGCGGCGATGCGCACGGTGTCCGGCGTGAACAAGACGTCGCGCGTTACGCCGAGCGCGCGCAGGCGCTCCAACGCGGACCGGATGTCCGTACGCGGATGCTCCTCAATACGCAGACGCGCGACGCAGCGGCCGTCCAACGCGAGAAAACCGTCCGAGACGCGGCCCTCTATCGGTGTCGTGGATCCCACGAGCCATGCTCCGTCAAACGTGACGCCGTAGGCACGGTGCAGCTCGGCCGTCCCTACGACGATCTCGTGTCCGCCAAGGGACGCCACGACTCCGCGTCCGGGATAATTCTGCAGCGATTCGGCTTCGCTCACCCGACCGATATGTCGCATGGCCTCGCGATACAGGGCGCGGCCGACCGGATGGCGCGACGATGACTCGGCGACGGCGATACATTCCCAGACGTACGCGTCGCTGATTTCCCGGTCATGCTCCAGTCGACCGATGCGTATCTCGTCAAACGTCAGTGGCCCCGATTTATCGAAGACGGCGACATTCGCGGTTGCCAGTCGATCAAGCGCGTCCCCGCCGCGGACCATCGCCCCGAGCCTGCCCGCCGCCGCCGCGGCCAACGAAGCGGTCAGGGATACGACGGCTTCGAGCGCATCAGGCCGTAGGACCAGCAACACGGCCGCTAACCGCTCGATGTCCTTGAAAAAAAACCAGACGATCATGGCGAGTAACGCGAGCACCCAATAGGAAAAGGCGGATACGTGGCCCGCGACCCGTTCCGCGGCCGACGGCCATCGATGCGCGTCCAGGATGACGGCGCGCATGCGCTCCATGAGCGTGTCTCCGCCGACGGCGCGGACGCGTACTTTGATCGAGCCGGCGCGCAGACTCGTGCCGGCGAATACCGGATCTCCGGTCCGACGCTCGACGGATTCCTGTTCGCCCGTGATGAGCGCTTGGTCTACGAAGGCCGTTCCATGGACGATCGTTCCGTCGGCTGGGACGCGGTCGCCGGCCTCAAGCGTGACGATTTCGTCCGGGCGGGCCACCGACCGGATGTCCGTGAGCGATTCGCCGAGCGCGGCAAGCGAGCGGTCTTCCATACGCTGTTCGGCCAACCGGAGCATTCCGAGAATGAGCACGATGGCCGCCGCCGCATTCCAATCGCGCAACAAGAGAAGCGAGAAGAACGCGACGACGGGAAACGCCTCCGTCGCAAACCGACGGTCGAGCAACCCGCGCAACGTGGCGAGGAAAAAGGGAAGCGCGGCCGCAAGCGCGGATCCGACGAGAAACGGCCATGTCCAGGGCCATACGCGAACGACTATCAAGCCGAGTCCCGGTAAGAGGACCAACGCGTATTCGATCCATGTGTCGCGCCGCGGTATCATCCGCAGAAGTGTAGCAGGGGGGAGTAAGTAGGGAGTAGGGAGGCAACTGGCAACTGGTCACTGGTAACTGGCAACTGGTAGGATGAGTGTATGAGAAAGATATCGTTCGTCCCCGATCTTGCCGGCCTCTGGCGATTTCTCAAAGATCCGAAGACAGATTGGAAGCCGAAGATCCTGTCGGTGCTTGCCGTCCTGTATTTGTTTTGGCCGCTCGACGTGCTGCCGGATTTTGCCCCGATCGTAGGGTGGATGGACGATATCGGATTTATCGCCGTTGCGAGCGGATATCTCGTGCATGCAACCAACAAATTTTTGGATACGAAAAAATAACGTGTCGTAGGGACACGGCACGCCATGTCCCTACTGTTTGAATTTCGTGATCGCCATCATCCAGCGCTCGACCTTTTCTTTTCCGCCCTCGGTGTCGTGCCAGACGCTTTCGAACTCCTCGATCGGCATGATGCGAATCCCTGATTCCGTGTCCGGATCCATCATGAAAATCTTGTGCTTGCCGACCTCGTATACCACCGAATGATGCGGTTCATTCTTTGACCACCAACCGACGATGACGGGCTTCTCGTCCTCTACAAAGTGACGAAGATCATCAATCGTAGAGCGATCCTTGGCGATGACGTCCGCGCCGAGCGCCTGTGCGCCGGCGATCATCTGCGCATGCGTCGTTCCGATCTCCGGCGTTGATTCGCATAGTTTGGCGAGCTGGGATTCGCTGTGTTCCCGATTGAAATAAGAGAGCAGGATTTTTAGGCTAGCCGGACCGCACATGTTTGGCGATTGTCGAAAGGGGATGAGGGGCTTCATAAAGGATGTGAGATGTGAGAAGTCAGATGTCAGAGGTCAGATGCCAGAAGTTCTGGGTTCTAGGTTCTCTTTATCGGGCATGCCGAATTGCTCGACGGCTTCGTCCAGATGTTCTTTGCGGTCGATTTCGGCGTATTCCAGAATCGATTTACTCACGCGTGTCGGATGGGAGATTTCTTCGAACTTGAAACGGGTCTTTTCTCCGGCGGTCTGAATCTCCACGTCGCCGAAGTCGAGCATCGTGTGGAAGAAGCCGTTCACGACCGACGTCACGTCCTGGATGCGGTAAAGGCGCAGCTCGGAAACGGTGCGGGCGAACAGGCCGGTTTGCTCGATGTTGAGGACGCGTTTGGTCGTAAGGATCCAGATGTCGAGATAATAATCGATGAAATGTTGAAAGATGAAGAGCCATGCGAATAGCCAGAACGCGGATCCGCCCATCAGGATCAGCGCGAACGTGATTTGGTCGGCAAGAAGCTGCGGTTTGAGCATCGCAAGTCCGTACCAGACCGCGAATGGTCCGATGATGATAAGAGTGAGCCCGACGCCGAGGGTGAACAGGGTGATCGGGTGCCGACGCAGGACGTGGATGATTTTCTCGTTCGGAACCGGATTCGGCAGGTGGCGGAGGTCGATCATAGTTCAAGGACGTTTGAGGTGTCCGGAATCAGATCCATCGTTTCCGACCAATCGACCGTAAGCAGGAATCCGCCGACGCCGAGCAGGACGACGCATGAGACGCCGATGAAGACCGCCGTGGTGAGATAGGTGACCGGACCCGATAGGCCGTAGCGCAGATTCATGAGCACGGTAATAAAGCTCATGAGTCCGAAGATCGCGATGAACACCAGCCAAGCGATCAGGAAATAGACGAGCGGAATCATAGGGTCATTTTACATTGAACATCGAACATTTAACATACGGAGCCGGTCAAATGTTCAATGTTCCATGTTCTATCCCTAAATGACGATACGCGAATTCGGTGGCGACGCGGCCGCGTGGCGTGCGGGCGATGAGACCTAGCCGCAGGAGGAACGGTTCGATGACCTCTTCGAGCGTTTCCACTTCTTCCGCCGTGGCCGCGGCGAGCGTGGTGAGCCCGACCGGACCTCCGTTAAACGTGTCGATAAGCGCTTTCAGGGTGCGGCGATCCGCCTCATCGAGGCCGAGTCCGTCGATTTCAAGCGCGGTGAGCGCCTTGTGTACGACTTCTTCGTACATGGCGCCCTCGGCCATCACTTGGGCGTAGTCGCGCACGCGTTTGAGCAGGCGATTGCCGATGCGCGGCGTTCGGCGCGAGCGGTTTGCGATCATAACAAGCGGCGCTTCGTCCATCTTGAGATCGAGAAGGCGTGAAGAGCGGCGCAGGATCTCGCGCATTTCGTCCGGTCCGTAAAAATCGAGATGGAACTGCGCGCCAAAGCGGTCGCGTAACGGGGCGGAGAGCAGCGAGAGCCGCGTCGTCGCGCCGATCAACGTGAAGCGTTTTAGGTCGAGGCGTAGCGTGCGCGCCGTCGGGCCTTTGCCGATCACGATGTCCAGCGCGAAATCTTCCATCGCCGGATAGAGCACTTCCTCGATCGATCGGTTCATTCGGTGGATCTCATCCACGAACAAAATGTCGCCGTCTTCCAAGTTGGTAAGGATGGCGGCTAGGTCGCCGACGCGTTCGAGCGCCGGACCGCTCGTCACGCGGATATTCGCCTCCATCTCGTTTCCGATCACGTGCGCAAGCGTAGTTTTACCGAGTCCCGGCGGACCGTACAACAGAACGTGATCACAGGCTTCTCCACGTTTTTTTGCCGCCTCGATAAAAATACGGAGATTCTCTTTGGCTGTCGGCTGACCGATAAAATCGGCCAGTGTTTTTGGCCGTAGCGCCACGTCAAAACCACGCTCGGCAGCTAGCTCTTCGGGCGCGATCAAACGAGCCTCGTTCGATACTTCCCCTGTCTGAGGGGGGGTAAGAGGGGGAGGGAGCTGTTCCATATCTGTTCGCCTAGATCCTAGCATGCCCCGTCAGAAGTCCAAAGAGAGGTAATTGTTGTTGTTATCGTAACTTACGATAGAGACTCTCTATATTTTTCAGCAGAATTTTTCCAGACTTCTGACGGGGCATGGTCGAGGCTGGCCATGGAACCGCGCCCGGTGGTAAGGTCGCGCCATGAGAATCGGGATTCTGATTTCGAGCGAACCTCGCGGAGAAGTCGCGACAGGCGCGACGAGGCTCGAGCAGGCGGCGGCCGCGAGGGGGATCGAATGCGTTCGGCTGTACGCGCCGCTTTTTTCGTTCCACGTCGACGGAGACGCGCTTTCCGTCCGTTACGAGGGTGGATTGTTCGAAGGATACGACGCGCTCGTGTATCGACCGAATTTCATCGAGGAACCGAGTCTGCATGCCCATGTGCCCGAACTGCTGATACGCGCCGGATTTCCCGTCGTGAACGGACGTGCGGACGTCGCCTCCACCAAGAACAAGCTCGCACAGCATGTCCGTTTTTTGCAGGAGGGGATTCCGACCCCGCGATTCGCTATCGCGAAGCGCACCAACGAAGCACGGATCGCGGCGCGAGACATCGGATTTCCGGTTATCGTAAAAACGCCGTTCGGGACGCATGGCGTGGGCGTGTTTTACGCCGTCGACGAGGAAACGCTTCTCCCGATCATCGATTACCTCGGCGTTTCGGACGGAAATCCGGTGATCATCGAGCGTTTTGTTTCGGAAGCGAATCGAAAAGATTTGCGCGTCTTTGTTCTCGACGGGCGCGTTTTTGCCGCGATGGAGCGTACGGCACCGGCGGGAGATGTCCGCGCGAACGCGTCGCAAGGCGGCGTCGGTGCGACCGTGGAGCTGACGGACGAGGAACGTTCGCTCGCGCTTCGCGTGGCGGATCTCTTTCACTGCGAGATCGCCGGCGTCGATTTGCTCCGTTCCGCGGACGGTCCGCTCGTGATCGAAGTGAACGCGAATCCCGGCTTTGCGGAGCTTGAGCGCGCTACGGGACAAGATATCGCCGGCGCTATTATTGACGCGGCCGTCAAACATAGCTAAAGAAGGGATACGGAGGTGCTCATTGTTCTTTTACGGTGTTGGAAATAGGTGCGCGGTTCCGGCCGATTTTTGGGGGGTACGCCCTTACAGATCGGACAGATCGGAAGACCGAAACCATCTCTCGATCCTGGATGCGCTTCTGCGCAAAACAGGTTTTCGCATCGTCGAGACATCCGTCGACCGCGAGGCGCGCGGATGCCTCGGCGCTCGGTATGAGCTGCGGGCCGGACTCGACGACTCGCCGCCCAAGGCGTTCGATTGTTCGAGTCTCGCGGCACATGTCTACGGCCGTATCGGCATCCGTATTCCGCGCATCAGCATCGACCAGCTATTTGAGGCACCGGGGACGATCCTGGCGCCGGGGACGTATGTCGCCGGCGATCTCGTCTTCACGGGCCGCGGCGGTCATCGGAGCGATGACGACGAGACCCGGATTCGTCACGTCGGGATCGCGACAGGCGAAGAAACGATCATTCACGCGTGTAAGAAGCGCGGATACGTCGTCGAGGACGACGAGCGTTCGTTTTTCGAGCCTCGGACGTTCCGCGCGGTGCGACGCATCCTGTCGGACAAGCGTGAAACCGTCACTATCGAGAGCATCGATGGTTGCGAGATCCGCGATTCGCACGTTGTGCGCCGTGCTCTGGAGACGCTGCGGGACCGCTCCGCCCTTCGATAATACGGAGGGCTTTTTCATGACAAAATATGAGGAACGTGATAGAAAATCGTCGTGCCCGGGTGGCGGAATTGGTATACGCGGGGGACTTAAAATCCCTAACTCGAAAGGGTTTGCGGGTTCGACTCCCGCCCTGGGCACCATAAAAACACGGACCGGTAAGGTCCGTGTTTTTATGGTGTCTCTATTGTACCAAACTCGCACCTACTTCCAAAACAAATGATGTGGCACGCGCGGAGCGCGTGGTGGCTTGAAACTAAATCGTACGCTCGTATCGTTCCGCCACTGCCTCGCTTCACTCGGCAACCCCAAAAAGAAAAAATGTTCCTTGCTTTTCGGATTTGCGCGCGACCAATTTTTTCTGAAAATGGAAAGGACATTTTTCTTTTTGGGGTTCTGCCCTCCAAGTATTCGGGCAGGTGGCGGAACAATGCGGACGAAGTTTTGGCAAAACTATTTTTTGGGGAAAGGATTTGCCAAAACTTCGACTGATTTGTTTTTGAATTCGGATGTCGCAAATGGAAAAGGAGGGGTTTGGGGAGGAATTTTCCATTTGCTCCTCTTTTTGTTTTGGGGGAATTCGGGGCGGTGGCAAGGCCTGACTTTTTTAGACACTGTTCCCAAGGAGAGATGTTTGAATACGT
>JBBTZS010000001.1:179928-183577 GCA_038061235.1 Patescibacteria group bacterium | reverse complement strand
GAAACGGAAGATCTGGTCGAGGAAGCGTTGAAGATTCCCGCCACGCATTACGCGGATATCGGCACGGGATCCGGCGCTATCGGCGTGACGCTTGCGGCGGAATCTCCCCGCTCAACCGTCTTCGCAAGCGATGCGAACGCGAAGACGCTTGCCGTCGCGAAGAAAAACGCGCGACGACTTGCCCCTGGACACGTCCGTTTTTTTCACGGCTCGTTGTTGCATCCGACCTTGATCCGTTCGATCCGCGCGGTAGGGGCACGGCATGCCGTGCCCCTACGTCTTACGATCGTCGCCAATCTCCCCTATCTTCCACCGTCGGATAAAAAAATCATGCCCGCCTCGGTCACAAAATACGAACCTTATAAAGCGTTATTTACGGATGACGATGGAATGAAATTAAATAAACGTCTCCTGGTTCAAATCTCCCACCTACAACCTACCGCCTACCACCTACCGACTATCGCCCTTCTTGAATTCGATCCGCCGCAATCCAAAAAGCTCTCCGCGTTTGCGAAGAGCCTGTTTCCCGATGCCGACGTTTCGATCATTCGCGACCGATGCGGCCGCGAACGCATCTTGCGCGTTAACCTTCGAAGCCGCCGAAAATCGCGTCTTGCGTCGTGACATGTAGCCACGTTCGGCCGCGCGTAAACAGGAACTCGGTACCGTCGTTCGCTTCGAAGCGAATCGGCTTGCCGGGCGTGCGGCTCCAGCGCAGGATGAACTTTTTTCCGTCATGATAACCGAGGGCCTCGCCGCTGCCCGTCGTGCGGATGCGTAACCGACCGACGTTATCGAGAACCTGTTCTTCTGTTTTAATAACGATCACGTTTTCCGCCTCGATCAGCGTGCCGTCGCGATCGATCTGCGGACGGCCGGCCTGGCTGCGAACATACGTGTTGCGCTCGCCGTCATACGCCCAGGTCACGCTAAACGATCCGCCGTACGGAACGCTGATCGCGTCCACGTCGCCGCGGTCTTCGGACGCCGCCGGATCGATGAAATGCCAGGCTTCGACCGCGAGCGTAGACGTGGCGTTCTTGCGCTCAAGAATCGCGTTCATGCGATCGCGGTCGGTGTACGTGTTGTGCGGAGCGGAACGGCGGCCTTCGCGCCGGAACGAATTTCCGTACGCGAACTCGTTCACATCGACAAAATCGTCGAGCGCTCTGATCAAATCGAGCGACTCCGGACTTCCACCGACGTGAAAAAACGACGCGTTCCATCCATTTACCCAGTCGACATAATACGGACGCGCGCTGCGCACCGGACCGACCTCGTCAAGCGTCGTCGTTGCGTCGAAAAAAGCGAGAAAACGCGTGATCCCACCCTCCACCGGCGACTCGATCACAAGACGCGCCGCGGACAATCCCGACACCGGACGCGCGTCCGGGTGATTTTCGACCATGACGGCGCGTGGCGCAAACGCCTCTTCACCAACGGGTACCAAAACGCCGTCAAGAAAACGCGGCACCAAATCGGAGGCGATCGCTTCTTCGATCGGATCCTCTCCGTTCGCAATCGCCGGAGTCGATCGCAATCCGCCCGCGATCACGTACCAAAACAAACCGACCGAGACGAGAAACAACAAAACGGCTCCGCCGGCCAGAGGCCGGCGAAACCGTTTGGCGTGAGACATGATGAGTGCCTGCGCCTTGGCAAGCCAAGTTTGCATGACTCCTAGTATAGCACCTAGGCGGCGTCCTTCGCACCTTCCGCAGCACCGCCTTCGGCCGCTTCGGCGGCAGCCTCGGCCTCCTTTTTTTCTTCGGCTTCGGTCTTGACCGCGGTCACGTCACCAACCTGAACCTCTTCAAGCGCCTTCAACTCATCTTCCGTCATCGGGCGCGCCACGGTGGCGATCGTCTGCTCGAGATCGTCGATGAACTCGACGCCCTTCGCCACGACCAACGAACCGATCGTGATCGCGTCTTCGAACGTCACGAGCTTGCTCAAGTCCACCTCGATCTCATGCGGCAAGTCGCCCGGAAGACAACGCACCGCCACCTCGTCCATGGATTTGATCAGCGTACCGCCGTCGTTTTTCACGGCCGAAGATTCGCCGATAAACACGAGCGGGATGTCGGCCTCAATCTCTTGATCCATGCGCACCTGATAGAAATCGATGTGAATCGGATCCGTCGTGATCGGATGGAGCTGCAATTCCTTGATCAAAGCCTTGACCGGAGCTTCCGAACCGACCGTCACGTCAATCAACGCCGATTGACCGGCGGTGTTGTACAGCTTGATGAACTCGCTGCGTCCGACGGAGATCGGCCGAGACTCGACGCCCGCGCCGTACAGGACGGCCGGAATACGCCTCTCCTTCAGCTCGGTTTTTGCGCGTCGACCCAGTTTTGTGCGCGGTTGCGCGCTCATGACGTATGGCATACGGAAATGGAAAAAGTGTTGATACGTTACGCGAAAACACGGAATGCGTCAAGGCGGAGAGAATTTAGAAGTTAGAAGTTAGAAGATAGAAAAAAGGGCTAAAAATAAGCCTCCTCATCCTAAAACCCTAACTTCTAACTTCCAGCTTCTAACTTCTAACCTCCAGCTTTTGCTTGGAGCCTCTCCACCAACTCCCCACTCTCCCGCTCGAGCAGCACATGCGCCCCGATACACTCATCGGCGCTAATCGGCCCCTTCTCGGTCAAACGCATCGCATCGCCAACGGTTTGGTCCGTGACTAAGCCGATGGTGCTTACATACCCCGTATTTTCGCGCATCAAAGCCATCATCGATCTACCACACTCGCCGCAGGAGCAATGAAACAACTTCCCCGCCGCCGTTTCGCCAAGCGACTTTACTGCGTCCTCCGGATACGAAGCATGACAAAGGGGACATTCGACGATCAAGCGCGACGGCAGGTTCATACACCTCCACGATAACAAACAAGGAGCAAAGAACAAAGAGCAGCTATGAAGGGCCGTGGATAAGCCAAAACCGCTCTTTGTTTGCTGCTCTTTATCTACACATCCAAATTCTTCACGTGCTTCGCGTTGGTCTGGATGAACTTCTTGCGCGGCGCGACTTCGGAGCCCATCAGGATGTCGAATACTTCGTCGGCTTTTTGCGCGTCTTCGATCTTCACGAGTTTCATCACGCGCGCGTTTGGATCCATCGTCGTCTCCCACAATTGCGACGGGTTCATTTCACCGAGACCCTTGTAGCGCTGAATCGCCACGCCGCCGACGGTCTTCACGACTTCTTCCTCCGCGTCGATCACCTCTTCTTCCTCCGCCTCGGACGCCTTGCCCTTCTTCGCCTTGTCTTTATCTTCCTTCATCTTCACAAATTCTTCCACAAAGACGTCGCGCTCGGCGTCGCTATATGCATACTTCACGTTCTTGCCTTTGGCGACGCGGAACAACGGCGGCTGCGCAATGTAGATGTGCCCGCGCAAAATCAACTCCGGAAAATAACGATAGAACAACGTGAGCAACAGCGTGCGGATATGCGCGCCGTCCACGTCGGCGTCGGTCATGATCACGACCTTGTGATAGCGCAGCTTTGACAAATCGAACATCTCGCCGATGTTTGTGCCGAGGGCGATCACGAGATTCTTGATCTCGTTGTTCGCCAACATTTTGTCGAGACGCGCGCGCTCGACGTTCAGGATCTTTCCGCGCAACGGCAGAATGGCCTG
>JBBTZS010000001.1:176431-179828 GCA_038061235.1 Patescibacteria group bacterium | reverse complement strand
TCGACCGCGCCGCGCACTTCCGGCGTACCGAGTTTTCCCTTGGTCTGACCTTCGAATTGCGGTTCCGGATAACGGATAGAGATCACGCATGTCAATCCCTCGCGTACGTCATCGCCGGACAGGTTGTCGTCCTTCTCTTTCAAATAGCCCTTGGTGCGAGCGTACGAATTGAGCACGCGCGTAAGCGCGGTGCGAAATCCCTGCACATGCGTACCGCCTTCCGGGTTGATGATGTTATTGGTGAACGCGTACAGCGCTTCCTGATACTCGTCGGTGTATTGCAACGCGACGGAAACTTCCGACTTGTCCACCTGTTTTTCCACGAAAAAAATCGTCTCGTGCTTCGGCTGCTTCGAATGATTGAGATGACGAACGTACGATTCCACGCCGCCCTCGAAATAAAAGGCGTACGCGTCACGCCGACCCTCTTCGCGCGCGTCGATCGCAACCAGCTTGACGCCCTTCGTTAAATAACACTGCTGGCGATAGTGGTCGAGCACGTGCTGATACTCAAAGCTCGTCCCTTCCGTAAAAATCGTCGCGTCCGGCTTAAACACGAGCGTCGTGCCGTGGCGCTTGCTCGTCCCGACTTTTTTCACCGGTTTTTTTGGTTTGCCACGTACGTACTCCTGCTTCCACATGCCGCCGTCGCGCTCGACCGTAACTTCAAGCTCTTCGGAAAGCGCGTTCACGACGGATACGCCGACACCGTGCAAACCGCCGGAAATCTTGTAGCCGCTGTCTTCGCCGCCAAATTTGCCGCCGGCGTGCAGCTTGGTCATGACCAGCTCAAGCGCGGAAACTTTGTACTGCTTGTGCGTCTCGACCGGAATGCCTCGGCCGTTATCGGATACGGAAACGCGGTCGCCCGGAAGCAGCGTGATGACGATCTCATCGGCATGTCCGGCCATCGCTTCGTCAAACGAGTTGTCCGCCACTTCGCGAAGCAAGTGAAACAGACCTTCCAGACCGGTTGAACCGATGTACATGCCCGGACGCTTTCGAACCGGTTCAAGGCCCTCAAGAACCGCGATTTGCTCGGCGCCGTACGCGCTTAAGACCTTCCCGCTCTTCTTGCCCGCCGAAGTCCCGCTCAGCGGGACGGAGGCGAGTTTTTTGTCTTTTTTCACCATAAAGAATGGCAAGAGTTTAGCCCAAATCGGCCACGAATTCCAGTCCAACGTCAAGAGCTCCTTCCGTCATCCTGAACAAGGCGAAGGATCTCGCTCGGAGAATGACGAACACGACTATCAAATGTTCGATGTTCGATGTAAAATACGCTCATGGCAGACAATCACATTATCGGCTCCGGACTCACGGAACGGCAGATGCGGCTCGCATCGTTCTGGATTCGTAACCGTCCGCTCCTAAAGCGCATCGGATATGGATCGCTCATCGCTTTCGCGAGCGTCTGTTGGCTTTTCGTCCTGTGGTCGCTTCTGGATACGTATGCGATTTCCTATCCGCGAGAATCGCGTATCTCACGCGTCATCCTCCAAAACCAACTCGCATTGGCGGGCTTACAAACGTCCGCACCGCGCCCGATCGAACCAAGTCAAGCCACGATATTCGACACCACCCTCGGCCGCCAAGATGTGCTGGTCGAGATCATCAACCAAAACGAAACCTGGTGGGCGGAATTCGATTACCAATTCGATCTGTCCGGCGAACGCACCTCCATGCGCCGAGGATATGTCCTGCCGAACGGCAGACGTTACCTCACGGAACTCGGATACGAACCGCAAACACGCGGACGAACCGCGCGACTCATCGTGGAAAACGTCCGCTGGATGCGTGTCGATCCGACGGCGGTCGGCGGCAGCTATCCGACGTTTGCCGATACGCGGTTCCAATTCCACACGGATAATATCGCCTACACGCGTGATCTCACCATTGGAACGCAAACCGTCGGACAAAGCACGTTCTCACTCGTGAATGACGGGGCCTTCGGTTACTGGAACCCGAGCGTGACGGTCGTCCTCTCGCGAGGCACGACGCCGGTCGGCGTCACAACGATCCAACTCGCACAGATTCGCGCAGGGGAAACCGTGCCCATGACGATCAATTGGTTCAACAATCTCGCCGGCGTCAGTCGTACGGACGTACAGATAAACGTGAATATCCTCAACCCGGCCGCGTATTTGCCGACGAGCGGGATTTAGGCAGGGGACAGCAAATAAAGAACAAAGAGCAAAGAGCAGTTCGACTACGACTGCTCTTTGCTCTTTGTTCTTTGCTCTTTACTCTCTGCTTGCTAACGTCCAATCATGTCTCGTTTTCTCGAACTCTTCCAGCGAATTGACTGGATGCTGCTCACCGTCACGCTGACGCTTACCTCCATCGGTTTAATCGCGATTTACGGCATAGGCGTTTCGCAAGAACCGGCGGACATGTTCCTGTTCCAGAAACAATTTGTGACCGCGCTCATCGGTTGCCTGTTGATCGTTTTGCTGACCTTGTTCGATTATCGTCATCTGCGGGCATACGGATTGATCTTCTACCTCATCGGCGCGGCGTTGCTCTTGGGCGTTCTCGTCCTCGGCGTGGAAGTAAACGGTACGCAAGGATGGTTCCGTATCGGCATCCTTTCCTTCCAGCCGATCGAGGTCGCCAAAGTGACGCTCGCGATCTATCTCGCCGCCCTTTACGCAAAACGCGGGCGGGGTCGCCTGACATGGATGACGTTTTTGATCGGAGGTATCGCCACGGCGGTCTATACCGTACTCGCCATGCTCCAACCGGACTTCGGTTCCGGCATGGTTCTCGTACTGATTTGGGGCGGGATCTCGGCCTTCGCCGGACTTCCCAAGCGCGCGTGGATCATTCTCCCGCTTCTCCTCGTCACGACCGGCGCCGTCGTGTGGACCTCGGCGCTCAAGCCATATCAACGAGCGCGTATCGAGTCGTTTCTCGATCCGACCACCGACCCGCGCGGATCGGGTTATAACGCGATCCAGGCGCGCATCGCCATCGGATCCGGAGGCGTGTTCGGAAAAGGGATCGGCGAGGGCTCTCAGGCGCGTTTACGCTTTCTCCCCGCAGCCTCCACCGACTTTATTTTCGCGGTCGTCGGTGAGGAAATGGGCTTGGTCGGCGTGATCTTCGTCTTCATCATGTTTTTTCTGCTCCTGTCGCGCTTTCTTCATCTCGGCAACGAATCCGAAGACGACTTCGCGGCCTATCTCCTCGTCGGCATCGGGTCGATGTATCTCATCCACTTGACGGTAAACGCCGGCATGAATCTGGGACTGCTGCCGATTACCGGTATTCCGATGCCGTTTCTCTCGGCGGCCGCTTCCAACCTGCTCGTGATCTACGCCTGTATCGGTCTCGCGCAAAGCGTGGCCGTCCGACGACGCGGCACATTGGAACAGGGACAAGGTGTGATGTTGTTTGA
>JBBTZS010000001.1:173863-176331 GCA_038061235.1 Patescibacteria group bacterium | reverse complement strand
AGGCCGCGCATGCGCCGTCCCGCACGCTCGACGAGACGCGTAAGCGTCGCCTCGACCTTGCCCTCGCGATTCACGCGATCCGGCACGCAATACGAATGCCCGATAGATTTCGGCTGTTTAGCGGGGCGGTCGCCGTCGGCAAGAATCCGCTCGATATCCGCGCCCTGCAATCGTGCCTGAAGATAAAACCCGTTCACGCCGAACGCGCGGATCAGATTCTCCGTCGGACCGTATTTCACTTCAAGCAGCGTCATGTATCCGAGACGCTCTAAACGCCGACGCATACGCGGACCGATCCCGCACACGTCTTCGAGATCGAGACGCGACAAGACGTCGTCGATATTCTCATGCGTGATAATCGTGAGACCGTCCGGTTTTTTGAGATCGGACGCGGTCTTGGCGAGAAATCGCGTCGGCGCGATCCCGACCGAGCAACGCAACCAGTCGCCAACCTCTTCCGTAATCCGACGCTTGACGATGGAAAGCGCGAACGACGCCTCGGCCGCATCGCGATACCAACCGGTCAAATCAAGAAACGCCTCGTCAATGGAATAATGTTCCATGCGATCGGTCAGCTCGTGCAAGATGGAAAAGATACGCGACGTCACCGCGCGATACTTGGGCGGATCATTTTCCACGAACACGGCATTCGGGACAGCTTGCTTGGCGTCGGTCATCGTCATGCCGACTTTCATGCCGAGTTTCTTAGCCTCGACGGACGCCGCAATCACACACCCGCGCGGATGCAAATACGCGCAGACGCCAAGCGGCTTACCGCGCAACGTCGGGTTCGCCTGCTGCTCCACGGACGCAAAATACGAATTCATGTCCACATGAGCGATCAACTTCTCCGAACGCGAAAAATGCATACCCTCTCGGTATAGAACAAAAACAGAACATCGGCAACTAGATTCGTTGCCAATAATCCACATGCGCATCGGTGTATCCGTCCGGACCCTCTTCCGTTCCCGCTAAACACACCTTGCACACGGGAAACATCTCTCCCGACGTGAATTCATCCGCAAATCCGCATGGCACGCACAAATACCAGCCGCTTTCCGGCACTCGATCCCCTACTTTGTAAAGCGGTTCCGACATGTAAAAGGAAACGAAAAAACCCTCGTCGTATGACGAGGGTTTTTCATGGAGCCGATGGCCGGATTTGAACCGGCGACCTTTGCTTTACGAAAGCACTGCTCTACCAGCTGAGCTACATCGGCATGGAGCGGGTAAGGAGAATCGAACTCCTCTCTCGACCTTGGGAAGGTCATATAATAGCCACTATACGATACCCGCCTACGCTCTGCTGAGCTTCGGCGGGCAGGCCCGCCTGCTCTCCTTCGCTTCCCATTGCGGACGCGATCCTATCAACGGACGACGAAATTGACAAGGTTTCAAAACCTCAAATATTTGACGACGTCTTTGCGCTTCATGCGCTCTTCCAATTCGCGGTCAAACGAGGTCTCGTCGCTCGTTTCGCGCGTGCGTTTGACCCGCGATGCGTCTTCAAGCAACGCGGGGCGGATGACGTATCGCTTAAACTCTTCTTCATTCCAGCCGAATTGGTCGCGAAGAAAATCCTGGAGTTCCCCGGGCGTGGTTGAAGTGCCCGCTTGGGCAAGCATCCCTTCGTACGCACGCTCGACGTCAAGCGGTGTCGCCGTTAATTCCGCGGCTTGGGCGAGTTCGTCAATGGCGGCGAGACGCATAGCGCGATCGAGCGCAGACTGTCTGTGCGCGGGCGTCAGCGGGCCACCGAGACCCTGCGCGGCGGCCAACGGCCCTTCAAGAAAGAGACGCAGCGAGCCGAGATGGGAAAGATAATCGTCATACGTCACGACGCGCGACCCGACGCGGGCCGCCGGCAAGCGTAACCAGCCGGCGAGAGAACGCGTTAACGCGTCTTCGTTCTGGAACACGTACACGGACGAAGCGAGTCCGGCGCCCGCAAGCGCGAATCCGACGAGGAACACGACGCCGATCACGACGGCGCGACGACTCAAGCGAAGAGATGGTGTCATACGTTACGAAGATGGTCTGGGAAAAAAGTAATCGAGCCAGCGGCGCGGATTCGTGCGTTCGTCCGACGGAGCGCCGGATTCCGGGCCCAAGGCCTCGACGGCATCGTCCTGCCATGTCGTCGGATCCTCGGCTCCACGCAGAATAATGACGCGCTCGCCGGGCTTGCGCAAACCGAGCCGCGTCCGCGCCTCCTTGTCCATGGCGTCCGGCGAATCGAGACGCTGGATGAGCTCGGCGAGCGTCAGCTTTCGCCCCTCGAGCCGCTCGATCTCGGCCTGCATCTGGCGGATCTCCTGATCCACTTTCCACTCCCGATACGATTCACGAACCGTCGACGCGCCGGCGACGAGAAACAGCGCGCCGCTTGCCGCGAATACGAGCGGCCAGCGCACGGATCGCAACGGGGAAAAACGGCCACCGGGTCGGCGCATAACGACGCGAGTATA
>JBBTZS010000001.1:0-173763 GCA_038061235.1 Patescibacteria group bacterium | reverse complement strand
CGGATCGCAACGGGGAAAAACGGCCACCGGGTCGGCGCATAACGACGCGAGTATAAATCAAAAAACCAAAAACTCAAAACTCAAAACCAGAAACGGCTCACAAGCCCGCCCGCCCCCCAAGTTCCTGGTTCTGAGTTTTAAGTTCTAAGTTCTAAGTCACCCCCCTCACCTTAAACCCCGCGTTTTGTGCGTCTCGAAGGCCGTGCAGCATGCGGACGGCGGCATCCGGTCTCGGGAGACCCGACACGGTTACCGGTCCGGAAAGCCCCTCTCCGCTCACCGCGACGTCACCGATCCGAAAAAGACGCTCAAACAATGATCGCTTTCTGACCGCGGCCTGACTCCCGGAGAGCGGTGCCTCGATCACATGTCTGTTCCAAAGCCCGCTCTGCATCACCACGACGAATCGACGGTCGGTCAACACGAATACGTTCGCGTCCCACAGCAACACGTATTTCAATGCGAGATAAATCCCGAGCGCGAGACCGGAACAGATGAGCACCGCGCCGACGAATCCCATCCGCGCCAGCGGAAACAGGAAAAAGAACGGGAGCGCGATGAAGAGTCCGGCCAACGCAAGCCCCGGGACGGCCGTCCAGAGACTACGGCGCAAAATCCGGGTGATCTGTTCGCCTTCCTGCAAGGCCAAAACTTCACGAAGATGGAGCATGGATAAATGAGATGTCAGATGTGAGATGTCAGATGCCAGATGTTGGGAGCGGGGGCCGGAGACCGGCTGCAAGCTGATTGCGAATCGCTTCTCGCGCGACCGCCGCTTCGTCCCATGGTAATTTGCGACCGTTGGATAGACAAATCCATGGTTCGCACCCTTTGCCGGTCAACACGACCAAGTCCCCCGTCTTAGCCATCGCCATGGCTTTGTGAATCGCTTCGCGTCGGTCGAGGATGCGAAACAAGTCTTGCCCGTCGCGCTTGCCGCCGGTCACCGCGCCTTCCGCGACTTGGTCGATGATCATCTGCGGATCGTCGTCGTACGGATCCTCGTTGGTCACGATAACCACATCGGCGCGCTCGGCCGCCATGCGGCCGAGAATCGGCCGACGCGCCACGTCGCGGCCGCCGCCGCAGGAACCGAGGACGTGGATCACGTGTTTCTTTTCGAGAAGCGCAAGCGCGTCGTAGAAACGCGCAAACGATTCCGGCTCGTACGCGTAATCCACGATGACGGTCCAAGGCTGTCCTTCGTCCACGCGATCGAATCGGCCGGGGACGCGTTCGATCGCGGACAGCCGTTTCGCGGCAGCGCGGAGATCGACGCCGAGTGCGCGACACACGGCCAGCGCGGCAAGCGCATTGGAAATATTGTATTCTCCGGGTAACTTCAGATTGATCCTTGAACCCAGAACCGTGAACCCAGATCCGTCGGCGCGCAAATCAAGATTCTCTGCACGAAATTCTCTGTCCGATCGGATGCCATACCACGACACGCGATCAAAACCGGGCACATCGGCATAGAACTCCGCCTGTTCGCTGTCGGCATTCAATACCGCGATCTTCGGCACGTCTTGTCCGTCGATCTTCTTCGGATGTCGCGCCGCGACCCGTTCGAACAAACGACGTTTCGCGCGCTTGTAATTCTCGAATCCCCCATGCGCCTCGATGTGTTCGGGCGTCAGGTTCGTAAAGACCGCCACGTCGTATTCGATGCCGACATGTCGCGATTGCATGAGTCCTTGCGACGACGTTTCCACCACGGCATAGCGGCAATCGGCGCGAACCATGTCGCGCAACGTCTTCTGCAAAAAGAAACGTCCCGGCATGGTCATCTTGGTTTTGTTCAACCATTCCTTTTTCCCGACTTTCATGACCGCCGTGGTCGTGCACCCCGTTTGGTGACCGGACGCTTCCAACGCTTTTGCGATGAAATACGCGGTGGTGGTTTTCCCGTTGGTCCCCGTCACGCCGATAACGATCAGATCCTTTGACGGGTTCCCATAGGCGAGCTGCGCCAAGCGCGCCAGGACGTAGTGATACGCCCGGACAAACGGCTGGGGAACCAGCGATTTCAGCGCGAACAACATGAGGCTAGGAAGAATAGGTCAACATGGAAACAACGGCAAATGCCACGGCCAATGATAGCGTCCCGATGGCGAACGGCACGACGAGCATCAAACCGGAAAGCTTGGCAAGCAGAAGAAAGGACACGCCCAAAATTTGCAGAAACATCTTGATTTTTCCGTATCCGTTGGCCGAAGCATACCGGCCTTGTCGGCGTCGATACAACGCGCCCGCGACAATGAGCAGCTCGACGGAAACGATCACGACGGCGAATAGGAAATTCAATTCCTTGGCGACGAATAAGACGACGACGGAACCGATCAAGAGCTTATCCGCGGCCGGATCGGCCATCGTACCCCACAACGTAATCTGTTTGCGCAAACGCGCCATCGCGCCGTCCCACGCATCGGTCATGGCCGCGAATAAGAAGAGACCGAGCGCCCAGGGCCATTGCTCGATCCAGAGCAACCACAACACGAGCGGCGTCAACAGAATCCGCAAGACGGTCAAATGGTTTGGCCGGACAAACTTCGGAAAAAAACGGATGAACACCGCTCCGAGCAGCTTGTCGAACGGCGCAAGAACGATGTTCTCGTTCGTCATCAACATACAGCCTCCCAAGCATACGCGACCCGTTGATTCATGGCCAATTCAAGGGCATTTTGCTAGGCTGGCAAGCGACTATGGGTACGCACGCGCTTGGCTGGCTTGTCGTCGCCCTCACCTCCGGTGCGGTGCTTGCGAATGCCGCATTCGGTGCGCCGCCGCTTTGGTCCGCGGCGGCGATCGCGTTTGCGCTTCTGTATCACGCCGTCACCTTTGGCGCGCGCCTCGCGAGACGGCGCGAGGGGCCGGGTCCGTTTTTCCTCGGACTAGTCTGTATTCTCGCCGTGCAAAGCGTCTGTCAGGTAATTTTTTATTATGTTTCCGTTCCGCTCGGACCATGGACGGACGCCTGGTCTTTAACGATCACACTCGCGCTGTTTCATCTCATCCTTCCTGTTCATGATGAACGAGCCTACCAGCCTACCAGCCTACCAGCCTACTCGCTCTACTCGCCTTCCCTCCCCTGGATCGCCGCCTCCGTGCTTCCCGCCCTGATCGCGTTCGGATTCGTGCTGCGCGGAGCGGTCACGCAAGCTACGGACATTTCGATACGCACGCCGTGGCCGCTCCTGCCGTCCGAAACGTTGCTCGCGCTTGCGCTCATTCCGCTGTGCGCGTGGCTTGCCGCGTGGAAAGCGAATCGTCGCTGGGTCACCACGCTTCTCATCGCGCTTGCGCTCGTCTCCGTCGCGGCGGTCTCTCCCCTGCTCTATCGCATCGGCTACGGTTTTGACGGCTTCCTGCATGTCGCGACCGAACGCATCGTCCTCGAAACCGGCACGCTCGAACCGAAACCGCTGTATTACATGGGGCAATACGTGTTCGTCACATGGCTGTCCCGGTTCACAAGTCTTCCGGTGGAAGTCGCGGATCGTTTTCTCGTCGCGGGCGCGCTCGCGTTTCTCCCGCTCTTCTTTTTGTACGGACGCGTCGCCGCTCGACGCTTCGAAGACGCGGCGCTGCTGCTTTTCTTGCCGCTCGCGCCTTTCGTGGCCACCACGCCGCAAAGTTTTGCGTACGTGTGCGGCGTGGGTGCCGTCCTGCTTTCACTCGGCGGAAAAGTGCATCCCGCCGCCGGGTTGTCGATGGCCGCGTGGTCGCTCGCGATCCATCCCTTGGCGGGACTGCCGCTTGCCGGCGCGACGGTCGCGCTTCAATGGGTCAACGTTCGACAAGAACGTGCGCTCCGATCGCCGATCACGTGGCTCCTCACGATCGCCGCGGCGGCCGCGGTCCCGCTCGCGTTTCTCGTCATCAGCCGAGGCGCGTCCACGGGCATCGAGTGGGACTTCTCGCGCATCATCGACGTGCGAACGTGGACCGAGTCGTTCGTCGCGCTCGCGCCGCCGCGCAACCGCATCGCGCTCTGGCCCGACTGGACCGCGCTCGTTCTCTTCCTCGCACCACTCCTCGCCGTCGCGGCCGCGCTTGTCGCGATTTGGCGCGACAAAGAGCAACGCCATCGCTGGATCGTCCTCACGGTCATCGGCGCGGGAACCGCGCTCGGCGGATTCCTGATGCGCGCGGCCGGCGATTTCGCGTTCCTGATCGACTACGAGCGCGGCAATTATGCCGACCGCCTGTTTCTCGTCGGCCTGCTCCTCGTCCTTCCCGCGGCGACCGTCGGCGCGGCGCGCTGGCTCGCAAAACTCGAAACGGCGCCGGCGCTCTCCGCGACGGTCGCGCTCATCGGCCTCGTCGCGTGGCACGGCGCACAGGCGCATGCCGCCCTCCCGAGACACGACGCGGCCGCCGCGAGTTACGGCTGGAGCGTCGGCCGCGGTGACGTGGAGGCCGTGCGCTGGATCGACTCGGACGCGCAAGGCGCGGCGTACACCGTACTCGCAAACCAAAGCGTGAGTGCGGCGGCCGTACGCGAATTAGGCTTCAAGCGCTACCATCCTTCGACAGGCTCGGGACAAGCTCTTTTTTACTATCCGATTCCCACCGGCGGCGAGTTGTATCAATATTTCCTCGAAGCCGTCGGGCGCGAGCAGGCGCTTGAGCCGATCCGCGAAGCCGGGCAACGGACTGCGGCGTCCGTGGTCTATGTCGTCGTCAACGATTATTGGTGGGACGCGGAACGCGTCGCCGAAGAACTCTCGACGCTCGCCGACAAGGAAACGACGACATCCGACGGACGCGTACGGATCTTTCGGTTCAATTTGACGCGATAATTACACGAAAATAAGCCCTCTCTCGCCCACAGAACGATGAGTTGCTCGTATGATATACTCTCTTTGAGTAAGAAAATCCTTTCTGCCGATTATGCCTATCAACAGGGAAAAATATCAGGAGGTAATCCTGTATCTTTGCCAAAAGCTTGGTGGAGAGATTAAGGGGAAGAAAAAACTGGCGAAGCTCCTGTACTTCGCGGATTTTGATAATTACGAAAAATACGGAACATCAATCACAGGCGACACCTACTACGCTCTCCCAATGGGTCCGTTTCCGACAACGCTAGACAAGACCGTCCAATCCATGAAGAAACCGAACGACGAAGCACATCGTGTTTGAATGGGCCGCAGGAATGTTTTAAATTTTGCTAATTTTGGCGTAAAACAAACCCCTTGACGAAGGGGTGTTTTTTGCCTATATTGGTTCAAGTGCGCTTGTGGGCGAAAGCCCCGTTCGGCCAACTTCCATAAGCCGAAGCCAAGCGCACCAATACAGACCTCAAGGGTCGTTTTTTATTTTCAGGAATCCATCATCCAACCACCGCCGATCTTCCTAACGGTTTGCGAACCGTTAATTTTGACTTCCTTCCAAGAGGGAGCAACGCTCCAGAAATGGTAGTTACCATCCCCAATCCGACGTACGACAACATTGACGCGGCGAGGTTTGGTTAAGTCAGTGATGGCATGAAAGGCCCAGTACGCAACGTGTTTCGTCTGACGAAAACCGCTACTGTCCGCTTTACCTACGGGCTGTATGGCAGATCGATATTCTTGCATCGTTGTTGTTTTCTTAATGATATCCACCGCCTCTTGAATACAAAGCAGCTTGCTCCTCTGCGCGAGCTTCGTCCGTGGTGTACGCGTGCCATCATACTGAAGATGATGGAACCCATCTGACGAAAAGTGCACGTCCGTACCGAGGGCTGGGCAACGCACTTTTACTACGGACTTATAAAACGTCTCGGCCCTCGCCTTGATTTTGGCAAACTCTTGTTGATCGAAAACCTCCATAGCTACGCCACAACTTACGCCACGATAAAATATGCGTCAATCGTTTTAGGATGTAATGAATGGATAATGCGTACAAAGATCGGTATCTTCATGACACAAGTCTCCTGCGCCTGCCCTTCGAGGGAAGGTTCAGGATTTTTTCGTTTATGCTAGATTTCAAATTAACAAAACACGATCGCTTTTCTTTGCATCGGGGTGCATGGCGATAACTACGATGATGGGAAGATGGAGAGGCGCGCGCTTGAGAGGGTGGCGGGGATGTTTTAAAGAGCCTACTCTGGATCGAGGTTCGGATACCTCAGACCCAACCAGTATTCAGACTTAAAATCTATCGAGATATCCGTTGTAGAAACAGCCCAGACTTCACACTCAATCTCATGGAGAAAGAATCCTTCTTTCCTTAGCTGGCTGACCACCCAAAGCAAAGCTGAAGTATCTGTTGTTGCTGTAGACGACCTAGAAAAAACAGCGTGACGGTACTCATGCATTCCAGAGGTTGAAGCAAAAACCCTTCCCAAGGACGAGGTCGAAAACGACCGATCAGACGTGGCCTGGGCCGCATACGGAACGAATCCATCACTTTCGGAAAAACACATAGGCACAACCGCGGTCTGGACCTGAAAACCAAAGGGAGATTGAAAGAGTTCCGGATCAAAAACCGAGGAAAGGAGAGATGTCTCACGCTCGAAGGATGAGGCACAGATCGCAAACTCCCACCCCCCGCGCTCCGAAAGAGCGCGAGCGACACCCGAGCGGTTCACAGATGAGATGAGACCGAGAATTTCCTGCTGCATAATTTGATAATCTGCTTCATTTGGCTCGCTGTCAAGAACCCTCGACCCAGCCCTGTTTAAGAACCCTAAAGCCTACCTGCTCCTGTTGTACTTGGACAGGCCCTTGCGGTGTCTGGTGAGTCGCCATGACCTGCTGCCTGCGCAGCTCGGTCTCGAATCGGAATTGGTTAGCTATCCCCGTCGTCTCTATGCAGGCAATAGTATAAGTTTTCTTCACCTGTGCAGCATTTGGACCTATTTCAATCTCAGGATTCCAAACGGTCTTCCCCAGCCCCATTTCTCCAGCATAAATATCGTACAGGCCTGTCATGGCCCGCGCAAGATCAGCATTCGCCTCAACGACAGTCGACAAACCCAGATCCTCCTTAGCTTCCCGACGCCCAATGAAATAAGTATGCGCGTGGAGTTTCTCGGTAAAAAATTCTACAACCTTTTCCATTTCATCCTCACGCATCTTGTTTTTATGACTTTTTAAGAGGCGTTTGGCTAGCAAGCGGATGAGGTTGTGGGTGCGGTTTACGTTCCCGAGCGCTAGCGGGTGGATGCTGGGGCTGGCGTCAACAAATTTCATGAAAATCTTTCCGAGTTCTATCTCGTCCTTGATACCAAACTTGTCCTTTGCTAGTGCCATGAAGGCAACAACATCTTCCACGGAGATAGGTATCCGAGCATTCGGATTGTTCGGGTTGCTCGAATCGATGGGATTGAAGGCGTTCGCAGTTGACGGATCGATCGGCGACAATTCTGAAAGGTCGCTCATAACGATTTCATCTGCCCCGAGGGCAATCATGGATGCCGCACTGTGAGCCTTGTACGGAACCAAAACGGAAAACGTGTCGCAATATTCCCGAATCATGCTAACAAGTCGCCACGGAACCATAGTGTCACCACCCGAACTGTACAGAAAAAGGTCTATTTTCGTTACACGACCCATCTGTCGTAGCTGGTTACTGAACAGCGGGACGACATCCATGGCCACCCGGGCATTCAAGGGCCCGGGACGGTCGCTCGTAATATAGGAAATGACCCGCGAACCGCGACGGGTTTCAATGTCCTTCAGGAATTCAGTCTTGGTCATATGAGGTTTATAGCGAGGGATTAGAGGAAACGCAAGCAATGAAAAGTTTTGTGAATATAGGCTTAGCTTAGCACACCCAGAACAAAACACGAACAGTATGTCAAGGGCCGGTTCCAGAAAATGACGACAAGATGGATTACCTAGCCCACGAACACGTGACGAATCTATTTTACCTTCTTCCCCTTCTTCTTTTCGCTTAGGTGCTCCATCATCATTTGTTTTTCCGTCAGCTCCTTATACATCCCAAACAAAAACTCCAACCTCTCCGCTTCCGTTGCAAACCCTTTCTTACCATAGCATTTATCGACCGCCTTATCTAATTCCTGATGCGCTTTGAGCAACTTTGGCGGCATCGTGTTCGGATCGTAAAGATCGGCCAGAGTTGAAGTTGGGAATTCTTTCCGAATATCTAAGACGAATTGAGCGGCTTTTTCAACGCTTTCTTTGTCCTTGTCGGAAACTTCTTGAGGCCAGGGGAAATTATTGTAGACAATGTCTTTTGAGTAACGATAATCTGACTTAAGACGCCCCGCAACAGATCGCATCCAAGTCATGTGCATCTCGCTTTCGAGAACGCCGAAGTGGTAGAGAGTGGCACCCGGCACGATAATACAGGTATCCCCTGTTATTATTTCGGGGCCAAAAAATCCCATAGGTATATACTTTCGATTCTCTGAGGAGACACGAGGAATGAGAATATATTCCTTGACCGGTTGTCTATCCTCCCCGAACAAATAGGGGATATTTGCCAGTTCTCGAGTTGCGGGTCGTGATGACTGTTCTCTTTTTAGACGAATATATTGAAGTCGTTGCATGACCAAGGGCATCTCTTTCAATCGTCGAGGATCTGCATCTTTAAGCCACAAACAAAATCTCTGCCCACCTTGTAAAAATTCCTTGGCGGCCATGAACGGTTTGATAAATTCCTTTGCATTCGGTTCTTCGACGAGAAAGTCATTTAGATCGGTCGCAGTATCGAAAATAAGCTGACCATCATCGTTCGGCATACTGCCAAATGCCGCGTCAGGCAAATCTGAAACAAGCGGTTTACCCCTTGAAGCAATAAGAACATTTGCAGCGTCTACTAAATATGGGTTGATATTCTTAGCCACGATACGGTGTGGCTCGCTTCGCACATCGTCATACTCGAAAATTGTCTTCGGGGCTTTATCAATAAACGAGAAACCAATAATGACACAGAAAACAGCCGCCTTGCCTCGAGCTTCGTTCGTCCACTTAAATGTCCTGTGAGCGAATTTAATACTTATTCCATAACGTGAAAGCATCTCATTCCACAGAATAGCCACTTGCTCACCCTGCGTGATCGAGTTTGTAGATACAAAAGCCACTTCGATGCCGGTCCCGTGAATATACTTCGCGGCCTTCAGATACCAACCCGTGACATAGTCCAAATTACCGGCATTATTTACGCCCTCGGAAATTTCAGCCAGCTCAGCACGCTGCTCATCGCTCATCACCTTGGAACCGATAAACGGCGGGTTCCCAAAAATGTATGAAAGCTTTTCTTTTGGAACGACTTCGTTCCAGTCCAACTTCAACGCATTATCTTGGTGAATATTCGGCCGCTTTGTAAGCGGCAATCGCGCATAATACACGCCAAACACGTCGCCAAGCTCCGTGTTCATCTGGTGATCCGTCAACCAAAGCGCAAGCTCCGCAATACGCGCGGGAAACTCTTCGATTTCGATGCCGTACATGCAATCAACATCAATTCGCGACAGTGCGCCCATATTCAGCATCGTCGTCTGTGTTGCACCATCTCCCTCTCGAACATAAAGTCGCTTCAACAACTCAATCTCCATGCGTCGAAGCTCGCGATACGTAACAACCAAGAAGTTACCGCAGCCACAAGCCGGATCCAGAAACTTCAGCTTTCCAAGCTTGTCATGCAACGTTTCGAGTTTGCGTTTGTTTCTTCCGACTTCCTCTAATTCATTTTTAAGATCATCCAAAAATAGCGGGCCGATCACCTTCAAAATATTTTTCTCCGAAGTGTAGTGGGCACCCAAATCATGACGAACCTTCTCATCCATAACAGACTGAAACATGGAGCCGAAAATAGCCGGTGAGATCAGACTCCAATCAAACGAAGCGCAGTCCAAAAGCAACTGACGCATTTCGCTCGTAAAGATCGGCACATCAATCCTTTCTTCAAACAGATGACCGTCGATGTACGGCAGCTCCTTCAAATCATCATCCAAATTTGATTGACGCTTTTCTTTCGGGCTATTGAGCACCTGGAACAAAAGACTCAGCTGCGTGCCAACATCGGTTCCGTCTTCACGCGTATGGCTCGTGAGATACAAGCGAAACGTATCATTCTCAAAAATGCGCGTGTCATCGGAAAAGAAACAAAACACCAGACGCACGAGCAATACTTCCAGCGGATGCCCCTGAAAGCCCGAGTCGGCCAGAGCCTTGTGAAGCTGCCCCACCTTGTTTGCCGCTTTTACGTTAATCGGATCTTCATCTTTGAATACCACCTCGTGACGGCCGGCGATAAAACCCAGCGTCTTTACATGCTTAGGCAAATCTTTCAAAGAAAACTCCAAGAACTCATTGGCGTTTACCTCCAAATCATACAAACGCATTCTCTGAAAATCGCTCACGATCACGTAACGCGGCTGTTCATCCTCTTTGATTGATGCGCTGAGCAAATAATCCATCGCCTGCTTGAATGCATCATCCAAGTTCCGACCCTCGGATTTATGCTCCGCCAGCAATTGACCGGGCCAAAAGACATCAATACGCCCTTTCGCATCCTTCCCCAGCCTTTCAACCGCCTTTTCAAAAACCGCGACTCGCCGTCGCTTCACGCCAAAAACCTCAAAGAACTCATTCCAAAAACTCTGCGCCTCGGCGCGCTCTTCCGTAGCATCCGCCCATTCCTGGGCAAACCCTGCCGCTCGGGCCCGAATCTCGTGTAAACCAAGAGGCATAATGGGTGCATTTACTCACATTCTCGCTCGTCTCGCAATGGCGATTACCCTGCAATAAATCTCAAAAACCGTTCCGCATACGCTTCCGGATCATGCCGCTTCGCTAATTCGTACATCATCGTCGATTGTTCGCGATACGTTTCCGGATTTCGTAACGAATCGATCGCGCTGATCCAAGCGTCCTCGTCGTCTCGCGGAACGACGAGGCCCGCGTCGCCAAGCGTCTCACGCACGCCGCCGACGTCGGACGCGATAACAGGAAGACCGACGGACGCCGCCTCGAGCAGTACCGTGGGCTGGTTTTCCATGATTTGGGACGGGAACAGCAAAACGTCCGCCTCACGCATGGCGTCCATGATTTCCTTTTGCGGCGCGTTCATGACCGTCGTGATCCGATACGGTGTACGAGACGCGAGACGCGAAACGATGCCCGCGCCTTTTTCTTTGGTGCCGCCGACGAACAAGAGGCGTAACGTCTCGCCCGGAGCGCGCATCGCAAACACAATCTCCGGCGCCGGATTCGCCAATACTTCAGTGCGGACACCTTCAAACCACCCGCGACGCGTGTGCTGATCAAGCAACCACCGCGTCGGTGAAATCACCAGATCCGGCGAACGAAAAAACAAACGTCGCATTCCGCTCCATAATTTTTGCCAGCTCGTGATTGGTTCCGAAGCACGCAAACGGCCGGACGGCTCAAAAAGCTGAACGTCATGCAAAACATGCACCCATTTAACTGCTCTCTGCTCTCTGCTCTTTGTTTGCTGCACAACGGACGGCGTACCAAATCCGCATCCCGTGAGATTATGGGTCAGTAAAACGTCCGGATGCCAGGCGACGATTTTGTCCACCATCTCTCGATGGGAAAAAAGATCCGCAAGATGCCGCAACAAGCGGATCGGCGCGGGCCAACGGAGCCAGGCGGTGTCGGGACGGAAGACGCGAACTTCATGTCCGGCGTTCTTTAGAATGTCGGATTGAAGCTCAGCGACACGACCCGCGCCGCCCGGCGATCCGAACGCATTTGTCAGAATGGCGATTTTCATGTGGCGATAGTCTCACGATACACCTTCTGCAACCCGTCGAGATGGGCGTCCCAAGAAAACGTTTGCGCGTGCGCGACGGTCTTGTCGGCCAAGCGCGATCGGAACGCGACGTCGGACAGCACGCGATACAACGCCGAAGCGAGTTCTTCGACCGAACCCGGTTTCACGAGCAGCCCCGTTTCGTTTTGACGCACGACGGTACGCAATCCCGGCAAATCGGACGCGACCACGGGAACGCCGCAGGCCTGCGCCTCGAGCGCGACGAGACCGAACGCCTCGGCCGCGTTCGTGGACGGAAACGCGAACACGTCGGCGCTGCGAAAGGCGTCGACGAGTGACGCGTCGTCCAAGCGACCGAGAAAATGCGTACGCCGATCGATCCTGAGGACGCGTGCGCGCTCTTCGTATTCGGCGCGAAGATCGCCGTCGCCGACGACGAGAAGATGCGTCTTTGCGTCGAGTTGCGATATCGCCTGCAATAAATTTCCGACACCTTTAAACGTATGCGCGCGATCCAGCCCACCGACGAACAACACGACCGACGCGCCGTCCGGAACGGCAAAACGCACACGAGCGGATGGACCGGGTGAAAAAACATCCGTGTCCACACCGAAGGGTAATTCGACAAACTTTGACGGATCGCGGCGCAACAAGCCGCGCACGGACGAAGACGCGGCGTAATCAAAAGAAGAGACGAAGATCTTGTTTGCTCGTGAAAGAAGAAGCGGCTGTATGAATATCCGTTCGAGCGTGATGGGAATCGCTTCCGGCCCTTCGGCCTTGGCGTCCATGTGAAACGTCAGCACGACGGGAGGAAGATCGCGCAGCGAAAACAGCAGGCGATCGGCGGTGCCGAAGTACGGCCAGTGAACGTGAACGAGGTCGAATGCGCGCAATACCGGACGGATCCTGCGAAGCCAAGACGCATTCCCAAATCGCCACGCCGTCGGGACGCGCTGCACGAAGGACGGATCGCGATTGCTCGAACCGATCCTCGGCTCCGGCGCGAACAACGTCGCCTCGACGCCGCGCGCGCGCAACCCAGCGACCTCGCGCAGCGCGACGCTGCCGATCCCGCCGATATCCGGCGGCGCGACACAGGCGAGATGCGCGATCTTCATACTGGCCCTCCCCCCTCCTTACGAAGGAGGGGCTGGGGGAGGTCTCTCAACGCTTCGCGCCGAACAAGCTCGGTCAGCTGCCGTTCCTGACGCACATGGGAGACATGAAGCTGAAAGACGAGGACGAACAGGAGCACGAGACCGAAGTACACGACGAGGTCGGCACCGCGACCCACGCCGAAGAGTTGCGCCGCGCGGCTCGCGGTGTCCGGGATCCAAACGACCACGAGCGCGCCGATCGTCCCGAGCGACCACAGCGACGCGACGCGCAATCCGACCGCGCCTTGGCGTTTTCGTCGCCAAACAAGCCACAGACTCGCGAGCAGGGACAAGCTTAAAAGAATTTGGATGAGAATCATAAGATATTATTGAAACGCGCCGAGAAGCAGATGCCACACAATCTTCACCGCGTCGGAGGTTTTGTTCCCCTTGGCGAGCGTTTCCGGCGTATAGCGAATGCGCGTCGGAACCTCGATCCAGCGGAGATCGGAATGCGTCACGAGACGCAGAATCTCGGAGCAATGCGCCATGCGGTCCTGTCGGAAATCGATGCGTCGCGCGGCCTTGGCCGTCATCGCGCGCAATCCGCTTTGCGGATCGGTCACGCGACGCGGAATCCCGAGCGCGAGACTCGAAAACACGCGCCCGACAAACAGGACGCCGCGGCGCAAAAGCGGCATGCCGGGCGACTCCACGCCCAAGAATCGCGAACCGAACACGACGTCCGCCTTTCCTGTTTTGATCGGTTCGAACAGGGCGGGAATCGTTTCCGGATCATGCTGCCCGTCGGCATCGACGTGAAGCACGATGCCCGCGCCGAGCGCGAGCGCGGCCTCCGTCCCCGTCCGCAACGCCGCCCCCTGCCCGCGATTCAGCCCGTGGCGCAACACCACGGCTCCCGCCTCCCGCGCACGCTCGGCCGTCCCGTCGCCGGAACCGTCATCCACCACCACGATCTCGTCGACGAACGGCCGGATACCGGAAATAGCCGCTTCAATGCGGCTTTCTTCCCGAAACGCGGGCATCACGGCAATCACCTTCATCAGGCTGATTTTAGCGCAAAAAGCTCAAAAAGAGCAAAGAACAAAGAGCAGCCCCAATCGAAAACTGCTCTTTGCTCTCTGTTCTTTACTCTTTTCCCTACTCCCCAAAACTCCTAAACCCGGTCAACAACGTCTTGTTTGCAATCGTATAATCGATCGCCTTCTTTAATCCGTCGTCCAGCGTTACAAGCGGGATCCAACCGAGCTTTTCCTTGGCTTTGGCGATTTCCGGAAGACCGAGTTGCGAAAGGAACAAGAGCGAATCCTTGAAGACGATTTTGGAAGACGAGCCCGTCATCTCGATGATCCGGTTCGCAACGTCCACAATCGGCACATCCAAATCGCTGCCGATATTCACCGGACCGGCGTCCTCGGGCTGCGCCATCATCTTGATCATGCCGTCCACCACGTCGGTCACGTACACCAAAGACGTTTTGAACGACGCGTCGCCGAAAATTTCCAAGTCGGTACCGTCAAGCGCGTTCGTGATGAAATCCGGAATCATGTGCCCGTCAAAAATCGGCATGCGCGGGCCGTACGTGCGAAAGATACGCGCGATGCGAACATCGATATCATGCGCTTGTTCGTATGTCGCGCAGCACGCTTCCGCAAACCGCTTTCCCTCGTCGTAACACGCGCGCAGACCAAGCGTGTCGGTCGAGCCCTGCTCTTCTTCCTTGAACAAATGGCCGTCGGCCGGACGCGGCCCGTATACCACCGATGTCGAAGCATGCACGACGCGCGCCTTGTAGCGCACCGCCAAGTCGAGCACGTTTTTCATGCCGAGCGAGTTGGCATACAGCGTCTGGATGCGATGTTGTTCGAATTTTTTAGGGCTCGTCGGACAAGCAAGATGATAAATCTCCTGAATGCCTTGAAATTTTACCTTAAATCTTGCGAGCTCGGGAAATGCTTCCGGATCAAACGGGGCGTTCACATCGTGACGGATAAACTCAAACTCCGGATGACGCAGAAGGTGATCAATGTTCGCTTCTTGACCGGTAGAAAAATTATCAAGACAGATCACGCGACACGTTTTGAGCAAAGCCTCGCAAAGATGGGAGCCGATAAACCCCGCTCCGCCGGTGACGAGGACGATCTTTTTGTCGAATACGGTTTCCGCCATATGGTTAGTGTTGACCGAAATGCGACGTGAGTTGTCGTTGCGCACGCGAATAGTCGATCATCCGGCGCAAACCGTCTTCCATACGAACCAACGGCAACCAGCCAAGTACCTGACGCGCTTTATTAATGTCCGGCAGGCCGGCTTCTCCGTGACGATGTTCGACCGGCTCAAAATGCACGCGCGAAGAACTCTCCGTGAGCTTGATCACTTGCGCCGCAACGGAAGACAAAAGAAACTCTTGATCAGACCCAAGATTCACCACCGTAACATCGATGGGAGAGTTCATATGACGGATGAGTCCGTCCACGATATCGGAAACATAAGAAAGGCCGATCCGCGCATCCTCGGGATACGGCAACTCGATATCCTTTTTTTCAAGCGCGTTATTGATCATGTCCGGCAACAGATTGCCGTCGAACAACTTCATGCGTGGGCCATAGGTGCGAAAAATGCGCGAGATCTTCACGTCGAGACCGTACACATCCTGATACGTGTACAGGATGGCCTCGCTAAAGCGTTTGCCCTCGTCGTATGCGCCGCGTGATGTGAGGTGGTCGAACACGCACGGGTCGGTCTCGGAGACGAACGGACGGTCGGGAGTGCGCGGTCCGTACAATACGGAGGATGACGCGTAGAGAATCTTCGATTGGTTTGCCACGGCAACGTCCAGCACGTTTTTCACGCCGATGGAATTCGTGAGCACCGTTGCGATCTTGAAATCCTCGAAATGCCGCTTCGAGATGGGGCAGGCCAAGTGATAGATCTCCTGAATGCCTTGGAATTTCACTTTGAAACGATCCAGTTCCGGAAACTCGTTCAAATCGAACGGTTGGACGATGTCGTGATTGATAAATTCGAAGTTCGGATTCTGTAACAGGTGCTCGATGTTTGCGACCGAGCTCGTAGAAAAGTTATCCACGCAAATGACGTGGTGCTCTTTCACTAACGCGTCGCACAAGTGTGAACCGATAAAACCGGCGCCACCCGTCACGAGGATGTTCTTGCGCGAAAAGACAGGCTTCTTTGGAGACATGGACACAGTATACAGTTAACAGTTGCCAGTTGCCAGTCCGACCATCAATTATTGGTTAATGGTTATTGGTTAATGGTTAACGGTTTTCTAAACGTAAAGTACTTATGCATGACGAACGTATAACACGCGCATAACCCGGCCACGACGACGATCACGAAGTAGTCGTAAATCCCGAGGAGGACATAACCGATCCAAAACAGGAAGGACTGCAAAAACGTCACGGACGCGACCACAAAAGCGTACCATGCAATTTGGTGGACGGACGTTTCTTTCGCCTCGTAGGTCCAAAAACGATGCGCCGCGTAATTGAATAGGACGGAAATACACGTCGCGCCGAGGTTCATGATGACGCGCGCGTTATCCGACGCGCCGGGAAACATGATGCGGGACTGGAGTGTGTACGCGGAAATGTAGACAATAAACGAGGCCCCGCCGACCAGGATGAATTTGACGATGGTTTTGACTTCTCGTCTGGCAAACGTATATACGCGGCGGATCATATAGGGATACGTGTCACACCTAGACATGACGTCAGGCGCATTCTACACTCGCTCGGGAATCGTCGCCACCTATGATCAGAACCGGACAGTCTGCAAAACGGCTTATCTTACTATTTGGGGACCTAGTCGCGCTCCAAATCGCCCTCTTCCTGACCATCGCCATACGCTTTGGCGGTTTTGACGTCGAACGATGGCGCATCAACTGGCCAGCCTTCACCCTCGTCTCGTTTGCCTGGGTCGTCGGTTTTTACGTCGCGGGATTATACGACCTAGGACTGATCCGTGAGCCGCTGAAGCTCTTTCGCACGTACCTCGAGGGCATGATCGCGAACTTGGCGGTCGCGCTCGCCTTCTTTTATCTCCTTCCCATTTTTGGACTCGCGCCTCGAACTATCCTGTTTCTGTTTTTTGCCACAAGTCTTTTGGTCGGCTACTTTTGGCGGCTGACGGCAAATCGTCTCATTCAATCAACCTTCTCAAAACAGCGCCTGCTCTTTGTCGGGCCGGCGGAAGAGCTCCGTAAAGTGGATGACTTGTTGCGTGAAAGTCAACTTGGTATCGAAGTCGTAGCGGCCATCGCCACCTCGGGGGAGACATACAAATTTCACCATGTGACTTGGTATCCGGACATTCGCTCGTTTTCACAGGCGTTGAAAGAGTCCCAAATTAGCACCGTCGTCCTTGGCGTGAAGCCCGACGGCATTCCCGAGTTGCGCGATGAATTGTACCGATCGCTGATCACGCGCGTAGACATTCTCGATCGCGCGGAACTCGAGGAAGCGACCACGGGACGCATTCCCCTGTCCTATGTCACCCAAACATGGTTTTTGCATCATTTGAAAGAAAGCGACAAAGCCTGGTTTGAATCAACCAAGCGCATCGCCGACATCCTTCTCGCCATCCCCGTCGGCATCGTCACGCTTCTCCTCCTGCCATGTGTCGCCCTCGGAATTAAAATCGCGTCGCCCGGTCCCGTATTTATCAAACAATCGCGCGTCGGCAAAGGCGGCCGACCGTTCACCCTCATAAAATTCCGATCCATGAAGGTGCAAAGCGGAGACGGTTTAAGCGAGCCAAACGGCCCGCAATTTACCACGGATGCCAAAACGGATCCTCGTCTTTTTCCGTTCGGACGATTCATGCGTCGCAATCGTATCGACGAATTTCCGCAAGTCTGGAACGTCGTGAAAGGCGAGCTTTCGTTCATCGGCCCGCGTCCGGAACGACCGGAGTTCGTGGAACCGCTGCTCGAGCGCATGCCCTATTACGGCTTGCGCCATCTGACGAAGCCGGGCCTCACGGGATGGGCGCAGGTAAAATTCCTGACGCCGACCGCAAGCCTCGACGATAATCTGAAAAAGCTTCAGTACGATCTATACTATATTAAAAACCGTTCACTCATCCTCGATGCGCTGACGCTGCTCAAAACGATCGGCGTCATCCTGCGTCATCAAGGAACGTAATCGGCGTTATAGCGTCTTTCGCAAACGGAACACGGTTTTGCAAGTGGAGACGATGTTCTTCCAACGTAACGCGCTGGACGGACCATTCACCGGCCGGACGAATACGGGAACGGTCACATACGTGCGGCCCATTTTTAGCAGGCGAAGCAATATCTCGGCCATGAAGGCAAAGCTGTCGGTGGTGGGCAACGCTTGTCGCAAATCCTCCGTCCGATAGACGTTGATCCCGTTGTAATACGGCATCTTGTGACTGAAGAGAAAATTGAGGATGCGCGTGTACCAGCGCGACAGAAACCGGCGATACCATGCGCGAACCTCCGGATTCGCCGTGTAGGTCACGATCATGTCGGCTTCGCCGAGATGCGACAAGATCTTCGGCATCGAGCTTGAATCGTTTTCGTTGTCGCCGGGAACCATCATGACGTAATTCCTTGACGCAAGACCGATGGCTTTACGATACTGATCGCCGAGGCCGATGAACGCTTTCGAATGTGCGTGACGGATCCTGTCCGGCTTCTGCGCGACGAGCCGATCGGCGATGTCCGGCGTACCGTCATGCTTCCCCTCGCGGTCGAGACAAGTCATAATCAAAATTTCGAAATCCGAAATACCCGAATTCGCCAACGCCAACTCCGTATCGCGGACCGCGTTTTCCAGGTTTGCCGCCTCCTTGAATGCCGGCATGATGATGGTCATCGAACGATTCATAGATCGGGGTGATGGTAACCGTACCTGTGGAAAAAGAAAAGCCCCGCCTGCATGCAGGCGGGGTCAATAGTGGCGCGTGATCAAGCCGACGGTCTCGGCGACGGCATCGAGCAAGCGCGACGTCTCGAGGTCGAGCGTGACGTCGCCCGCGTCGCGCGCCTTGAGCAGCGGAACGAGCGGCCGAACGGAGAGTACGGTGAACTCGCCGAACTGATGTTCGCCGCCGAGAAGCTCCTTCGGGAGCTCGTCCTCGCTGATGCGTACGATGCCGCCGAAGGCCATGGAGGCCATCATGGAGGGCTGAATGTACGCGCCGTAAACGAGCTTGATGCTCTCCGAAGAGACGGTGATGCGCGCCTCCTCCTCGAGCTCACGCGCCATAGAGGCGCGCACATTTTCCTCGTCCGCCTCACCACCGGCTGCCTCGAGGTTCGAGGAGCAAAGCGCGATCCGGAACTGCTCGACCATCACGACGCGGACTTCCTCTCCTCGTATGAAGTACGGGAGGAGCTTGGCGCCGTGCGGCGCGGTGACCACCGAGCGCGTGTGCGAGGCGTCGACCTCGCGGTCTCCCGAGACAATCGAGACGCTGACGCCAGCGATCGAGATCGAAACGGTTCCCCTGTTGTTCAGGAAGACGGTCTTTCCGTCCTCGGAGACATGGAGCAGCTTGGCGGTCGGTTCGAAGTTACTGTGTGTGAACTTGGCCATGTTCCACCTCCTGTACATGAGAAATCGGCCAAACGGACCCTAGCAAAGCTCAGAGAAAATGAAAAGCCCCATGAGGGAGACGATGTCCACGATGTCCTCGCGCTCGAGGATGGTGAGCACGGTCTTATAAAGACGACTCTTATCCTTTGCAAGCGCCGAGACCAACATCAGGTTGAGCGGCTCAGTCTGGCTTCGGTCATCATACAGAACGAAATCTACTTCTTCCACATTTTTCCTCTTTCCTCATTTCGATGTGAAGGACCGGGTTTGGCATTTGCTGACTGCTAGTTTTCTCATCGCCTATCAAGGTATGAAAAAGCCTCACGTTGGATGAGGCTAAGAGAACCTGCTAGCACCGCGTGCGCTTCTCACGGTCGATCGGCCACGCGCGGGTGAGCGGGAGGACCGCGTCGAGTAGGGCGCGGCTCTTGGTGAGGACTACGCGCTGCGGCGCGATCACGTTCACGTCGATGGGGTCGCCGTGGAAGGTCGCGCCGGCGCCGCCGAGCATCTCGACGCAGAGCTTGCCGACCGCGAAGTCCCAGAGACTGCCCCAGCCGATGAAGACGTCCACGTGCCCGAGGATCAGCCGCTTGATGCCGTCGGTGTTGGAACCCGACATGACCGTGAACCGCATACTCCGCAGCAGCGGGACGAACACGTCGAGCAGCACGTCGTCGGAGAACTCGCTCGAGAGCGGCGCGATCGCGACGAGCTTGGAGAGGTTCACCGGGCCGTCGGAGACCCGGGGGATCTCCTGCTCCTCGCCGCGCTCGACGATCGAGACGCGGCCCCCGCGCATGGCCGTCGTGAGCGTGTCGGTCCGCGGCTGGTAGATCACGCCCGCCTCGATGTCGTCCCCGTTCTTGAAGGCGACGGTGCAGCCCCACTCGTGCCCGTCGCGCGAGTAGCTGACCGACCCGTCGATCGGATCGATGACGTAGACCTGCTCCGTCATGTGCTTGTCGACCGCCTCCTCGCCGATGATGTTCACGTCCGGATCTCCCTCGTGGAGAATGCGCATCACCGTAGTCTGCACCGCCTCGTCCTCGGCCGTGGTGAGCCCGCCGCCGCCCGTGTCCGCCACGATCGGCGACCGACCGCGCTTGACGAGCGCCTGATTACCTCCGATCGTCGCTGCCTTGGTCATCAACGCAAGCCGCTCCTGAATGTCCATCTGCAACTACCCTTTCCGACAGAACTCCCGTCGCCGGCAGATAACAGAAAATACATAAAAATGTCAAGACCTTGAATAAAAAGCGCCGTTGTAATATAGAATACTAACCATGAACCTCATTCTCCTCTATGGTCCGCCGGCGGTGGGAAAGCTTACGACGGCGAAAGAGCTGGCATCTCAGATCGGCTATAAAATTTTTCATAATCACCACACGCAGGACATGGTGTACCCGATCTTTGGATTCAAGTCGCCGGTGGTCGACAAGCTCCTCAAGGACATCCGCATAACCGTATTCGAGCAGGCGATGAAGAACGGTAAGGATCTGATTTTCACCTTTTGTTTTGAGAACCCACAACATATCGACTTCATCACGAGCGTTCGCGAGAAGGCCGCCGAGCTGGGCGCGAACGCCTTTTTTGTCCGACTCTTCTGCGACCTTGACGAACAGAGTCGCCGAGTCGAGGATCCGTCGCGAAAAAAGTTCCCGGCAAAATGTCAAACCGTTGAAGTGCTCAAATGGGCGCTGCAGGACAAGAACATCGACTCGCGAATCGATTTCATCGGCGATCATCTGGAATTAGACACGACATCGCTTTCCGCATCACAGGTCGCAGAAAATATCCGCCTCCACTACGGTCTAACCTACTGCCCGACCGACATCGAATTCAAATACACTTAACATGACAGCGCTTATGGATGTCTTCGCTTTTTATTTTAGGACAATCCCAGCGCGCGAAATAGATCACTCGAATGGACAGTTACTTCTTCTTTGATAAAAGTCAGCTGCCCACCGAGTGATTCGATCAGCCGCTTGTCCTCCGCGAGCCCATGATTTGGGTCGTTTAATCTTTCGCGATCACTCTCCCCTTTGGTGTAGAAGTCCGGCCGAATCAATCGCATAAGCGACCACGGCCCATTTTCTTCGTTCAAGACAACGTAATCAACGGCACTAATTGCCGCAATCCAATGCAAACGATTCTTTTCATTAAAATATGGACGATGCGGCCCCTTCCGAACAAACCGATCCGCGACGACGCCGACATACACAATGTCGCCGAGCGCCTTCGCTTGCTCGAAATGATTGATATGTCCCGGGTGGACAAGATCAAAAACACCGTGACAATGGACGATCTTCTTTCCGTTTACACGCCCCTCCGCACAAATCGCTGCCAACTCTTCCGGTGTTTTAATCTTATGCTCTGCCGAAGCCATAACATCGTTCATATTCAAGAATGAATGCTCCAAAATCGCGTGAAGGATAACCTGATGACCGTTCTCTGCATGGCCGTACACAGTCATACCAGTATCCAGCCAGATATTAATATCTCCGCAACGCCGAAGCGGGTTATCCGCACCGAAACCGGAAAGCGTGAACGTAAACATCCCCATCTCTCTCGCTTTTTTCGTCGCATTAATAATATTTTGTGATCGACCGGAACTTGAAATACAAATCGCAATATCTTCTTTTCGTCCATGCCATTCTAGCCATTGCGCATAAAAATTCTCATAACCTAGATCGTTTGCTCCACCGGTGAGATAGGTTGCGTCAGTTGGCGTAATCGATCGCATACGCCCGTTCTTAGTATAATCATAAGCTAAATGACTGGCGATACTCGCGCTCCCACCGTTTCCAATGAAGATGATACGGCCCCCATCACGATGTGCTTGTTTCATCCGGGATTGAACGAGCTCGAGAGCCATCTTTTGCGGAATCGAACTCCCCTGCGCGTCCTGCGCCTTAAATCCCTGAACGATACGCGAAAGATCGTCGGTGTATTGCCGAAAATAAGAATGCAAGTCCATAACGTAAACGGTTTTATCAGAACCTCGGAAAGCCGTCTAGTCCCTCCATTCGAGAAGGAGATTCCCGACCGTTTCCGCCTCTGAACGCCTCCAAGATCAAAAACAATGTTCGTCATCGGTGTGTTTATTTTCATAGGGCAATCGTGGCAGGATCCCAGAGATAAAAACGCCCTGACGAGTTGTCAGGGCGCGGAAGGAAGGAGAATCCTTCCTTACGGAGCAGCGGAACCGCCGAGCGTCTGACCGACGCGGACGACCACCTTCTTTTTGCGACCGAACTGCTTGATCTGGTCGATGCTCATCTGCGCCTTGAGCTCGTTCCACACGGCGCTCCAGGGACTGTTGGACGGATAGATGCGAGTCGTGTGCATCCACGTCTTGGCGACGCTGTAAATTCGTGTGTACAGCTTGGTCAGCGGAAGCTCCGCCAACACCTCGACGGTCAACCACGTGAGCGGCTTGGCCAGGGCGTTCATCACCGGGTTGTAGCTCCCGGAGAAAAGCAGGAGCGTCGTCCCGAGCACCGCGAGGTTCTGCTGCTGGAGCTTTTCCCTCGGGCTGAAGCAATCGAGCGGCGACGCCGTCTGGTAGCTCTCGTTGAGCTTGTCGTAGTCCCCGTCGAACGCGCCCGTCTCCTCGCAGTACCTGCCAAGCTGCGTTCCCTGGTACGGATACATGATGGGGAACTCCCCAAAGCTCACCTTGAGCTTGACGTTGTACCACACCGATTCCTTGTCGTACGCGATGTTCGTGGCACGAACACCGAGCGCGCGAAGGGCCTCGTCGACGGCCCGCCGTTGCGCAAGCCCCTTGGGAGCCGACGCCCGCGCCTCGTCCACGATCGCAGCAACCTTCTTCTGTTGTTTCGATCGCTTCGGATCCACCTTGTCCGCGACGAACAGGACGCGATTCAGCTGTGCCTGGTACATCTGTTCCGTCGCGTAAACGTCGGGAAGCGTGGGAACGGGCACGGCCAGGATCGTATTGGCGTACGTGTTGATCTTGTGCCGCCGACAGATCGCGAAGGAGTTCCGGAGATCCTCGTCGGTCATGTCCCGAATGAGAACGTAGTCACGGCTGAACGCGTTACCGCCCTCGATGGACATCGTGAGCGAGGCGATGCCCGCCTTCTTGAGGAGACGCAACACCTGCTCGCTCTCCTCATTGACGAGGTCGGCGCGCACGAGCGCGTGGAACGGCACGCCGACTTCGCGCGGGTAGACCTCGGCGAACTCTTCCAGCCACTCCCGATCCCTCTTCCCGAAGCACGGGAACACGTCGTCGTAGAACTTGATGAAGGGGGTGGGCCAGCGCTGCTTGAGCGCGACGAGTTCGGCGCACAGTCGCTTGACGCTGTAGCGCTGAAGCACGTTACCCTTCCCCTTGTACATCTCGTTCCACGCATGCTCGAAGCAGTACGTGCAACGGAAGGGACATCCTCGCCCGGCCATCATGATCCGCCGGCGGTGATGCCTGAACCGCGTCGTGCTGTAGACCAGGTCGCGATCCAGATACGGGAGGTCGTCGAGCGCGATGAGGCGCGAACGGAGATGATCCGGGTCGATGACCCACCCCGGAGCGAGCAACGACTTCTTCTTGACGACGACGCGAGAGGCATTGCCCTGCGTCACGATGTTGTGGACGTCATCGCCGGAGCGGCCGGCCGCCCACTCGTCGAGCAGCTGCGGCCACGCTTCGTCGCACTCCCCGATCCCGAGCGCGTCGAACGGCTCTTCGTGGATGAGCTGCGGGCGGAACGTCGCGTAGGGACCGCCGATGACCGTCCTCGTGGACGGCGACATCTTCTTGATCCGCCTGTTCGCGTCGATCAGCATCTGGTGCGAACCGGTGATGGCGCTGAACGCCACGATGGCGGGATTGACCCGCTTCATGACCTCCTCGAGATCGTCCCGGTCGAGGACGGTCAGAGCCGTCTGGAACGGACGCCCCTTGTCCTTGGCGAGCGCCGAGAGCAATTCGATGTTCTGCGGCTCCGCCGAGTAACGGTCGCTGTGCATCGCAAACAAGATCGTGTCGGCCATGAGCATGACCCTTTCTGTTGTTAGTTGCCGAATGTGCCGTTGCACGTTAGATGGACCCTACCCCATTGTCAATAATACAGTAATGGACGGTGATCCTCCGTCACAGAAGATCAAAAAAAGCCCTGCTGAAGTTCCAGCAGGGCAAGATGGGAGACCGGGAAGGCGGTCAGCGTGGTGGTCGCCGCTCGATGTCGATCCGCCAGTTCCGGGTGAAGGAGACGCCGATGTCGAGCAGCGCCTTATTTCGACCGAAAACGACACGCTGTGGTCCAATCACGCTTGCGTCAATGGACTCACCGTGGAACGTCGCCATGGCGCCGCCCATCATCTCGACGAAGAGCATGCCGGCGGCGAAGTCCCAGATCCATCCCCAGCCGCTGAAGATGTCGACATGCCCGAGCAGGAAGCGCTTGATGCCGTCACTGTTCGAGCTCCCATGCTCGGTAAAGCGCATGTTCTGGAGGAGCTTCGCGAAAACATCCTGCACGATCTCGTCCGAGAACTCGCTCGAGAGCGGCGCGATGGCGACGAGCTTCCACGGGGTGATATCGCCTGTCTGTGGCGGAGGAATAGGTTGCTGCACTCCGCGCGTGACGATTTCGAGCTTGCCGCCGCGGTACGCCGTGATCAACGTGCCGGTTCGCGGTTGGTAGATGACGGCGGCGTCGATCCGGTCGCCATTCTTGTACGCGATCGTCGTGCACCATTCCTCGCCATTCTTGGAATAGCCTACCGTCCCGTCGATCGGGTCGATGATGTAGGCCTGCGGCGTCATCCGCTTCTCCGGCGATTCCTCGCCGATAATGTTCGTGTGTGGGTCCCCCTCACGAAGGACCCTGATCACCGTGGCCTGGACGGGCTCGTCCTCTGCGGTCGTGAGACTCCCGCCGCCGACATCGTAGATAGTAGGAGTCCTTTCCTGCTTCGCGAGCCCCTGATTGCCACCCGCTTGCGCCGCCTTGACGATCAACTCGAAGTGAGAACGAATGTCCATGCCGATCCTCATTTCCTTTTTTTATTTACGAAAAGAACTACACATGCAACCAACTGCACCCTGATACATGTATATAGAAATGTCAAATTCTTCTATCAGGCCAATACGGGAAGAATACGAAAATAATAAAAACTCCTTCCAATGGGAAGGGGATGAGCAACGATCAGAATGTTGGAAGACGCGGACCGCGTTCGAGTTTGGGCGTCCCGTCGGGTTGGCGGAGGATCTGGATTTCCTTGAAAGATCCTTGTTGTTCCCTTATCTCGTCCCAAACGATGGATGCGACCGACGCCGGATCCATGAAGCGAGAGAGATCCTGATCAGGATGCTTCCAAAAGGGCGTTGCCATCCCGCCGGGGTTCACGAGAAGAACCTTGGATCCGGGGAGTTCAGCGGGTAAGGCCAGACCGAGGCCGCGCGCCAGGTGCGATTGCGCCGCCTTCAAGGCGCCGTAGAGCGTCTCGTCAGCCCGCGCGTGCCAGGATGTCGTGGAGCTGATCATGACGAGGTGCATCGGGTAGTCCGCTCGCTTCTGCGCGCGCAAGAGCTCGGCGAGAATTTCCACGGGCGCTTCGAACTGTACCCGACAATGTCGACGAATCTCGTCCGTCAAAAGATCGGAAAATGCCCCGCGTTGCTGCATGCCCGCCGCCCACACGATGAGGTCAAACGGGCCAATGTCGTCCGGGATGGTCGGTCGTACATGCCGCGCCTCGAGATCGAGCTGCATCGGGGTCGCGCGACCCATCCGAACCAGCTCGCAGTCCTTGGCGCTCCGACCCGCGACCGTCACCTCGTATCCATCCTCCTCACCAGCGACGATACGCGCAATCTCCTGACCAAGACCGGATGTTCCGCCAAGAATAAACGTGGACTTCTTCATGATATCCAACCTCCTCGCACGCCTTGTATCACCTCCCTGTAGAATTGACAATTCTGACTGTCATCGGTAATGTCGTCACGATGCATGATACGGTGCATTTTGTTCATTACAATAAGGAGAACCTCATGGCGGACAGAACCCGCATCGACGGCCAGAAGCTGGACATGCACCCCGAGCGACTCGCTCAGTGGCGCGCCGGCAAGGATCGCTGGGAAACGGCCAAGGACATCTTCCCGATCTACGTCGAGATGTCGCCGTACGGAGTTTGTAACCACCAGTGCACATTCTGCTCGGTCGACTACATGATCGACCGAGATGATCACCCCGTGCTCCGGTACGACGTCTTCGCGCGCACGCTCGAGGACATGGCTAAGCGCGGCGTGCTCGCCATCATGTTCGCCGGTACGGGCGAGCCCACGCTCTACCGCGACCACGTCGCCAAGAAGGATCTCGCCGACATCATCGTCCTCTGCGACGAGCTCGGACTCGATACCGCCCTGACTACGAACGCCTCACACCTGAAAGAAGATTTCTGCGAACGGGCGTTCAAGGCATCGCGGCTGCGGTGGGTGCGAGCGTCGTTCAATGCCGGCACGCCGGAAGTCTACGCGCGGATCCATCGGACGAAGGAGAAGGACTTCCACACCGTCGTCGAAAATCTCAAGAACGCCGTGAAGGTTCGAAACCGGCAAGGCGCCGGCGTCGAAATCCAAGGACAGCTCGTGGCCGTCCCGGCCGCGGATGGGGTCAAGGGTCGTCGATCCCTCACGGTCTACGAGGAGTACCCCTCGAACATCGAGACGATCCTCCCGCTCGCGAAGCTCCTCCGGGAGCTCGGCGTGGACAACTTCTCCGTCAAGCCGTTCAAGCAGCACACGGTGGCGCTGGACCCGACCGGTAAGAAGGAGCTCGGCATTACGCGCTCTGACATGTACCACGGAAAAAGCGCTCCGACGGACGAGTGGCTCAAGACCTTCGACGAGGTCCAACGCGAGGAGACGGAGAAATTCGAGATCACCATACGCCGTGAGGGCATGTACCAGGTGGAAGCGGCGTGGCGCGGGTACGATACGTGCTACTCGACGCCGTACTTCTGGGCATACGTGGAGGCCGATGGTGAGCTCTGGGGCTGCTCCGCCTATGTCGGTCGCATCGAAAAGGGCCGGGAGATCGGCGATCATCGCTTCCGGTTCGGCAACGTGAACGATCAGTCGTTCACGGCCATCTGGCAGGGCGAGCGCCGCAAGGCTTGCTGGGAGTACACGCGCAAGCCGCCGAGCGAAGGCGGGCTCGACGTGAGCGAGTGCTTCAAAAACTGTCAGATGGACCTGCCGAACCTCTACCTCTGGCGACTGCAGGGTCCGGACTCTACCCGAAACTTGATCAAGTGACGCATTCGCGTCGAACACTGCCTCGGCATCCGTCGAGGCTTTTTTTATATGTCATCCCGAGCAACGCGAACGCGAAGCCGAGGGGTCTGCTAAGAGATTTTCCGTATGGGTCTCTCCACTTCCCCCGCCTCTCGCGAGAGGCGGGGTTCGGCCGAGATGACACAATAAAAAACCCATCTCAGATCTGAGATGGGGTGTTGACTACTTCGTCCAGGGATAACCTGCAACGGAAGGTCGTTGCCACTGTGCAACCGCCGGAATGACACGCGCGCTACCCGACGGCTTCGAAAGCAAGAGGCGCACCTGCTCCGTGAGCCGCGGCGCCAGCACAAGCTTCGTGGGCCACGCCGTAAGAATGTTTCCCTCCTGAAGGATCTTGATGTCCGCAGCACGCGAATCGTCTGGTGTCGCCGCTTCCGCGCGTGTGACCACATTCAGCCTGATTGCGCACTCCGGCAGTTGAAACCATGGGAGGGATTCCTTGAGTTCTGCCATGACGCGTGATTCGAACTCTTCCAGCGGACATCCTCCGGCGGTTCCGACGGTTTCGGAGGCGACCTGCCACACGACCTCGTCGGGACAGCTCCGCTGCGACGTAATGATCACCTTTGCCTTTGCGCCGCTCAAACAGAATCCATTGAGAAGAGGGAGATCCCCGGTCAGCGTCAGAAAACGCAGAGGCAATCGACGCATGACGCCGTTGTTGGAAAGCCCGAACAGTTCGCGCAGAGCCTCGTTCCCCTCACCCGCCGCTAGGACGATGGTCCGTGGTTGACCGGTGAGCGATCGCTCACCGGTTGGATCCGTCACAACGACGCACCCAGCGTCTCGCGTGACCGTCCCAAGGACAATGCGTTCCTGATTCCGCTCTGCAAGGACGGCGAGAAGGCTCGCGGGATCCACCACCTGCTCCTCGATCCGATAGAGCATCCCCGGACAGGAACTCATGAACTCCGGTCGTTGATCGCGTGGAACGACTTCCAGCGGTACCTGCAACCCGATTCGGGCCCCCAAAAGGCCGAGTCGACCCATGAAGGAATCCTCACGCCAGCAGTAGCAGAACCCTCCCCGCAAGAAAACGTCGCGGAGATCCGGTTCACTACATCCGGCAAGGGCGTCGCGCCACACATTGGGCATCCGGATGAGCGCGTCGACAAAGGTCCCAGGACGGCCGGCTAGTGCGTACTTCAGGCCGCTATGCAGGAACCCCTGCGCCGCGAGCGTTTGCCCATTCCCGAGAGCCGTCGACTCGACGAGCAGCGCATCATATCCGGCACGGCGTAGATCATCGAGAAGCCATAGCCCCGCGATGCCTCCACCAACAATCAAGACGTCTAAATCGACGTGAGACAATTTCTGAAAGGGCATACCTCCTCCGTGGTTGGACGCTAACACGAACCGATTACTGTTTCAAGGTATCAAAAATCCCGGCAGACAGGATGTCAAACCGGGGTTGGTGTCAGAATGGGCCGATGATATCGCCCGTCGCGAAGTCCTCACAGAGATCGCGTGGCAATTCGCGCCCGAGGAGGCGGCACGCCGCGCGAACGATGTCCGCGGATGCCGGATAGTACGCCTTCTCGAGCGGCTCTGCCATGGGTGCGGCGCAGGGTTGAAGCCCGAACCGTACGGGCGGCGCGGTGAGCGACGCGAACTCCCGCTCCATCACGGTTGCGGCGATCTCGGCCGAGATGCCGAACTCGACCCAGCTCGTATCCATGATGATGAGCCGGCCCGTCTTGTTGACGGACGCGCAGACCGCCTCCTTGTCCCACGGACGGACCGTACGGAGGTCGATCACCTCCGCTGAGATGTCCTGCTCAGCGAGGATGTCCGCGGCACGAGATGCCTCGTACACACCCTGCATCAGGCTGACGATCGTAACGTCCGTGCCCTTCCGCATGATCCGTGCCTTCCCGAACGGAATCTTGTACGACTCCTCCGGAACCACGGTTGTGAGGGGGTGGCAGAGCCGATGCTCGAGAAAGATCACCGGCGTCTTGCCCGTGAGCGCGGTCAGGAGCAGACCCTTCGCATCGAATGCGTTGGACGGCGTCACGACGTGCATCCCCGGGAAGTGCGCGAAGAGCGACTGCAGGCTCTTGGCATGGTGCCCTCCCTGTCCTCGCGTACGACCGATGAAGGCACGGATCACCAAGGGAACCTTGAGCGCTCCACCCGTCATGTAGCTCAACAGCGCGAGGTCGTTGCCGAGCTGGCTCATGCAGAGCAGGAGGAAGTCGTTCCGCGCATGCACCATGAGCGGACGCATGCCCATCATGGCCGCGCCCCCCGCGATGCTCGTAAGCGACGCTTCCATGATCGGCGTCTCGATGACTCGCGACGAACCGTAGGTCAGGAACGGCTTTCGCGTGGTCCCGAAGAGACCGATAGAATCCGTCACGTGCAGTCCGAGGACGAACACGTTGGGATCCGTAGCCATGGCGATCATGGTTGCTTCCGCGATCGCGTCGTTGAATGCGAGCTCGCGCTCGCCGTGCACCGGCGGTTCCGGAAGATCCTCGACCTCGTCACCCACGCCGCGCAACATCTGCGAGACGTTCGGCCATGGGCTTTCTTCGGCGAAGGCGAAGGCCTTGTCGACCGTGCCGCGGATCTCGGCATCGATGTCGTCCAGGAGGTTCGAGTTGATGCCGTACGAGCAGATCTCGCGACGGAACCGCTCCATCGGGTCGCGCGCCCTCCAGTAGGTGTACTCCTCCGGCGGGCGCTTCATGTTCGCAGCGATGTGCTCGACATGCTCACGCATCCGATACGTCTGCATGACGATGAGCGTCGGTCCACCGCCCGTTCGTGCGCGGTTGACCGCCTCCTCTGCCGCGGCGCAAACCGCAAGCAGGTCGTTGCCGTCGATCTCGATGCCCGGGACATCGTACCCCGCGGCGCGAGTCGCGATCGGGACGCATTGCCGCTCCTTCCGCGTGGCCATCGTGCTGTAGTCGTTGTCTTCGCACGCGAAGATGATGGGCAGCTTGTGGTAGGAGGCGAAGTTCATGCACTCATGAAACACGCCGGGTTCCACGCCCGCGTCGCCGAAGAAGGCAACGCTGACCCGCGGTTCGTCGCGCATCTTGAACGAGAGCGCGGCGCCGACGGGAAACGGCATGGATCCGCATACGATGGCCGACGTGCCGTACATGCCGTACGACGTGTCGATGAGATGCATGGAGCCGCCGCGCCCGTGGGCGCAGCCCGTCTCCTTCCCGTAGAGCTCTGCGATCATCGCCTCCAGATTTCCGCCCTTGGCGAGGTAGTGCGCGTGACTGCGGTGCGCCGACCAGATGATGTCGTCGCGGTTCAAGCGGCTGCAGACGCCGACAGCGGCTGCTTCCTGCCCGATCGAGAGGTGCACCGGACACTTCATCTTGTTGTCCGCCTGGTGATAGCGCGTCGCGATGACCTCTTCCGTGGTGCGAATGAGCCTCATCGAGGCATAGAGCTTGATTAGCTCATCGGCAGTAGGAATCGATGGGGTGTGCTCCATTACTCACCTCTCCTGTTTGGTGTGAAAGAAAAAAGGACCAGTAAGGACCGTAGCGGATCTTGACCTACTCGTCAACCGTCTAAACCTTCATCAGCATCTGACTGCCCCCCTCCACCAGTCGCATTGGGATGCACGGATATTTATGCAATGCACGCTTTACGGACGCGCGTTTTGCCAGCGGAACCATCAAAATCATGAATCCCCCGCCGCCAGCGCCACTGACACGGCCACCCCAGGCGCCAGCTTGTTTGGCTGTCTTGTACATGCTCTCTAAACGAGCGTTAGTGACATCCGCCGAAAGATTCTTTTTAATCGTCCATTCTGCTTCCAAAAACTCGCCAAATCTTTTCCAGTCTCCTTTTTGAAACGCTTGCGTCGCTCCCGGAACCAAATCCCGCATCTGTTTTAAAAACGGATAATTTCGGTTTGCCGACTTAGCTTGCTTCTGTAAGATCGCGGAAGCCGAACGAGTCGTTCCGGTGAAAAAAACCAAAAAATGCTCGTGAAATTTTTTGGAAAGGGCCGGCGTCAATTTGATGGGTTGAACGGTAACGCGCCCGTTTCGTTCGAACGTTTGAAGCTGAATACCACCGAACGCCGCCGCATACTGATCTTGCTTGCCAATACGGGCTTTCAGAACATCGATTTCCAAATGGCTGGCCAGCTCCGCCAGCTTCCGTGGGGATGGACGTTGCCCTATTGACACCGACAGCGCATGAAGTAGCGCAACCGAAAAGCAACTCGATGAACCGAGACCGGACCCGTGTGAGGTAATATCGGAAAACGAACAGATTTCCAGACTACGGTTGATGCCGAGAAGTTTTAAACTGGCACGGAGATAGGGATGTTCCAATAGGTCGACCCGATCCACGATTTCAACCGTATCGTGGCTCACTTTAATTTTTGTGTCCAGGCGGGGATGAACAACAACGTAAATATATTTATCAACAGTGGCATTTAGAATTAAACCGGGCGTACGGCGATAAAAATAAGCAAGATCCGTTCCGCCGCCCAAAAATTCAACCCGCAACGGGGTACGAACCAAAATCATAAGAAGGATTCGATCAATTATAGCAGATCCGATCCGTCCAGCATAAAAAAAATTTTTTAGCACCTGCCTGTCTCATCTCAAAAAAGGTTTGCGGCAGAGGGATCTTTGTACGCGGATGTCGGCGGAAAAAGTCTGGATCCATATTGTATACATGCCAAAGATACCGAGGATGTCAACATTTAACCCTTGAAACGTCAAGAATGAAAAACCCGTCCTCCGAGAACGGGTCAGGCAAGATTACGGATGAGCGCGGCGACGTTGATCTCGCGCCAATCGAAGAATACTCGGCTTGCGCCCGCATCCACGAGCGCGCCGACCGCGAATCCGCGAAGAACGACCGGCATTCCGATCGCTTTTGAACCGGCCGCGAGCGCAGCCTGGACCCCTCGCGGCGAGTCTTCGAAGACCAGCTGCTCGGACGGAGAAACGCCCATGACGGACGCCGTCTTGAGAAAAACGTCGGGAGCGGGCTTGAGGTTCTTAACATCCTCCCGCAAGACGATATGACTCTTCCCGAACAGGTCGATCAGCTTTGACTCCTTAAGGAGATGCTCGGCCTGCGTTCGATCGGTCAGCGATCCGATCGCGATCCGAATCCCCATGTCGCGCGCAGCGCGCACAAACGCCTCGAAACCCGGACGTGGCTGGATCGCGATCTTGGACAGATGTTGATCGTAGTACATCTTCTTGCGCGCGAGCAGCTCGTCGACGGTAACGCCGCCCCGAACATCCCTCGGAAGAAGCTCGAGGAGGTCTTCGTAGATCTTGTCGTCCGGGCCGCCGATGAAGTGCGGGATCTTCAAGCAAGCTTCCTCATAGGAGAGCTCGAGCCCCATCTCGGCCGCCACAGAGAGATGCGCTCCATGATGCGCCGCCTCCACGTCGATAGAGGTGCCTTCGAGATCGAAGGCGATTCCGCGAATAGTCATGTCTCTATAATCCTTTGTCCAAATACGTTCCGTATCCACTCAGCTCATGGCATTTGTCAACGCGCGTTTTTTTTGAAGGACGCCCGTATAGTCAAACATGAGTGATCGGGGTTGACAAGGCGTCGCGCTTTGTTTTTGTTGTGGAAAGAGCCTGCTAGAAAAACGAACAGCTGGAAAAACTTTCCGGCTGAGACGACTAACCCCGCACCATTGCGGGGTTTTTCATTTTCCGCTACGTTCCACGTCACGGAGGCATCTGGATGAAAAAAGCATTGTTCCTGGGCGGTTCCAAGGGTCTCGGCCTCGAAATGGCCAAGCTCGCCCTCGACGAGGACTGGAAGGTTACGATCGCGGCGCGATCGGCGCTCGAATGCGAGCTCTACAAGAAAGCGGCCGGCGGCGTTACCGCCATGCCGCTCGATCTCGAGGCTCGGCTCATCAAGCCGATCACCCACCTCGGCCCGTACGGTCTCATCGTCTGGACCGCGGGAGCCCACCAAGAAGGGACGCTTCTCGATCTTCATGCGGAAGACATCGACCGCATGGTCGCGAACCATCTCGCGGGACCGGCGAAGTTCCTCCTTCCGAACCTGTCCAAGAGCCGCGAGCTGAAGACGCCCGTGCAGCTCGTGGTCGTCGCCTCGTCGACGTCGTACCGTGTGCGTATGGGCGAAGGTCTCTACGGCGCGGTCAAGGCGGCGAAGGCGCAGTTCGCACGGATGCTCGGCAAGGAGCTGCCGGAGTCCGTACCGGGCTCCAAGGTGCTCCTCGCGCATCCGGGCGGCATGAACACGCCGTTCTGGGATGGACGCGACCAGCCGAAGCTCAAGGGCTTCATGGACCCGAAAGCGGTCGCGCAGGTCATCTGGAACGAGATGAAAGCGCAGATCACGTCGTTCGACGAGATCCACATCGATCGCCAGTCGGGTGGTGTGCCCAAACTCGTGCGCGAGATCCGCGCGCCGAAGTTCTGATCGAGCTTAGCTCGATTTTTCTTTTATTTACTTGATGCGAAGCTGAGCTTCTCTTGCATGCGCAACCAAACCCCCCGTGCGTCCGAGGATAAACAATGCGTCAGCGATTTCATCCGGCCATCCGAGATCCGCACACAACGCACCGATCGCGCCGTCCACGTTCAACGGCATCGTTTTCCCTTTCGCGACGGACAACGCTTCAGCCACTTCCAGGGCAAATGTAAAATGTTCAATGTTCAGTGACTGCTCTTTCATTCTCGTGCTTGACAACCAACCCCATCTCCGCCTCAATACCCGCGCACATCGAAACAGGAGCGTCCCTTGAACAACAGAGATATCACCGATCGACTGCGCGTCGCGCGGGTCCTGGCCGAGCAGGCCGGACAAGCGCTGCTCGTCATGCGCGAGAAGAGCGCCGGCCGCCGACAATCAAAGGAAGGAGAAGGTTTCGTCACGGAAGCCGATCTTGAATCGGAACGGATCATCCTCAACGGAATTCGGGACGCGTTCCCGAATGACGAGATTCTGTCCGAGGAGTCGGCGCCTAAGACGTTCGAGGACTACGAGAAGAAGAGCGCCCTCTGGGTCGTCGATCCGCTCGACGGAACGTCGAACTATCTCTTCGGCCTCCACAACTATGGAGTGTCCATCGCCTTCGTCAGCAACGGCGTCCCCCTGGTCGGCGTGATCTGCCTACCGAGCCATGGACTCATCTTCTTCGGCCGACAAGAGGAGATCCCGTACGCCCTGCCGCTCTCGGCCTCCGATGAGGAGGTCCGACGGATGCTGCGCGTCGCGCGAGAAACGGATCCCAACAAGGCCATGCTCCACCACGGCTGGAGCTATCCGCCCGAGGGAAAGCGACGAACGCTCCGCTACATGGAACGCCTGGTCGACTTCCTCGACATCCGCAGCGAGGGGTGCGTGGTGGCCGGCCTACTGTCCGTCGCTCGCGGCCATGGGCATGCCTATGTCCAAGAGACGTTGAAACCGTGGGATGTCGCGGCCGCCGGGCTTTTGGTCCGACTCGCGGGAGGTGTCGTCACGGGTATGGATGGGACGCCCTGGCACCCCTTCCGCCATGACATCGTCGCCTCGAACGGCGACCTCCATCCCCTGCTGTTGCAGCGACTCTCCGGCTGGGAACCCTGACCGAGCCCTGCTCGATCTGACCCCGCCTGCATGCAGGCGGGGTTTTTTATTTCCCTCGCGGATACGATTCGCCGGCCTGGGCCGCGGCTTCGCGTGCGTGAGCGATCAGCCCCGCGGTTCGTCCGAGCAAAAACAACGCGTCGGCGGTTTCCGTCGGCCAATCCATATCCGCGCAAACGGCTCCGATCGCGCCGTCGACGTTGAGCGGCACGGGTTTCCCTTTCGCCTTCGCGAGTTGCCGCGCGACGGCCTCGGCGAAATCCGCATGCGGCGTGGACGGCGAATGCGCGCGGAGCACGGCAAAGATCGCGGCCGCGCGCGGATCGAACCCGTACAACGGGTGACCGAATCCCGGGATGCGCTCGCCGGACGCGAGCGCGTTCGCGACGGCCTCGGCGGCGTCCATCGCGTGATGCTCGTGCAGCCAGATCGCCGACGCCGCGCCCGCGTTTCCGTGTTTCGTGCCGAAGGCGAGCATGCCCGCCGCCACCGCGTCGGCAAGCGGCTTGCCGCTGCCCGCGACCAGGCGCGTCGCCTGCGCGCTCGGCGGATTCACGCCGTGGTCGAGACTCGCGACGAGACATGCGTCAAAGATGACGGACTCGACCTCGGACGGTTCGCGACCGAACCACGTAAAAAACGCGGCGGACGGGAAGCTCAAATGCCCCACGAGCGACGCAAGCGCGCGGCCATGCAACTCATATCCTTCTTGCGATTCTTTTCCAAAAGCGGAGTTCATATCAAATGATGTCTTCGGTAAACAATGAAACGAATGCGGGAACCGAAGCCGCGACGGTGATGCCGCGCGCGACAAGCCGCGACCGTTGCTCGGCCACCGATGGTTCGTCTTCTCCGAGGATAGTGCCCGTGTGTCCGTACGGCAACCCACGCGGCAAGGCGTCGAGCGCGACCCCCGGCAACATGAGCGCAAAGGGCTTGGACGGGCGCCATCCGCGTTCGAGCTCGCGCAAGATCGGCTGGCCCGGTTCGACGAACAGCGCAAGACGCGCCACGTCCGGATCGGCCTCGGCGATCGCCACGGCTTCCGATAGGCTCGTGCCGACCACCTGCCCGCCGCCGACGGCGATCGCCAGACGGATGCCAAAGCCGGCCCGCGACAACGCGGCCATCAATTCATTCGTCATGCCGCCGGACGTCGAAATCACGGCGATATCGCCTTCCCTTATCTGACCGGAAAACGGTTTCTCTCCGCCGACATACCCGATACGCACATCCGGAAAACGCAGAAATCCGACGGAGGCGGGACCGAACAAGATCGCGTCTTTCCCTTTCGCAAGACGACGAATGTCAACCGCGTCATGCAAGGAAACGTTTTCCGTCAGTACGTACACGAACCGAATGTCCGCCTCCAACGCGTCACGCACCGCGGACAGGACATGCGCGGACGGAACGACGATACAACTGACATCGGCCTGCGGGGCTTCTTTCACCGAATTGAATATCGGCCGACCTTCCACCTCTTGCCCGCCTTTGCCCGGCGTCACGCCGGCGACGACGTTCGCGCCGCTCGCGATCATCCAGCGCGCCATACGCGAGCCTTCGCGGCCCGTCATGCCCTGGATGAGAATGCGTGGCGATGTCAGATGCCGGATGCCAGATGCCGGATGTATTGTCATATAAGTGACAGAAGCTCGCGAGCGGATGCTTCAAGATCTGTTTCCGCGCGATGAAAAAGGCACGTGATACCCTTTGCCTCGGCCCACGCAAGCGTTTCGGACTGCGCCTGATCCGCATTCGGTCCGTCGCGACGAACGACGAACGGAACGGAAAGACCGGCGGCGTCATACGCATCACGGATGGCGGAGAGCATCGCGGCGATGTCGGTGAAATTCGCGTACGAACCCGCCACCCAGACCGCTTTCAGTCCCGGTTTTAAAAATACGCGGCCCGCCGCCTCTCGCACGATGGCAATGTCGGGATTTCCGGAAAGTTCGACGAAGTTCGCCGGACGTCCGCCCACCGCAAGCAACGCATCCAACGCCACGAGACTCGCGCCGCCGCCGGAAAGGACGAGCGCGATATCGCCGTCGAGATCGACGGAAGAAACCGCGACGTCGTCTTCCGTGACGATCTTCGCGTCCAGCGCGACAAACGAACCGTCTTCCAACTCCGCGAGCGGATTGATCTCCACGCTTTGCAGACGATGCGCGCGCATCCCTTCGGCAAGCGCGCGGACCAACGAACCGAACTTCGCGTTCTCGAACGTCGTAAGCGGCTCGCTCCTCGCCGAAGTGACGCTCACTCCCCCTTCACCGATATTCACGCGCCACTCCCCCGCCGCACGATCGAGATCGATCGACAAAAGCCATTCGCGGACATGCGGGACTTCCCGTTCAACGAGAAATCCTCGTTCCGGCGCATGGCCAAGGGCGGCTTCAATCTCTTTTTTGACGCGTTCAGCGTCCTGCGAGGTTTCCGCCCGACGGACCAATCCTGCTTTGCCGCGACCGCCCCGCAACACCTGCGCCTTTACGAAAAACGGGCCGTCGCCTCCCTGCGCGGGCACGACGACCCCCATCTCCGCTAACAATCTTTTCCCATCGGTTTCGATGAGGCGCATATCCCTACCAAAGCGCTTCGTTTATGTACTCCTCGCTTGTGACGAGCAACTCGCGAATCGCTTCCGGCGTGAGCAGCGAAGCGATTTGCGTTTCCGTCGTGTATTCGGCGCGTTCGACGGGTTTCGCGTCGGGATAATCCGCCGGCTGCATGCGCGCATCGTACCTGGGATCGACATGCGGGCCGATCACGAACATGTCTTCGAGTTCAAGCGCATTCTGACATTCTTCTCGTCCCAACAATTTTTCATACACGCGTTCGCCGATTTGGCGACCGATAAGAGTCGTGGAGATGTCTTCCGGCGTGCGGCCGTACCGGGACGCGTATTGGTCGATGACCGCCCGCGCTAAATCGCCGATACGAATCACCGGCATCTTGAGGATAAAGATTTCGCGACCGCACATCAATCTCGTCGCCTTGAAGATCAATCGAACCGCGTCGTCCACGGACATGAAAAATCGCAACATCTCCGGATCGGTGAGCGTCACGGGACCGCCGAGTTTCACTTGACGGATGAAAAGCGGGATGACGGAACCGCGCGTGCCGATGACGTTGCCGAATCGCACGAAACAGAACTCCGTTTTCTTTGCCCCTTTGTAGAGAGCGGACGTCGTGACGAGTTTTTCGGAAAGCAATTTCGTGCATCCGAGCACGCTTGTCGGATCCGCCGCCTTGTCGGTCGAGATCCCCACCATTTTTTCCACGCCATGCGCAAGACAAGCCTCGATCACGTTCTGCGTACCGAGAATATTCGTCTTCACCGCTTCGTGCGGATTGTTCTCCGTGCCGATGACATGCTTCAACGCCGCGCAATGAAATACGATGTCCACGCCTTCCATCGCGTGCATGAGCCGCTTCTCATCGCGTACGTCGCCGAGCAGCAGACGCAAACGCGGATCGTCGTTCAGGCGCTTGCCGAGATAAAACTGTTTTGAGTCATCACGGCTGTACACGCGCACCTGTTTGGGATTGAACGTCAAAAGATGGCGCACGATTTGCGAGCCGATCGAACCGGTTCCGCCGGTCACGAGAATCGTTTTTCCTTCGAATTCCGGCTTATACATAGCTCTGTGGCAGCGTCTTCATCACGCGCGCGACGATCTCACGAACATCCGCTTGCGTCAAGCCGACATAGATCGGCAACGCGAGGCTCCGGCGGCTGACGGACTCGCTCACGGGAAAATCCCCGTCCTTAAACCCGAAACGTTCGCGGTAGAATGAAAATAAATGAATAGAGGGCAGGTACGGCTTGCTCATCACGCCCGGCTCCTTCAGCAAACCGATCATCTTGTCGCGATGGGCTCGTTCCGGCAGCTGCACGACATAGACGAAATACGTATGATCGTTTTCCGGCGGAACGAACGGCGTGACGATCTCCGAACCGGAAGTCGCAAACGCCTCGTCATACCACGCGGCAATCTCCTTGCGAGCGACGATGAACGACGGAAGTTTTTTTAATTGCTCGACACCGAGCGCCGCGCTCATCTCGTCCATGCGATAGTTGTATCCGAGATATTGATGATCGAGCCATTGCATGTTTTCCGCACGTCCTTGATTCGCGAGACTCTTGCATAACTTGTACACGCGTTCGTCATCCGTCACGACGATACCGCCCTCGCCGGTCGTCATCTGCTTGTTGGGATAGAAAGCGAAAACGGCGGACTGACCAAAGGTACCCGCCTTCCTTCCCTTGTATGAAGCGAGGACGGATTCGCACGCGTCTTCGATGACGATGAGATTCCGACGCTTGGCGATATCCATGATCGGGTCCATGTCACAGGTCTGGCCAAAGATATGCACGACGAGGATCGCCTTCGTCTTGTCCGTGATCGCCGCCTCGATCTTTGTCACGTCCATGTTGGACGTTTTTGGATCAATATCGACAAACACGGGCGTCGCGCCGACGTACAACACGCAATTCGCGGAGGCGATAAACGAGAACGGCGTCGTGATCACCTCATCGCCCGGCCCGATGCCCGCGGCAATCATGGAAAGATGCAAACCGGACGTGCCGCTATTCACCGCGCAGGCGTACTTCGTGCCGATAGTCTCGGCAAAACGCTTTTCAAACTCGGCAAGCTTCGGCCCAAGACTCAAATAGCCGGAACGCAACGCTTCGAGCACGGCGCGCTCTTCTTCCGGGCCGATGCTCGGCAGGCCTACGGGATACGTTTTCATAGCGAGCTGACAACACGCGCGGGCACGCCAAACGCGACCGAGTTTGGCGGAACGTCCTTGTTCACGAACGAGCACGCGCCGACGATGGAATTTTCTCCGATCGTGACGCCCGGCATCACCACGCTATGCGAACCGATTTTACAGTTTTTCTTCAACGTCACTTTCCCCTCTTTGTCGTCGATCGTTGAAACGGAATAGATGGAGCAATGCGAGCCGATCTGGACTTCATCCTCGATGACGACGCCATATTTGGCGTTGATGTACGTAAACGCGCCGATGTCGGTACGCGCGCCAAGCGTAAGATTCGCCACATGCTGCACGAGCCAATTCCACTTGGTGAGCGTGCCGTCCTCGATCTGCGGAGGCGTCCAGTCGGAAAATCGCGGGTCCATAGGTGGGATTACTATACGGGAAAAGTGAAACGCTTGTGAACCAAGTCGGAAAAATCCGCCTGCGCAAGAATATCGGCCACGCGCGGACCGGTACGGCCGTCGCCCCAGGGACTCACGAGTTCCGCGAGCTTGGCACGGAAGACGGGATCGCTCGTGACGAAGTGCAGAGCGGCGAGAATCGCGTCGGCGTCGATCGGGACGTCTACGACATTTTCTCCGCGTTCGCGACCGTCCTGGCGCGAGCCGACGTTGACCACCGGGACCTTGAGACTTGCCGACTCGATCATACCCGCGCTGCTATTGCCGACCCAGGCGACGGATTCGCGTGCCAAAGCAAGAAAATCGACAAACGGCAGACTCGGAATGAGACAAAACTCCGGCCGGTTTGCATACGTCTTGATGATGGACAGCATCCGCGAGCCTCCGGGATCAAGATGCGGATGGATCACGACGGCCGTTTTCTTGAATCGTTCGACGGCGGCAAGCACGATTTGCATTTCACGCTCGGCGACTTCCGCGCTTTCGGTGGCCGGATGTTGCGTCACAAGCACGACTTCGCTCATCGGATCAAGCCTGAGACGGGAAAACAGTTCCGCGCGCGACGGAAAGGGCGTATGCATGATGCGATCAATCGCCGGCGCGCCGACCGCTTGCACGCGCGATTTGTGCTCCCCGGACGAAAGAAGGCGTTTGGCGGCCGCCTCGGTGGCCGGGAGATGCAGATGCGCGAGACGGCTGATGGCAAAACGCACGGCATTATCTACCGAGGTCGAGAGGTCGCCGCCGTGAAGATGCACGATCGGAATGCGTAAATACGTCGCCGTGAGCGCGCCGGTAAGCATTTCCGGTCGGTCGCCGAGCAGCAGCAATGCGTCCGGACGTTCAACAACCAACGCTTCGGTGAGTTCGTGATGCAATCGCGACGTAAATCGCGCGTGATGCTCATGCGTATCGCCCGCAATACGCGCATCCAGTACCTTGGCGTTCGGAAACAGCTTCGCAACTTCTCGATGCGTCTGGCCATGTGCCTCGGAAAGATGCTCGCCCGCAATATAGATCACTAACGAAAGATCGGGATGCCGCTCGATCGCTTCCAGCACGGGCGTCATCAAACCAAAATCCGCGCGAGACCCTGTGAGATAGGCGATGCGACGCGGTTCAGTCATAGCAAATCAAACGCCCCAACCGGCGACATCGTCCGGCGTCAGGACATGACCGGACGACAAGTCGCGTTTGGCGGCATGTGACAGTAAACGATCGTACAGGTTGGGAAGCAAGCCGGTTCCCGGACGCTTGATGCCGACGTTCGACGCGGTGAACCGCTCTCCCGCACGGACGGGCGCGGTCGTCACGAGACTCTTGCGCGCAACCGCCATGGTGGAAAACTCGCTCGGGTTCGGGCGCTTGTGCGCGCTTCCGAGAATCGTTTCGGCCTTGCGGATCGCGAGAACCATGCGCTTCAACTCGTCGGGTTCGAGCGAGGAAGCGTGGTCCGGACCCGGCATCGACCGGCTCAACGTGAAATGTTTTTCGATCACGGACGCGCCCATCGCGACCGCCATCACCGGCACCTGGATGTCGAGCGTATGGTCCGAATATCCCACCGGCGTCGGGAACGCTTCGGCCATCGTGCGCATCGCGCGCAGGTTCACTTCAACGAGCCGGCAGGGGTAGTTGGACGTGCAATGCAAAAAGACGATCTCGCGCGCGCCGACGTCGTGCATCGCCTCGTACGCCTCTTGCACTTCGTCGAGCGTGGACATGCCCGTTCCGAGGATGAGCGGGCGGCCGTAGCGCGCGGCAGAGCGCAGAAACGGAAGGTTGGTGATCTCGCCAGATCCGAACTTGAACGCGAGTACGTTGAGACGCGCGAGAAACTCCAGGCTCCCCTGTCCGCTATGCGGCGTCGAAAGAAATAAAATATTTCGCTCGCGACAGCGCGCGATGATCGCCGGATAATCGGCTTCCGCCAGCTCGAGTTTCTTCAACATCGCGAGTTGGCTTTCCTGCATGCCAAGATTCGATTTCTGGTATTCGGCCATTCCGGCCGCCTCAACCGCGAGTTCCTCGGCCTTGAACGTCTGGAACTTCACCGCGTCGGCTCCCGCGTCGGCAGCGGCATCTACGAGACGCAACGCCGTTTCAAGATTCCCGTTGTGGTTGACCCCTGCCTCGGCAATGACAAACACCGGCTGACCTTCGCCAACCAGTCGTGCCCCGATCCGAATCGAAGGCGAAAGTTTTGGCTCAACAGACGGCATGTTTACGCCTCTGTCTTACCCGATTGCTCCAAATCGTACAAGGCACGTAGGTTCCGCAGATCTTCCTCGAAGGAATAGGGCCACGGGGCCTCCCCGCGCAGCGCCCGAAGAAAAGTCCCCATCTCCGCCACATACATGTCTTCTGCCGTCACATACCCTTCAACGGGCTTTCCCATGTCGATAGGCACTTCCTCGGTTTCTTTGGTCTTGGCGTCATAAATTCGAAGCGTCGGACTCGAGAGCTCCCAATCGATCACGCCTTCGGTGCCGAGTAGGCGCACTCGACGAGTCGGTTTACGCGAAATCACGTCGATCATCGTATTGCCGATCACGCCGTTTTCATAGCGAACCGCCGCCGAGAGATAATCGTCCGCGTCCATGTCCAAATCGGATATTTTACCGATAAATCCCGCAACCGAGTCGATCGAGGCGCCGGCAAGCCAGGACAACCAGATCTGCTCGAAGGGAAACATCTCCCGAATGGCGCTTGTTTCTTTCTTCGCAAAATACACGTGGCGATAATCTTCCCACGGATGCCAATCCGGAAGGTATTGTCCCATGTGATGTTGAAACGCGAGCAGCTTCCCAATGCGGCCGGAGTCCAGTTGTCGCTTCATCTCTTTGATGGGCGCGTAAAACCGATACGTGCATGACGGCGCGCGCACGAGGCCGTCGTCTTTCGGCGCGGTCAAAACTTCGTCATACCCATCATCGCTCGTCGTCACCTCGACGAAGAAATGCTTGTTCTCGTTTAGCGCCTTGCGAATGTAGTCGCCGTGTTTATTCGGAGGCGTGGAGATGATAATCGCGTCGTAGGCGTCGGTCGCGAGATCCGCGAGGTCGCCCACCGTCTTTACGTTGAATTCGCTCTCGACTTCGTTGCGCCGCTCTTCGGACACATCAAATCCGACGATATCGCGCTCGTCATGCGCCAAAAGATTACGGGTGCGCCGCTTCCCCATGGAACCAAGACCGATGACGAGAAAACGCATAGTTAATTGTATTTGCGGAACACGGGCTTGCACGGTTCGCCGATCAAGAGCTCGCGCGCATTCCCCTCTTCTAACACGTTTTTGTAGAAACCCATTACTTCGTCGAACACTTCGAGGGTTCGGTCGATTTCGACTTGCGTGTGCGAAAATGAAAGCGCGAAATAGCCCTGAAACAGAACTTCGCGCTTGATCACCTCCTGCAGGAACAGCGTGCGCAACACCGGATCGACCTGCCCCTCTTTGTTCTTGATGGCAAGGCTCAAGTTCGGCGCAAAACCGACCGTGTCCACGATGCCGGTAAGCCCATGCTTCTCGGACAACGCGGTTAAACCGTCTGCAAGGATCTTCCCGCGTTCCCAGAGCGCCTCCGAGACGTGATCGCGTTCCATAATATTGATCGCGGCCATGGCGGCGGCAATCGAAATCGCCTCGGCACCGTGCGTCGTGGAAATCAGAAACACGCGCTCCTTGTCATGCTGCAATCCGCCACGCTCCATAATCTCCTTCTTTCCGCCGAGCACGGCCATCGAGTAGCCGTTTGCGATGCCTTTTCCGTACGTCACGAGATCCGGAGCGACGCCGTACTTCTTCGCCGCACCGAGCAAATCGAAACGAAAGCCGGTGATCATCTCATCAAAAATCAACACCGTGCCCTCTTTGGTGCACAGCTCGCGCACGCCTTCCAGAAAACCCGGAACAGGTTCCGTCGTCGTGACGACTTCCATGATCACGCAGGCAATCTCGCCGGGACGCGCATCGAACAACGCCTTGAGGCTGTCGAGATCGTTGTATTTAAATGTGAGCGTCAAATCCTTGATTTCTTGCGGAATGCCCGCGTCCGCCGGCGTGGTGCCGATGAACCAGTCGTCATAGCTGAAAAACGGATGGTCCACGCAGCACACGATATATTTGCGGCCGGTATGGGCGCGCGCGAGCTTGGTCGCGGCCGTCGTGACGGTCGAGCCGTTTTTTGCGAATTTCACCATCTCGACGTTCGGCAAAAGCGACGTGAGCCGATCCGCGAATTCGTACTCACCCATGTGCGGCCGACCGAAGTTCGTACCGAATTCCATCTGCTTGGCGACGGCCGCATTCACTTCTTCATTCACGTGTCCGAGGCTGACCGAACGCAGGCCCATGCACCAATCCAAATACTGGACATCGTCGACGCCCCAGACATATGCGCCCTTGCCGCGCAGGATCGCCAGCGGCGCAACGGACGGGAATTGATCATCGCCTTTGGAATACGTATGCGCCGCGCCGGGAATAAGCGCGTGGCGTTTGGAAAGAAGGTCGGAAGTTGTGGACATAGGTTAGACGAAAAAAGAGTTAATTTTATCTTCGATGTCGCTTGCGTTTCGATGGATCAGCCCGCCGACGATGAAATCTTCCGGATCATCGAGGTCTACGGCTCGCCAACGCGGAATTTCGAACCCGATCAACTTGCCGCCGAGAAATGAACGCTTCTCACGCAGGACGTTCACGTCGATGAGATACAGCATGCATCCGTCGAGCTTGTAGCACTTCGGTAGCATTTGGCGATTGGTAGCCGTCTTGTACCCGTCATACACGGTTTCGACGACGTCGTGCTCGTCTTTCGTGAACAGGCCGTTTTCCGTGCGGCACATGCTCACGAGCGATTCCGCGCCGCGCTTTTGGAACAACTCGACGGCCGCGTCGATGTCAGACGAACGACGCAGCGGTGAAGTGGTCTGCAATAAAAGAAGATGTGTCGGCTCGTATCCCTCCTTGTCGCGCAAATAATCGAGCATGTGGATCACGGCCTCCATCACCGGACTTTTGTCGCCCGAGATCTCGGCCGGACGCAACACCGGAATCTCCGCGCCGAACGATTTCGCAATCTCCGCGATCTCCGCATCGTCCGTCGTGACGACGACGCGGTCGACGTACTTCGATCCCTTCCCCGCCTCGATCGAATGCGCGATCAACGGCTTGCCCGCAAACGGCCGGATATTCTTTTTCGGAATACCCTTGCTGCCGCCTCGGGCGGGAATCAACGCGAGGAGTTTCATACGCAGATGGTAGACGCGTGTGAACGATCGGGTCAAGCCCTTGACAAAAAGACGGATTTCCGCAAGCATCAGCCACGTTCAACGTACATCGACAATCAAGAAAGGAGGGCGTCATGCCCTGGCAATTTCCGCTCGTGCTGAACGTGCTCATCACCTACGTCGCGAATCCGATCGCGATCAAGAAGTCGGTCGGCCTCCCGGGCCGAACGCCACGACTCGTCCTGATGTTCTTCGGCAACGCGACGCTCGCCGGCATCTTCCTTGCGCTCTTCCCGCAGGGATTCGCTTGGGACGCGCAGATGCTCATGGCCGCAGGCGTCGGCGTCGCCAACAGCTTCGCTTGCTACGCGCACTGGCGCGCGGCGGACATCAGCCTGAGCCGCACGTCCGTCCTCGCACAAGGCGACGACATGATCGCCCTCGCGCTCGGCTACCTCATCCTCCGCGAGACGCAATACGTGGACTGGCTCATCGGGCTCGGCATCTTCCTCTGCATGGGTAGCGCCATCGTCATGTCCTTGAGCAAGCGTCCGAAAGACGAGGCCGGCAAGACGCCGCGCGCCTTCATCGGATGGGTCGTGCTCTACGTCACGCTGTGGGGCGTCGCGGTGTTCTCGCTGCGGTACTTCGGCATAAACGGCATGTCCGTACCCGCATTCCTCTTCGCGTGGTACGGCGGCTCATTCGTCGGATCACTCGCGGTCGCGGCGCTCATGGGCAAGAAGGAGCGCGAAGGCGCGCTCACCAAGCGCGGCCTCCTCTGGGTTCTTGCCCTGTGCGCCACGAGCCTCACCGGTCTCGGTGTCTCGTACTGGGCCAAGGTGCTCGCGCCGATCACCGTCGTCCAGCCCATCCTCCAAGCGGCCGAGACGATTTTGCCCACGCTCATCGGACTCTTCCTCTTCAAGGAGGCCAAGGAGTTCGGCTGGAGAGGGAAGTTTCTCTTCGCCGCCGGCTTCGCGGGCAGCCTCGTGCTCTTGTTCGCCTACCACTGATCCCCGCCAGCAACTGCGTAGCTGTGGGCGGGGATTTTTTATTCCAAATCGATCCGGATCAGTTTCCATAACATCGGCACGGCGCCGCTCATTTGCAAACGCGAACCGTCCGCGAGCGGGATCGTGTACGTTCCCATGTGATCGACGTCACCGCGCGGCAAATCGAGCGGCATGTGGAAGTCCGCGACGTCGACTTGTTTCGCGCCGTGTTCTTTCGCAAAGCGGATGAAGCGCGGAAGCGAATAGATATTATAATAATGGAACCCGTCCTGTTCTTTTTTGTGCTGCCGCACCTTGATCTCGAAATCGATGTCGCCGTCATAAAAGAGCGAGCTGACGAATACGTGTTTTTTCGTCACGGCGAAAAGCGCCTTGAGCGCGTCTTCGTACGACGGGAGCCAAGACAACGTCTTCCAGTTGACGGAAAGATCAAACTGTTTCGGATATGTTGCGGGAAGATCGAACAGATCCCCCGTCTCGAACGACACGTTCTTCTTCCCCTCGTTCAGTTTCTTCGCCTCTTCGATCAGATACGGCGTCTGGTCCACGCCGAGAAACGTCGCATCGGGATTCATCTCGCTCAAGAAGGAGATGACGTGGCCCACGCCACAGCAGGCGTCGATAACCGACGGTGATCCGGATGCCAAAAACGGCCGAATCATCTCTTCCAGCGCTTTGTCCATTTCTTGCTTATTCGTGGCGTATTTCTTCATCGAAGCAACGTTAAACGCCCTGTCGGCTTCGCCTTCGAAATACGTGTTGTCTTGGCCGGATGGCATGCGGGCAGCTTACGCGGCATAGTCAAAATCGCCAAGCTGCGTTACGGTTTGCGCTGATCCTATGCGAAAAACGTACTTCGTGATCGCGGGCCTCGGACTCGTCCTCTTGAGCGTCTTTGGCGCGGTATTGTTTGGGGACAGGCTGTTCTCCGGTCTCTACGTCAACTTGTATCATGTGTATTTTTTTGACGGACAAAAATTCCTGATCGACACGCTCGGACAATGGCCAAGCTGGTGGCCCGCCTTTTCCTCCGGCTACCCGATCAGTCTCACGTTGGACGGCTTCCTCAACCCGATTTTTCTGCTCACACTCAAATTCTTTCCCGTTATCCCCTCCTATCATTGGCTGACCTTCGGATTCTTCCTGGCGAATCTGGCGTCAATGTACGCGCTCGGCCGGACGCTCGCCCTATCGCGAAGTGCGGCGACGGTCGCGGCGATCGCCTACGGATTCAGCGGGATCGTCATTCGGTGGACGGATGTCATCGTGTTTACGGCGGTGCTTCCTCTCATCCCGTTGTCCTTTCTTGCCATTACGCGCATCCATGCTGGACACAAGGGTTGGCGATGGATCTATACCGTCATGCTTGCCTACGGCTGGATCGCCGGGTTCGCGGAGCTTCTTGTGTACATCCTCCTCGCGAATGCAGGATACGCCTTGTATCTCATGCTCGCAGAAACCTCGTATCCGAGCGTGCGGTCGTTCCTGCTCGACGGAATCAAAAAATATCTCCTCCCCGTTCTGGCAAGCGTCGTACTCGTATCCCCGTGGTTAGTCTCGGTCTTATATTTTATTCTTGAACACACGATTCGCTCGGGCGGGCTGGCGACCGCGGACGCGTCGGGCATGCCGCTCACGCTTTCGTATCTCGTCCGCTTGTTCCTCCCGCGACTTTCCGTGTTTTACGGCGGCAGCATCCCGGTGCTGCGACTCGAGGACGACATCGATCTCTTTATCGGCATGGCGCCGCTCTTGCTGCTTTCCGTTCTCCCGTTTGTCTGGAAATCCCTCGACAAAAAAGCGCGCATCTTTTTTCCCGGCCTATTGGCCTTCGCGATTCTGATGAGTTTTCGCTCGCCGCTTTATCTCCTCCTCCATCCCCTACCTGTCCTCAGCTGGTTCCGCTGGCATTTCAAATGGTCGTTCCTGACCGTTTTTGCCGCGGCCGTTCTTGCCGGATATGCCTTCGACGCGATCCGGACCTTCGTCGAACATCGCCGCGCGAAAGCGTTTCTCGTTGCGGAGTGGAGCGCGCTCGGCGTCGCGGTTACGGGACTCGCTGCCATGACGCTTGCCGGCGGCCGCGTGCGCGCATTCATGATCGACGCGGCGCTCGCGCGATACGAGCAGAGCTCGGCCGCGATCGGCCGAGAGCTTCCCCGCTCCGCCGAGTATTACCGATGGCTGATCGAGCAAATGGCCGATTCGTTCGTGAAGGGTTTTTCGTTCTTCGATCCGTGGACGACGTTTTCCTTTTTTATGTGGCTCGCCGTTCTCGCCGTCGTGACGCTTGCCGCAACCGGGCGTCTATCTCACAAGAGACTGCGCGACGGGCTGCTTCTGACGACCATCGCGGGATCATTTGTCTGGACCGGATTCCTCGTCGGCGAACCGCTCTCCTATCTCACCGAAACACCTGAGACGGCGCGCTTCCTACACGAACAAAACGCGTATCGCACCGTCCCGGTCTCCGAGGAACAATCGGAAACGCATATCCCGTACCGCATCTTCACGTTTTTTCCGGATCAGACTATCGCCGACTTGCAGGACCGCTTTCGTATCGAACTCGTGAGCCATCAAAGCCGGGCATGGCTCAGTCGCGAGTTGCTCGACGACAATATCAACACCTGGTTTCGCATCGACGGCATGTTTAATCACGAGCCGCTCACCGAATCGCGTATCACGCTTCTGTTCACGCGCGCAACACACGGTGACGCGACGAGAAGCGACGCGACGCTGCCGGAAAACATCGCGCGTTTTTCGTCGACGGGCACGGCCCGTGAGCTCGGCATGCAAAACGTCAAATACGTCACGACGAATCACGAACTCTCCGCGCCGTGGAAGCGCGTCTTCGAAAGCCGCGCCGTGGAGGGGATGATCCCCGTCTTCGTCTATGAAAATCCGTTTTTCCTTCCGCGTTGGTATTTGGCCGATTCGGTCGAATGGACTCAAGACGCTTCGACCGAAGGCCTGACCGCCGCGCTCGATCGCGTCCGTGAAACGGAGCGGACAACGCTTCTTGAAAGTCGCTCCCCGTCGGATGCCGCCCTGCAAACGCGCGCCGATCCGGACGACACGCTATCGCTGATTCGTTACACCGCCGGCGCATTGACGCTCACGACGAACACCGCGCATCCGCGCTGGGTCGTGTGGAGCGAAACCGGCGTGTCGTATTGGCGAGCATTCGTCGACGGGACGGCCGTGCCGATCTATCGCGCGAACGCCGCATACCAAGCCGTGCTCGTACCGGCGGGAACGCACGAGATTTCCTTCGAATATCCGGGATTCTGGGAGCAGACACATTACGCGTTCACTCGGCTGCTGGGCGCGCGAGATCGCTAAGGCCGCTTTTTGATGAGGGAAAGCTCAAGCAGGATCGAACGTGCGGTCGCATAGGGGCCGGATGAACGGCGGCGACCGACGAAAAAGAGGATGACGTAGTAGAGGATCCCCAAAAACGCGACTTGTGCCAGGGAATACAACCAGTACGCCGGTTCCGTTCGGAGCACGCGGAACACGACATCACACAAGAACACGGCCGCACTCGCCCATCCGCCGCTCCAAAATGCCGAAAAGAAATCGCGTTTGGGAATCTGTAAAACACGCCGCGCGCGCAGCACGACGTATCCGAGCATGATCATCCACGTCACGACGACGGCCCAAGCCAAGCCGCGGGTGCCGTAAAGCGTCAAACCGACGTACATGAGCGGCACCGAAAGGAAGGTTTTGATGAGATTCGTTTTAAAGTTGATATCCGGACGGCCCAAAGCGGCGAGAATCGGATTCACCATGCTCAAGAACGCCAGAAACAAATTGCCGAACGCGAAAATCTTTAACGGAAGGACGATCACAAGCCAAGCCTGTCCGAGCAGGATCTCGACGATAGCGCCGCCTTCGAGTAAAAGCAGCAAGGTGACGGGCACGCTCACCATCAAGATGACGTCGACGCTTTTCAAAAATCCGAGCCGGACTTTTTCCATCTGGTTTTGGATCTTGGCGAACGCGGGCAACCCGACCTTGGCGAGCATGGAAGCGACGGTATTCGTCGCGGTGGAGGCCAGGTCCTTTGAACGCGCATAAATCCCGAGCTGTGCCGGATCCAGCCAACGACCGACAAAAATTTTGTCCACCTGGGCAAGAAATACTTCAAGCACGTCCTGCCCGTAGACCCACTTGCTGTACCCGACAAGATCGCGTAGCCGGCCGACATGAAAATCGAACGCGGGTTTCGAACGAAAAAAATAGTAACTCGCTCCGACGCCGATCGTGTATTGAAAGGCGTAGCCGAAAAAAAGCGACCACGGACTCCCGCCCCATGCCAGTGCCGATCCGATCGACGCGAATGAAAAGCCCAACTGCGTCACGATGTCCCGAAAAAATACGTTGCGAAAATTCAGCTCCTTAAACAAATAGAGATTGCGTACGTTGGAAAACGACGGGATGACCAACAACAACCCGCTCGCCTGCAAGATCGGCAAAAGCCCCGACGGGATATTGAAGAAGAGGGCGATCCAAGGCGCGGCGAAATACAGCAGCGCCGCGAGCGCGACGGCGCGGAGGATTTCCGCGGTCCAATACGTATCAAGATACGATTCGACCGAATCCTTTTTCTGGATCAGCGCGGCGCCGAATGACGGATTCGTGAGCTGTCCGAACAGCCCGATCACCAACAACACGACCGTGATGACGCCGTAATCCTCCGGAAGAAGCAATCGCGCCAGCACGAAAAACGTCACCAGACTTATGGTCTTTTGGCCGATCACATTGGCCAAATACCATTTTCCCCCCTGCAGGGATCGATGGTACACGCCGCGGTCGACGGGTTCTTGCGGAGAAGAATCCGCGAAAGGCGGCACGGGATCAGGCAGGGGCATAAGACGAAGATACGTATGATACGATTTTATTGTCAAATGAGCCATATTGAGCTATCGTCGTGCGCAATATGGGCCAAACCGCCGTCGTGTTTCCGAAGCTGAAAAAAGCCTATCGAAGCGTCGTGCGGCATCCGTCCGTCGACCGCGCGGTCCACGGATCTTTGGATGCGATCGTCGACGGCATTGCCGTGTTACGCGACTTTGCGTTTCCGAAAAAATTCAACTGGGATTGGAAGTGGGAGATGCTCTCCGGAGCCTATGAAAAAGACACGGTCGCTATCTTCCGGCGTATCATCAAGCCGGGAATGGTCGTGGTGGATATCGGCGCGCATATCGGATATTTCACGCGCCTGTATGCCGAGCTCGTCGGGCCGAACGGCTCCGTCCACGCGTTTGAAGCGGATCCGGGCAACTTCGCATTGCTCGAACGCAATGTGCGCGGACGCGACAATGTGAAGGCGTATGCCCAAGCGATTGCGGACCGCGCCGGCACGATCGCATTCTACGAAACGGAAAATCACACCGGCTGCCACAGCCTGGTCGCTTCGGAGAACCGTCCGCACGCGCTCACCGTCCAGTGCACGACGCTCGACGAGCTTGTCCGGAGCGGCGCGATGCCGCGCGTGGACGTCATCAAGATGGACATCGAGGGAGGCGAGCCGATCGCATTACGCGGCATGCGCGAAACCGTCGCGTCCAATCCGAACATCGTCCTCGTGACGGAATTCTGCCCGGATAATTTCCGCGAAACGTCCACCCGCCCGTCCGAGTATCTCGCACAGCTCCACGAACTCGGTTTGCGCACCTACTCCATCACGGCGGAAGGATTGAAAGAGATCACGCCGGAGCTTAACCGTGTCGGCACATGGTTCATCAAACCCGATTATCATTACGTGAATATCCTGGCCGCCAAAACCCTCCCGCCGGAGCTCGTATGATATGAAAGGGTGTTTCGTCCTCCAGCGCCGATTCGCCTATATAGGCCACTATGTCGCCCAACTCCTGAAAGAGGAACACGGGCTGAGCGAGTTTTGCGGCATCGCCTATACGCGTCCGAGTTTTGATTTCTTGCGATCCCAAACCGATGTGCCGTATTCGTCCCTGCTCTTCGACGAGGAGATCCATGCGCGATACAAACAAGAAACGCTAGATCCCGCGTATATCGATTCGTTGGAGCGGGAATACGGACTCCCGTCGCTATGGCCATATCTCGCCGTGGATCGCGTGGTCATGTCAAACCAGCTCGTGCGCGAATATCCGTACGATCGTCCGCGTTATACGCATGAAGAAATGCTGCGGCTCCTGCAAGTCTATGCGAAAGCGTTGACGAAGTTTTTGGATGAAGAGCGTCCCGATTACGTGTTCTTTGGCCCGATCGGCAGCGTGAGCGCGTACCTGCTCTATCGCATGGCGAAAAAACGCGGCATCAAGACATTCGCTCTTCTCATGTCGAGCACGCGCAACCGCTACGTCTTGAGCGAAACCTACGACACGTTCACCGGCGTAAACGAGCTGTTCCACGGCGACCGTTCCGCACTAATGCGGTTGCCGGCGCGCGTGGCGGCAGAGGCATTTTTAAAAGAGTTTCGCGAACGACCTCTCCCCTATTTCGAAAAATCCACCCCCGCGCACCAACCCGTGACGCGACGTTCGCAGTTGAAATTCCTGCACCCCACTCGCGCGGCGAAATCCTTTTCCGTCATCGCGCGCAATATCCGCGACTATCTCGCGAGCGAAGGCCGCGACGATTACTCGACGATCAAACCGTGGGACGCGATCAAGGATCTCGTCAGGCGCAAGGCGCGTAATCTCATCGGCCTGCGCGATCTTTACGATCCCTTCACGCCCGACGACGAGGACTTCGTGTTTTTCCCGTTGCATTACGAGCCGGAGATCTCGCTCCTCTTGCAAGCGCCGACGCACACCGACCAGCTCGCGCTCATCCGCCACATCGCGCGGTCGCTTCCCGTTCGCTACAAGCTGTACGTCAAAGATCATCCGGAAATGGCACAGTACCGGCCTCGGTCGTATTACAGGGCACTCAAGAAGAACCCGAACGTAAAACTCATCGACGCCTCCGTGAGCAGTTTCGCGATCACGCCAAAAGCCAAACTCGTCGCCACGATCACCGGGTCGACGGGCTGGGAAGCGATCATGCTGAAAAAGCCGGTCATCAGTTTCGGCCATCAGTTCTACAACGAGCTTTCCGCCGTTTCGTATTGCGGATGCATGGAAGACTTGCCGGCGCTCATAAAGGAGAGGCTTGCCGCGCCGCGCCATGACGAAGAAGAGCTGCTCGCGTTTTTGACCGCGTTGTTTGAAGACGGCGCCGAGCTCAATCTCCATCATTTGTGGATGGACGAGCCCGATTTCGAAAAGAAAAGGGAGGGAGTCCGTCCGGTGGCGCGCGCCATGGCCAAAAAACTCGGCATCGTGTAAGTTTTTCCCACTATGAAGATTGGAATCGTCGGATTGGGCGTTGTGGGAGAAGCCGTCAAACACGGATTGGAACGCATCGGGCATACCGTTCGCGGCTACGATATCAAGCACCCGGGTACGCGCCTAGAACAACTCTTGGACTCGCAGCTCGTCTTTTTGTCATTACCGACGCCTTGCGATCCGGACACAGGCGTGTGTGACACGAGCATCGTCGAAAAGGTCGTGGGCGAAATCGAAGCGTCGGAATATCAAGGACTGGTCGTGGTGAAATCGACGGTCACGCCGGGCACCACGGATATGCTCAAGAACCGGCATCCGAAACTGCGCTTCGCGTTTTGTCCCGAATTCCTGCGCGAGCGCGCGGCCTACACCGACTTCGTCGAAAACCACGACGTCTGCGTCATCGGCGCGTATACGGACGAAGAGTACGAGATGGTCAAAGAAGCGCACGGCAATCTGCCCAAGGCCTTCGCGCGCCTCGCGCCGATCGAAGCGGAATTCTCGAAATATTTTTCGAACGTGTACAACGCGATGCGCATTATCTTCGCAAATTCGTTCTATGACGTGGCTACAAAAGCCGGGGCGGACTATTCGAAGATCAAACGCGCCATGGTGCTTCGCAATAATATCGAAGACGCCTATCTCGATTGTAATGAAAACTTCCGCGGGTTCGGCGGCGTCTGTCTCCCCAAAGACACGACCGCCTTTGCCGCCTATGCCCGCGCCATGGGTCATGACGTCGGCATCTTCGACCTGATCGTGAACGAAAATAAAAAATTCAAACAAACCGTGTTCAACGGAATGCGTTCGTCCTGATAGGTGTATGAAAAAGATTTTAATTACAGGCGGAGCGGGTTTCATCGGCTCGCACTTGGCGAGACGCCTCATGGCTGACCCGGAGAACGCTGTGATCATCACGGACAACCTCCAACGCGGCCGCATGGACGCGGATTTTACGTCGTTGCTCGAAACCCACAAGAACCGCATTCGATTTATCCGGGCCGATCTCACGGACAAAGCCGCCTGGGACGCGTTCGACACGGACGTGGATCACCTGTACCACCTGGCCGCCATCAATGGCACCAAACATTTCTACAAGATTCCGCACGAGGTGCTGCGCATCAACATCCTGACGCTCATGCATGCGCTGGATTGGGCCGGCTCACTGGCAAAAAAACCCAAAGTTTTGTTCACGTCTTCAAACGAAGCCTACGCGGGCGGATTGAGCGCATTCAATCAGCTACCTATCCCGACGCCGGAACAGGTTCCGCTGGTGATCGAGGATGTGTACAACCCTCGCTGGACGTACGCGTCAACGAAGTTGATCGGCGAACAATTCGTCATCTGGTACGCCAAACACCACGGCTTTTCCGCCGTCATCGTGCGTCCACACAACTTTTACGGTCCGCGTGCGGGATACGACCATGTGATCCCGGAATTTTCCGAACGCATCATAAAACGCACGGAACCGTTCGAGATTTTCGGCGCCGACGACACACGGACGTTTTGTTACATCACGGACGCCGTGCGCGCCATGCAAATGATTATGGATCATCCGATCACGGACGGCGACGAAGTCCACACGTTCCATATCGGCGATCGCGAGGAAATCAACATTCGCGAGTTGGCCGAAAAACTGTTCCATGCGGCCGGATGGAAACCGGGTGACGTAAAGATTCACCCGTCTCCCGCAGGATCCGTGAAGCGACGCTTGGCCGATATCGGTAAAACCAGCAGCCTGATCGGGTGGGAACCGGAAATCAAGCTGGATCACGGCCTCCATCTCACGTACGAATGGTATGTGAATAACCCGAAGCCATGAAACATTTAACATGGAACCATAGAACATTGAACATGCTTACAATAATTTCGGATCAATGTTAAATGTTCAATGTAATAATCTCATATGACCATTCTCGTCACCGGAGCAAACGGCAATATCGGCTGGTACGTGGTCGAGTCGTTGAAGCGCGCGCATCCGACCGCGGAAGTCGTCGCCGCTACGCGCGCGGACGCCGATCTGATCGACAACGGAGCGACGCGCGAACTCTTGAAGCTCGTCAAGCCGGAGTATGTCGTGCATACCGCGGCGAAACCGTATAACGCCGACGTATTTCGGAACCGGCCGTACGACGTGTTCACGGAAGACGTAACCATGTGCATGAACGTGCTGGACGGCTGTATCGACGAGGGCGTAAAAAAAATCGTTCTTCTTTCTTCCGCGACGGTGTATGAAGGCGCAACGGAAACTCCGTTTCGGGAAGAGCAGACCGAAACCTCCCCTCCTCCGGCCTCCCCGATCGGGCTTTCGAAGCTGGCCAACGAACGCGGAATCATGTTTGCATCGAAACAGCATGATATCGACTTCACTGTTTGGCGGCTGTTCAACGTCGTGTCTCCGCGCGAGCCGCATGACAAACCGGGCGCGCACGTCTATGTGGACTTTTATCGTCAATTGTTTGTCGAGAAGGTGAGCGAGCTTCCCATTTTTGGAAACGGAAACCAAGAACGTTGCTTCACCTGGGTCGAAGACGTGGCGGATGCGATCGCCGGATATCTGACGGACGAGCGGACGAGTAAACAGACGATCAATATCGGCGGGAATGAACCCCTCACGCTCTTCCGGCTGCGCGAGATGATGCTGGCCATCGGAAAGGAAAAAGACCTGCTCGCCTCGGACTACGATCCTCCGGCAAAGTCCGGCGGACAGTTTTCCGGCGTCGACTCGCAACGCCGCATCCCGTCGCTCGAACGCGTCGAGGCATTGCTCGGCTGGAAACCGCGAACCGATGCGCGAGCCTGCATGGAAAAATTCATCGACGCAAAAACGAACGTATGATCCTTACCGCCTGTCCGCTGTGCGCTTCGACCACGCTCCGACTCGTCGTAGACCTCGGCTATCACCCGCTCGGCGACACCTTTCTTCCGAAAGAAGCGCTGAACGAGCCCGAAACCCGCTATCCGTTACGCGTGATGCAATGTGCGGACTGCGGTCATACCTTTTTGCAGTATCTCGTCCCCGAAAAAGAGCGCTACCAAAAAGTCGATTATAGCTACACGGCCGGCAACTCTCCCGTCTCCGTCAAACATTTTGGCGAGATGGCGGCGGAAATCATCGCGGATCAGAACGTCGGTGGAGATGATCTCGTTGTGGATGTCGGAGGAAACGACGGAACGCTTCTCAAGGCGTTTCGAGTACAAAGCAGGTGTCGCATCCTCAACGTGGAACCGGCGAAAAATATTGCCGACATTTCGCGCACAAACGGCGTGGAAACGCATCACGGATTTTTTGATGCCGACGCCGCCGCGAAGATCAAGGCCATGGGAGGCGCAAAAGTCATCACGGGAACAAACGTCTTCAACCATATCAACGATCTGCCGAGTTTCATGAACGACGTCAAAACGGCGTTGTCGGAACATGGCGCATTCGTTTTTGAAACGCCGTCATTGCTCGAGCTCGTCAAACGCCTGGCCTTTGACACGATCTACCTCGAACATGTTTCGTTTTTTGGCATGAAACCGCTCGTGCGTTTTTTCGAAACCCTCGATTTGCACGTGCATCGCATCGAGCCGTCGGATTACATGGGCGGATCGTTCCGCGTGTACGTAAAGCGCACTCCGGCGGATCCGGGCGTCGCGCAAGACTTTATCGCGCTCGAAGACGCGGCGGGACTGTATGACGCGAACACGTACGAAACGTTCATGAACAAGGTCCACAAATTCCGCGCGGATCTCATGAGAGAGCTCTATGAAATTAAAGCGAACGGCGGCACGATCGTCGGCATCGGAGCCGCGACCAAGGGCAACACGTTGCTAAACTATTGCGGAATCGACAACGGGTTGCTTGAATGCGTCACGGACGCCTCGCCGCTCAAAATCGGGAAATATACGCCCGGATCGCATCTCCCGATCGTGCCGGACGCGGACATTCCGAAAAACGCGACGCATGCGCTTATCCTGCCGTGGAACATCGGCGACTTTCTCAAGGAGAAACTTAAACATCTCAACCTTGAATTCATCGTCCCTCACATGGGCTGAACCATACCTATGAAATTCGAACACAAACCCGTCAATTTTGAAGACGATCGCGGCACGATTCGTGACATCTTCCCACGTGAACCGAAGGACACGTGCACGATTATCACGTCCAAAAAAGGCGCCGTGCGCGGCAATCACTACCACAAACAATCCACGCAATACACGTATGTCGTGAGCGGACAGCTCTCGATGTATCACAAGGACTTGAACGACCCCAATGCCAAAGTGGAAAAAACGATCATGCGCGAAGGCGACTTGATGACGCACGGATTCAACGAAGCACACGCGCTCGTCGCGGACGAGGACATGGTATTTCTGGCCTTCGCGGACGGATTGCGCGGCGGTGAGGACTACGAAAAGGACACGTTCCGTCTCGAGGTTCCCTTGCAGGACGAGTTCGCAGCACAATAAAAAAAGACCAAGCTTGGCTTGGTCGATCGAGTGAAGCTCGATCAGATGAGGTCAGGTCTCCATCTTGTGAATGGCGTGATGTCCTCGGATGTCCGCGAACTGCCCGTCGCCGTCGAGCACGAGACGCGCGGCGATCTTCTGGCAGAACGGGTCCTCGTAGACCTCGTCGAGCGCCTGCTCGATCCACTTCGCGATGGGGATGAAGCGGATGCCGCTGATCCCCTCCTCCATGTAGATGTGGCCCTCCTTCTCGAGGAAGCCCACGCCGACGAAGAGGTGCACGCGCTGACGGATGAAGCCGTCCTCGACGTAGAAGCCGAGCTGCTTGCGCTCGCCCTCGCCGAAGCCGAGCTCGTAGACGCGCGTCGCGTCCACCACCTGGCAGCCGGCCTCGTCGAGCGCCTCGGACCGGAACGTCGCCGACGGCGTCGGCTCCGGACCTCCGCCCGCGCAGATCTGCCAGATCGGCGAGACGTCCACGCGCTTGGAGCGGCTCTCGCGCTGCATCACGGCGTGGTCGCGCCCCTTGATGTTCACGATGATGAGGCCACGCGTACACGAGTTGTGGGGGTTGAGCGCAACGAACGAGCCACCGGGATTGCCCTTGGGCTCGACCACGGCGTGCTCGAGGAAGCTGCCGAAGCCGTTCTTCCCCGGCATGCCCTCCGTCACCGCCAGGTTCACGCGCGCGCGGCGGAACGTCTCCGCCGGACCGCTCGCCTCGGGCTCGAGGCCGACGAAGGCGTGGTGGAGGACGTGCGGACGGAAGTTCGGCCCGTCCGCGATCCGCTCCTCCATCTGCGCCGGGGTCGGGTGCAGGTCGGCGCGGAAGTTCGCGGTGTGGACGCGGATCGCGTCCTCGACCACCTGCCGGCTACCGTCCCGCAACGTCACGACGACCTTTTCCCCTGTGTTCTGCATTCTGCGCGCACCTCCTACGAAACGACATGTTTCGCGTGGCCGGACTGTTTCATATTTTAAGAGAAATGTCAATCGTAACCCCGTCACGCGAATCCGAGATCCTTCGTGCCTCAGGATGACGGATTCGTGAACCCTCTTCTATATCAAATCTACGACGGCGCGACGATACGCTTCGTAAATCTGTTTGTCCGTATATTTGGCGACGGTTTCCTTTCCGCCCCGGATCAACGTCTCGCGCACGCCCGACTGATCCAAACGTTTCATATTTTCCGCGAGCGTAATCGGATCACCTTTTTTAGAAATCAGCGAGTTGTAACCGTCCTTCAGAAAATCGCTGTATACGGGAATATCGGTTCCGAACACGGGCACGCCGAAATCGAACGCCTCGAACGGCGTCAGGCCGAATCCTTCGTATCTGCTCGGCGCGAGCAATCCCGCCGCGCGACGATAGAGCCACGCCTTCTCTTCGTTCGATACGCGATACAAAAAATGCACGCGATCCTTCACGCCCAGTTTTTCCACAAGCTCATGCGCTTCCCTGTATTCGTCCGGGCTTGAGCTGGTGACGAACACCAAATCCTTGCGAATCCCCTGCTCTTTGAGCAACGCAAGCGCCTCGATGATCGTGTCCCATCCCTTGCGTCGCTTCACCTGCCCGATGAAGAACAAGAACCCGCTCTTCGGACATCCCTCCGGTAACGCGGGCTCGGTTTCCGCCGCTTGATCCGCCTCCGGCTTTACGCCCCAAGGGACGAGCTCCGACTCTAATCCCATCACGCGCTTTACCCACTCGCGCTCGAACTCGGTAATCGTGATCAGGCGATCCGCGTGCGCCATCGGAAAATGCGTTACAAAATTTTCCCAACGACCGCATCCCGCGGGCGGCGTATCGAAATAACTTTTTACAAGTTTTGGAATGCGCGTAAGCAGGTCGATCTTCGGGTGCACCGTTTCAAGAGGATTGTCTCGATCCGAAACAATGCACGGATCGTGCAAAAAACCGATGACCTTGAACACGACCTTCGCGCCTACAAGCCTCGCGGCAACATATCCCGAGAGGTTCAGCCAGCTACGAATGTGGCAAAGCAAGACGAGCTGCGGGCGGAACTTCAGGATTTCGATGACGAGACGCGGAGAAAACCCGTATCGTTGGCGACAACGAACCGTCGGCACGGTTTTGTACGTCATCCGCTTTTCCGCGTATTCCGGGTTGTTCTGCAAATGATACGTGAATAAGCGCGCGTCCCGGCCATCCCGAATAAGATGTTGGGCGATCAAAAACTCCGCAAACGCGTCCAAGCGTTTTTCCGCGCCAAACGGCGTCACGATCGCGATCTTCATCGTCCGAAACGTTATAGCGGATAGAGCCTATATCCGCCAATCGGCATGCCCTCGTCCTCGATTCGCCACTGGCGTAGCTCGTCTTCGGACAACGGCTCTTTCGAGAGCAAGACGTTGGCACGATACGTCCGTAACTGCTCGGCGGCGTTTCCTTCCAAAAACGCTTGATAGGCGGGAACGACCTCCTCGATCTTGCCGAGGAGCCAGTCGTCGATCGCCGTTTCGAACACTTGGTTCCAATCTTCGAAATACGCGAGACGAACGAGATCCGGATTCGCCAGCATGAACTCACGCGCGTCTTCCGACGCGACGCCGAGCAAGCGCAGATGGATGAAGAAGTTGTGTTCGACGCGCTCGAGCGGCACGCCGGAAAACGTCCAGGACGAAACGTACACGTTGCAATGTGTGAAGGCCGGCACTTGGCGCGTAAATCGTTCACGGTCTTCTTTGACGACGACGACGCAGTCCTTTGGTTGGTTCTCATCCAACCAAGCGAAAATATCGGCCTCCCTTTGACGCTCGCGGAAATCGTCGAGGACGGAACGATAGGTTCCGGCTGCGAGTGCGCCTTGAAGTAACGCAAGCGCGCCGAGAACCACGCATCCGACAAGCACGGTTTTCCGGAAACGAGGCGCAAACGCTCGGACGAACAATACAAGTAACACAATCACAACGACCGGTTTGGTGTATTGCACAAAGTGATACGGCCAAACCATCCGCCCGGTAAGTATTTGCTGATTCAACGCCCACAAGCCGCCGAGTAAAAGCGACGCGCTCATCATCCACCACGACTGATGCCAGAACCTACTCTCCCCCTTCTCAAGGGGGAGTTGGAGGGGGTCACGCCAACGCGTCAAAACGATACTGCCGACAACGAACAACGCCAACGCGAAAAGCAGCGTCTTATTCAAAAGCGGTTGATGCGTAAAAAACATGCCATTACGTGTGGCGAGTGCAGGATCCCCTGCTCCCCCAAGCGACTGAAACATGCCGTACCAGTACGGAGCGCTTACGAGAAAGCTAACGAGCAGCACGATGCCGATATCACGCAGCCGCTTCCAGTCTTTTTGCACGAGAAAGCCCAGCCCTAAAAACGCGAGAACAGACAAGACGTATCCCCAAGCAAAGAAGTAAAAGACCAGCCCGCCAAGTACGAGGCCGGCAGATGCCGCAACCAAAGCTCCTCTCGACTTGCTAACTTCTAGCTTCGAGCTTCTAGCTTCTAGAACTTCCCAAATCAACAAAAGGGACGCAAACACGCCGACCCCGCCGAGAATAGGATTGACCGGCCGCGTCCACAATGAAAGTCGTAGGCCGATATCCTCACCCTGCAACAGCTGAAGCGCGTCGCGCCAGCTCATCAAATCGTAGCCGAGGGCGACAAGCAACGCGCCCGCGGACGCGGCGACGACGCGAAGCCGGACGGACTCCGCCGGAAGCAAGCGCCACACAAACGCATAGGCAAGCAGGAATAGGATGGCGGGAAACAGGAACTTCGCGAGGACGAGCGCATCCGGAAGCGACAAGCCGGTCAGTCGACTTAACGCGACGTACACATGCTCTCCCCACGCGGGCTGGATCGGACGTTCGTCCTTGTATTCGTAGAAAAACGCGGAGCCGACGTCCGGATATCCGTCTACGATCTCCTGCATGCGCGTGAGGTAAATATCCTCATCGTCCACGTACATAAACGGCACGCCGCGATATTCGTCGCCCAAGGCGCGCACCGCCAGCAGATGCGGCGCGACGGACAATGCGCCGACGAGAAGCGCGAGCAGGATCGCAATGCCGTGGCGGCGAAGGAACGATTTCATAGGTTAACGCCTGTCCACCGAAGCTTCAGCGTAGGTGGGCTTTTTCGCGACGAGATACACCGTCGCGGCGATCGTCTCGGCGCCGGGATAGCGCGCGAAGAGCAGATCGAGATACTTGAACGGGAATAACAATAGCATGAAGACGTAGCGCAGACCCTTTCGTAATGGACGAACGCCAAACGAGAACACGAGCGCGAGCCAATCGGCGAGCACGGTAAGCAATCCGGACGTCGGCCCCATCGCCGGGCCGGACTCGACGATCTCGAATCCCGGAAGCAGCGATGCAACTCCGTCCATTGACCAACGCGCGTAGTCTTTTGGCGACGGATGCAACGGGTACATGAACGGCACGCCGATGTAGAGCGAACCGCCCGGTTTGAGTACGCGCGTCATTTCGCGGATGACGGCTTGCGGATCTTCGACATGCTCGAGCACCTGATCGCACACGATCGCGTCAAACGCCGCGTCGACAAACGGAAGGCGTTCGGCCACCGCAAGCACGTCCACGTTGCGGAACGGGAAGAGATCCGCATTCACGCTGTTCGGATGCAGGCGCATCGGACCGGAACCGACGTTGAGCAAAAGCGCGTCGTCCGACAAACGCCGCGCGAATGTCTCGCCCGTGAGTCCGGTAAACAGGATCGGCGCGACGGTCAGCGCGAGACGATCGTAGAATCGCGGCCAACGCTTGAAGAAATTCTTGAACGCGTTTTCCGCGTCGCTCGCCTCCTGCGTTTCCGCGCGCGCCTTCTCCTCGTCCGTACGAAAATCGGGAAGCCCGGCCGTTTCGCGAAGCGGCGTCGTGGTAAACAGCGAACGGAGACGGTCATTCATCATAGATTACTTCCACGCGAATCCGCGCCAGCTATTGCCGTAGCGTTGCGTAATCGTAATGTCGCGCAATTTCGCGTCGTCAAACCACTTTCGGAATTCTTCTTCGCGGATGTAGAACGCAATTTCGGGAATCAAATGATCCAACACGATGCAAAAGTTTTCGCGGAATGAATAGCCGGAAATCGAACACAGGTAATCGCTGTACGGAAGCAAACGCTTCAACCACGGACGTTTCGTTGCCGGGCGATACAACGCAATGAGCAGCGTTTTCAGAATCACCGTCAGGACATACGAAAGCGCTTTCGTGACCGGCACGGGAAGCGCGGACGTGATGCGACGGACCGGATTCAACAGATAGATGATCCACCAATTCCCTTCGCGGCCATACACCCATGCCGACACCGAGCCGCCGGGTTTGATCTTATCCACCATGCACTGGAACGATTTCGCGGGATCGGGCGTGTGATGCAGCACGCCGATCGAGTACGCGTAGTCGAACGCGGGTTTGAGCGGGAGCCGATACACGTCGGTTTGGATGATATGAACGCCGGGCTTGCGTCCGACATTACGAAATGCCGCATCCACCGCATGCGAAAGGTCCACGCCGACGACCGTGGACGCGCCGAACTTTTGCGCCTGAAGCACATGTCTCCCCTTTCCGCATCCGACATCCAGCACGGTTTTACCCCGAAAATGCTCGGGTTGGACGGGTTCGATCCAGCTCAAAAACTGCTTTTCGTATTCGTCCGTGATCATCGAAAAATCATTCCACTCCTCGCCGAATCGACGCGCCGTCTCCCAATTCTGTTCGTGCTTCTCTTTCGGCAAAATCCTCGGCACGCCACCGCGAATCGGATATGTCGCGCAGGAGCACGCAAGCGATCCTTCCATCACCTCCTCGCCTTCTCGCGAATCGATCCGCGGCGAAAAATCCGCGTGGCAATCCGGACATTCAAGCAACGGCAGCAAACTCGGCTTCATGTTTTTAGAGATTGACGGTCTCACGAACGGCCCACGCGCGCGTGCCCTTGGATTCGTAATACGTGCGCATGAGCACCTCGGCCATGAGGCCGAAGAGGACGAATTGCACGCCGACGATGACGAACATCGCGCCGACGACCGGAAGCGGCGTGAGGATAAGCGCGATGCCGTAAAAGAGGCGCAGGACGATCGCGACGGTTTCCGCCACCACGCCGAGCGCGAGCGAGACGAATCCGATCGCGCCAAAGAAGTGCATCGGTTTATTGAAATAGCTCGTGAGGAATTTTACGACGATGAGGTCGAGCATCACTTTGAGAATACGCGAAAGGCCGTATTTCGAAACACCGAATCGACGCGCGCGATGGTTCACGACGATTTCCGTCACCTTGGCGCCGCTCCATGCCGCATACGCGGGGATGAAGCGATGCATCTCACCGTACAACTCGACGTCTTGGATGATGTCGCGGCGATACGCCTTCAAACTGCATCCGTAATCGTGCAACGACACGCCACTCACGACGGAGATCAGCGCGTTCGCGCTCCACGACGGGATCTTGCGCACGATCAAATCGTCCTTGCGATCCTTGCGCCATCCGGATACGCACGAATACCCCTCGCGGATCTTTTCCAAAAATAATGGAATGTCCGCCGGATCGTTTTGCAAATCCGTGTCCATAGGGATGATCACATCGCCCTTGGCCGCTTTGATGCCGCAAGACATCGCCGCGGTCTGCCCAAAGTTGCGCTTAAAAAACACCGCCTTCACGCGCGAGTCTTTTTGGGCCAGCCATCGGATGATCTCGGCGCTTTGGTCCTTGGATCCGTCGTCCACGAAAATGAATTCCGTTTCGATCCCCGGCAGCCGTGCGGCGACGGCAACGAGCTCCTCGTAGAGAAGCGGGAGGCTTTCTTGCTCATTATACACCGGCAAGATCACCGAAATGCTCCGTATCTGGGGCTCGTGCATATGCGCTTATTTAACAGATATTTGCGGATTACGCCAGTTCGCGGACGGCTTGCGGAAAGGGTCGATAAGGGCTAGGTTTAGCGTAATGGAAACGCACAGCTATGCCGACATGGCGGGCCTCCAAGCGACGAATTGGTGGTATGTCGCAAGGCGAGAGCTGATCCGCCGGCTCATCGAGTCGTCCGGCCGGATGTTTGACTGCGTCCTCGACTACGGATGCGGCCCCGGCTCGAACGCGGATGCGCTCGCCGGTGACGGCATCGAACTCATCGGCCTCGATGCGTCGGAAGACGCACTGGCGCACGCAAAAGCGACGGGCAAATACGCGCAGCTCCTCCGCTCTGTAGATGAAACCATCCCGCTGCCCGACGCAAGCATCGACCTCATCCTCGCCGCCGACGTCCTCGAGCACGTGGACGATAAACGCGCATTAACGGAAATGTATCGCACGCTCAAACCGGGTGGATTTCTCGTCGTGACAGTCCCCGCGCACAAATGGCTCTGGAACTGGAATGACGACTACAGCCATCACCTACGCCGATACGAACAAAATGAACTGGAACAACGTCTAACGGAAGCCGGATTCTTCATCCGCAAGATTTCGTCATGGAATTTTTCTCTCGTCCTCCCCGTCTGGCTCGTCTCGCTCTCGCAACGCTTGCGCAAAAAGCCGGAACGGTTGGAAAATAATCTGAATACGCTCCCCGCTTGGATCAACGGGTTTTTGCTTGCGTTGATGCGGATCGAGAATCGTATTTTCTTGCGATTTGGATTACCGATTGGAGTTTCGTTGGTGGCTGTGGTGGAAAGGCATGATAAGATTGATTCAGCTAAAGAGCATGTCGGACAAGTTATTTATTAATTCCAAAATTTATGTTCAACACCCAAAAAGATAGGCGCGTCGTCGAAATAACAATAGAGTTTAACATGACTGCGATCAGCGAATGGTTAAAAGCTGGTGGCAACTTTGAAGGTATAGCTAATCTCGAACGGGATTGGCAAAATGGAGTAATTCAAAAATACGTCATTGACATGTTCCCGATTGGAAAAATGAGTAATGCATATCTCCACAGAAATAAAAGTGTGATTTCTCAAAATATTGCTGGTATTGATTTCTTAGATGATGCAAAACAAGATTTGAAATACCTAGCTAAAGGGGCAAAAATTGAAGCGCTCGCATGGGAAATGTGGCGAGGTTGCTTGGTACTGAGAGTAAACAAAAATTCGATAATGCTAACCCCTCCTCTTGCTGAAGTTGTAGAACTTGAAACACAGGGTAAATTATCAAACCCAGGAAGTTATTCCGCCGAGGACACGAAAATAAAAGTGCCAGTGTCCTTTGACGAAAATAATCAGCCGAAAAAATTTATTGAAGTTTGGCGTGGAAGCGCCAGTGATACATCGTTGGGATATGGCAATGCTTTAGGCCATGTCTCATTTTCCACGCGAAATCTTAAAGTGTTATATGGAATTGGGGACGGACTAATAACTTAATTACCATCCTAGCGTAGCGACGAGCCGCCCTCTACTGCCACCTCTCCCACCACAACTGAAACATCAGATACGCCCACAGCTCTTTGCCAAAAATCACCTCAAAGCCTCAAAAATCCGCTCTTCGGTGAATCCCCACTGGATCAGTTTCTTAAAATATTTTTGATTGATAATCTTGTGTAAATCCGATTGAATCGTAAGTCTTGCTTCGCCGTCCGGTTGTTTTACTAATGCATGCGAGCCCTTCCCTCTGTTCTTTTCGACGCGAAGTCCGAGTTTGGTACAAGCGCGGATCCAGTCAGCCTGCTTTATGTCAGCGAGGCTCTCGCTAGGCATACACCCTCTGCTCCAATCTGAGCGGCTCATCAGAGCCTTTTACGAGCGCGTCGCTGCAAAGATGGGGAGGGATTTCGAAATACGTAAATACCGCGTCCTTTAACGTCTCGTTGATATGATCTTTATTCGTGCCTCCGGTGATGATTCCGTCGATATTAATCGACTCGGCCGCCCAGCTGCCATCCTTGGAAATTTCAATATCAAACTTGATTGAACCAAGATCACGAATCGCTTTACGCATGGCTTGAACACGAGGATCCTGCGCCTCGTGAAAGTTAAAGCCCAAACGACGAAGGGCTTGCGCGAGTGTATAAATGGCTTTGGTCATAGAGGTTTGAAGGCTATTTTATAGCCAAGAAAGCACCGAAAGTCAACCCTCTCAATCCTAACATAAAAGCTCATCCCGCACCCCTCATCCACCGCGTGTACCACAACTGAAACATCAGCAACGCCCACAATTCCTTCCGCCGATCCTTCCTCCCCGAAAGATGCTCTTTGATCACCCGTTCGATTGTGGCGTGATCGAAGAGTCCCTGTGTTTTTAGGAACGCGGGATCAGAAACGTCGCGCAACCTTTCATACAACGGGCCCTGCCCTGCACCGGATGGTGCGGGGCCGCGCAACCATTCCGCCGTCGGAATAGCAAAACCGTGCTTTGGACGATTCAACACGTCGTCAGGAATCTTTCCGCGAACAAGCTCCTTAAATAATCTCTTATTCTTCCACTTCCCTAGCTTGTACGTCTCCGGCACGGAAAGTAGATACGACACGACGGACGCATCGAGGATCGGCGAGCGCGCCTCCAACGAATGCCACATCGTTGCACGATCGACTTTCACGAGCACGTCATCCATCAAATACGTCCGCAAATATCCCCAAGACCATTGCTTCCAAAATAAATCTGCGCCCTGCGCCGCATGGTGCACGGGCTCCCCCGCCCTGTCGGCAAGCTGCTTGTCGGCAAAATCGACGGCGACATCGGGTAAAAGAAGTGATTTGAGATCGGATTTCGTCCACGAGCCGCGCCAGGCAAGATCGCGCGCCCACGGATCTTGTTCCGACAAGCCGCGCGCCAACCTCTGCGCCTTAAACCCAAAACTGAAATATCCGCTTCCGGCCGGAACCCGTTCCAACACCCGCGCCACGGATCCCACCACCCCGTCCGTCATCCGACGGACACCCCTCCTCTGGGAGGAGGGGATGGGGGTGGTGTCAGTTTCCATTCGATTCAGCAGCTGATGTGCCGGGATGTGCTGATACCCGAGCAGCAACTCGTCTCCCCCGTCGCCCGTCAGCGCGACGGTAACATGTTGGCGCGTAAACTTGGCGAGCAAAAGCTGCGGCAGGATAGCCGGGTCCGCGAGCGGCTCGTCGAGAAGCTCGACGGCGTCGTCGAGAACGGCGAGCGCGGCGTCGGGCGTGAGCGTCTCTTCGTGCAACTCGATGCCGAGCGCGCTTGCGACCGCGCGCGCGGCCGGACGCTCGTCATGCGACGGGTCGTCAAAGCCGACCGTGAACGCGTCGAGCTTCGACGAGGACTGGCGCGCCGCCGATTCCGCAATCACGCTTGAATCGATCCCGCCGGACAAGAACAAGCCGAGTGGCACATCGGACACGAGACGTTCGCGAACGGCTTTGTCGAGACGATTGCGTAGCCCTTCGACAAGCTCAGGGACTATCGATATTGCCTGAGTGGAACGCGGCGGAATCGAAGGCAACTCGACCATCTCCGGTTTCCAAAATGACCACGTTTTTTCGATCTTCCCGTCACACCACGCCATCACCGTCGCCGGTTCAAGCTTTTGTACGTTTTGGAAGATCGTGCGCGGCGTCGGCACTGCGTCCGAACGAAAATACGCGCCGACGGACAAGAGATCGAGATCGCGCGTAACGACATCCACAGCGATCAACGCCTTCAACTCCGACGCGAACCACAATGTTCTATCTTTCAATGTCCAATAAAGAGGCTTTTTGCCGAGACGGTCTCGCGCGAGCAACAAACGCGATCGCTTCGCATCCCAAATCGCGATCGCGAACATCCCGTTTAGCTTTTCAAATACGCGATCGCCCCACTCGGCATAGCCGTGGACGATCACCTCCGTATCGGACTTGGTCGCGAACCGATAACCGAGACGCTCCAACTCCTCGCGCAACGCGACGAATCCGTAGATCTCGCCGTTCAGCATCACCTGAATCGTGCCGTCTGTATTCGCAAGCGGCTGATGCCCGCCCGCGACGTCGATGATCGATAAGCGACGGAACGCAAAACCGACCTTTGGCGTCTCAAAAAAACCTTCGTCATCCGGACCGCGGCGCTTGATCGCCGACGCCATCGCATGAAGGGCGTCTTTGCCGCCTCCCGGCCCCGCAAATCCAGCAATTCCGCACATAGAGTTAACCAAGAACTTATAACTTATAACTTATAAATTTATCTAACCTTAAACAAAAATAAGTAATTTGGCTAGTGCATTATCTTCTAGGCCTATTTCTAGGTTCTAAGTTATAAGTTATAAGTTTTTCTTCCTCCCTGCCGCAAACACGAGATCGCCCCACGTCGGCCACACGTGCGAAATACCTTGGAACAAGACCATATGCGCCTTTTTCGGCGAACGAAGCCATCCCCAGCGGAAATACGACGGCCGCGCATAGACCTTCACCGGATCGAATCCCGTCCAATCGAGGAGCTGACGGCATTCACCGATCGTGAACTCGCGGACGTGGCCCGTGAAGCGGTTTCCCGAATCGACGTAATCCTTGAAGTCCCACAACGGCGAGCGTCCGACGAGAAAACGAGCTCGCTTCAAAAGCGATGCGAGATTCGGCGTCGTGAACACGAACATGCCGCCCGGGGCGAGTACGCGATTCACTTCTGCGAACAAGTGTTTGTGGATGCCGTGCAAATGTTCGATCACCGCATCGCATACGACGATATCGAAACTTCCGCTCTCGAACGGAAGCAGCTCCGCCAAATCATTCGGATACACCTCGACGCCTTCATGCGACCAAACCGATTTCAATTCGTCCATTTCCAAACGCGACAAGATGAAATCGTTTTCAAACGCTTCCGGAAAAATGTACTTGTCCACGCCGACAAACTTCGTCGCACCGAGATGTTTTGCCGCAAGCAGATGCAACCCGAGCGAGCTACCGAGATCGAGTACGCGCTTCCATTGATACCCACCCACGGATTCGACGAACCCGACCGTCAACCCGAGCCGATATTGCTCCGACTGTTCGCGTTCGCCGAGCGCGCCCAGCGTTTCGTACGCCTCCGCGACCGCCCGTGTTGCCGTTTCGCTCATACAAATAATCTTATTTTACGGCCGTCACGACCACGCCCCATGCCCACTTTTTCCCCATCCGGCTTCGCAGAGATTGCGGAAAATATCGAAATATCGGGAACTTACCCACAGGCCATCCCTCCACCTCGCCTTTCAGCGGCAACGTCTCGACCTTCACGCTCGAGAATCCCGCCGCGCGATACATCTGCTCCAGCTCCTTTGGCGTATAAACTTTCGTGAGCATATTGCCGCCTTTTGATGATCCGTCCGTGTATCGGCTCACAATCCGCGTCGGATTGAACTTGTACGTGATGAGTTTTCCGGCAAGCACGCCGCGCAGGAACATAAAATTAAACCAATACGTCCACGACGATTTGTTGTACCAATACGCGACGGCCTTCCCTCGGGGTTTCAGGACGCGAAACGTTTCGCGCAACGCCTGCTCCGTGTCCGGCATGTGCATGTAGCAACCCCATGCGAGCACGAAATCAAATTCGTTGTCGGAGAAAGAAAGGTGCTGCGCATCCGCCTGCTGGAGATGCAACGATACGCCCTTCAACTCCGCATGACGCTCTGACATGCGGATCGCTTCTTCCGTCAGATCGATACCCCACGTGTCCGCGCCGGCTTGCGCGAACGCGACCGCGGTCCAGCCCGTACCGATGGCGATGTCGAGAACCTTCTTTCCTCGAAGCGACTCGTACGGCACGAACTTCGAAAGCAACGGTTTTTCCGGCCTGCCCGCCAAAGCCTCGGCGTCGGCGGGCGTATCGAATGTCGCTCCGACATACCATTTGCGGTACTTGCGCTCGACTTCGTCAAAAAACGAACGGTCCACCTCGCCGACGCGGCCGGTCAAATCGTTCCGCCCTTCGGACCCTAAACCGACGGTGAAAGGATGCGCGTTCCACCAGTCGCGAACCTTGGCCGTATAAGCTTTCGCATCCTCCGCCGACATCCTCTGTTGGGGCTGCATAATCGTGCGAAAGGTAGCAGTTTCAGGCCGCGCGATCAAGCCGCAGGGCGCCGTGCCGTCACGTAAAATCCGGAAGCCTGTTTGCCGGACGCTCTACGTAAGGAATCCAGTTTGCGACCGAGCCACAGAAAGAACGCGTTGTGGATCGGGCGCGGCAACAGATGCGCGAGCGTCTCCACCGGTCCGCGCACGGGAACAAGTCTCACGTCGTCGAATTCGTATAAAAGCGTTTTGATCCCTTCGTCGGTGAATCGCCAAAAGTCGGAATAATATCCCGGTTCGGCATGATACGGCGCGAGAAACGGAACGTAGAGGAAGAGAAAACCGCCGGGCTTCAGGATGCGTCGCATTTCCTTTACGCCGTCCCACGGGCGCGACACGTGTTCGAGTACGGCGAGACAGATGACGGAATCGTAAAACGCGTCGTCGATCGGCATCGCCTGCAAATCGCCGACGATGTCCGGTTTGTACGTATCAACGGGGTCAAGCACGTCGTAGCGCACGCGTTCAAGCAGCGGACGGATCCACGCCCGACGCGCATCGACGCGATTGCCTCGCGACGGGTCCGCGCGCAAACCCGCGCCGATATCCAACACGCGAGAATCGGGCGCAAGCGCGGCCTTCACGGCATTCTCGAAAAAGATGTCCCAGGCGGGCGTTGGCATAAGGTTTAATCTAGCAAGATCGAGACAAGGCGAGAAATCAGCGTCTTGAGCGAGGCTTTGCGCGCGACATCGGCGCGTGCCTGCTCGTCCGTCGTCGGATGCGCGAGTCGGGAGACGACAAACGCGACGGCGTCCTCATCCCAGCCGCTTGGCGCAACATGAACTCCGTCGAATCCAGCGAACACGCGAGACGCAGCCAGCACGGGCGTTCCGCATGACAACGACTCGAGGACGGCCTTGTCGAGACTTCCCGTTTCGCTTGCGGTGACAAACGCGGCGGAGCGTCGATACAACTCGATCAACTCGTCGCCGAGCTTGGCACCGTCGAAAGACACGATATCCCGCAAACCGCGACGCGCGACTTCCGTCGCGAGCGTTTCCGCGTACGCGCGATCCGAGTCGAGGTACGCCTCGCCGACGATGCGCAAGCGAAACGGAAGCGACGGCTGTGCCTTGCGCACGGCTTCCACGAGATCGATCAAGGATTCGAGACGCTTTCGAGGCGTAATACGCCCGACCGTGACAAGCTCTGCCAAGCGAGGCGCATCACTCGGACGAAACCGATCCGTATCGATGCCGTGACCGGTCACGATCTTTTTGATCGTCTTCAAATTCATGCTCGGACTCGTCGCCGTGCAAATCCCGTTCACGAAAACATTGGCGACGCGCAACGAGAGTGGAACCGAGCCGTGCGTGTACCACAATACGACGCGCTTCCCCATGAGTCGCCAGAATAAACCGAGTGTCGCAGCCACCGGCGCAAGCATGTGTACGAACACGGCATCCACGTCCTCGCGAACGGAAAACGTCAGTTTCTTCAACGCGATAATCCGTTTCAATTTCCCCTTCGGCATCGCGTGCACATAGACGTTCCCCGGTAGGGGCGCATGGTTATGCGCCCCCGACACACGATACGCCCCCGACCCACGATGCTCCCCCGTTTTCCACGCCGCCACATGCACGACGGACACGCGGGACGCCAATTCACGCAACCAATCAAGAAAAAACGAAAGATTCGTATCCGCCTCATCCACCGCCTGCGTCACGATCAGGATTCCTTTTTTTCTCCTTGATTCTTGATTCTTGATTCTTGATTCCAGCCTTTCCACAATCCCCTTCCCCCGCTCCTTCCACGCATACGGTTTCACCTTCTGTTTTGCCATCTCCGCAACTGCTCTTTGCTCTCTGCTCTCTGCTCTTTGCTCTTTGCTCTTTGCTCTCTGCTCTCTGCTCTCTGCTCTCTGTTCCCCCACCGCTCTCAAAAAATCCTCCGCATCGTCGGGCTTGAAAAACGTCGCGACGGAATCGTCGAGAATTTCTCTCGCGCTTGGAACGTCGCTTGCGATCACCGGAAGTCCTGCGGCGAGATATTCAAACAACTTAAGCGGAGACGTGTACGACTTGCCGATCTCGAATTGCGCGGATGTAGGCAGGATGGCCGCGTCCGCCGCCGCAAGCCACGTCAACACGTCTTTTCTCGATTGATGGCCGACAAACTTTACGTGCGGCGCATTCCCCGATTTTTCCTCCACGCGCCGGATGTCATTTGGATACCCGCCGACGATGGCGATCTCGACGCCCTCCGGGACGCGCGAAAACGCCGGCGCGATCGCGTCCACGCCCTTCCACGGATACAAATGTCCGGCGTACGCGGCGAGAAACACGTTCGAGTCGATGCCGAGCGTCCGTCGCGCGTCCTCTTTCGACGGAAGTTCGGCAAACGCGTCCGGATCGAATCCGTCATGCGCGACCGTGATCTTTTCTTCCGCAACACCTTGCTCGATGAGATAGCGCTTCAATCCTTCCGAAATCGCGATCCAGCCCGTCACGCGTGAAGCGAGGGCCGCTACGCGATCGTCGGCGTTATGCAGCTCGACGAAAACGGGACGCGCATGTTGAAGCGAAACGAGCGTTTCGGCTACGACGGGATCGCGCGTGTACCAGACGTCGGACGCGAGCAGCGCAAGGCGCGCGCGGCGTACCGAACGCAAAAAGCTCCGGCGTTCGAGCGCGTAGGCAAACGCGTTCGCGCCCGGAATCACGTCCATCGCATCGAGAACGGGAAAGCGGAAGACGTCGAACAGTTTCGGAACGCCGTAATATTCAAATACGTCATGGGACGCGAGCGGATTGCGTCGATCCGCGACAAACAACTGAACCTCGGCGCCCGCCTGCACGAGCGCCTCGCAGGTCTTCATGATCTGATAGCCGTGCGCCTTTTCCGTCGGAAGGCGGGCGTTTTCAAGATAGGCGATTCTCATCGGAGATGGGATCGGTAGGCGCGTCGCCAGAGCTGGTATTGCGCGATGGTCCATAATTCAATGAGACCGTAGCGTTTTCCGGACAAATGGTCTTTGAACGCTTGGCGAACGGCGGGTCCGTCTATCCAAACCTGATCACGAATCGCCTCTTCGATCAACTCTTCCATCCAGTCCTTCAGACCGACGCGAATCCACTTGGCCGCCGGCGTGATCCAGCCGCGTTTTTCTCCATGGACGACTTCCGGCAGGCAGCGATCGGCAAACGCGGAACGCCAGAGGATTTTAGAATGACGCGCATTTACGAGCCATGATCGCGGCAAGCCGTTGGCGAACGAGATCAGCGAATCGTCGAGCAGCGGGACGCGCGCCTCGACGCCATGGCGCATCGTGAGGCGGTCGGAGCGGACGAACGCGTCGTCGCGCAGCCACGTGAGACGGTCCAACGCCATGAAACGCGAGACGGGATCGCCGCCTTTCACGCCCACGAGTAACTCGCGCCAGCGTTCAAGTACGGCCGCGTCATCCGTCGCGTCGCCGAACAACGCGCGGCGGCGGTCGGCCGGAAGCGCGTGGAATGTGAGAAGACGCGAAGCCTCATCCTCCGCATCGAGCAAGTCTTTCCAATCCTGATAACGTGGATGGAACTTCGCGCCGACACGAACGATGCTACGTGTTACGTGATACGTGATACGTGGCCCTGCCATGCTCCACAATTGATAGCGACGATAACCGCCGAATAACTCGTCTCCCCCGTCGCCCGTCAGCACGACGGGAACGTGTTTTGACGCGAGGCGCGCCGCCGCATCCACCGCGACGGTCGCGCTGTTGTTGTGCGGCTGGCCGAGATGCAGCGCCATCGCTTCGGCGTTCGCGATCACGTCTTCGGCGCCGACTTCGATTTCGTAATGTTCGCATCCGTATCGCTCGGCCGTGCGGCGCGCGAGATCGGCGTCGACGTTGAACTTGGGATCGTCCACGTGATGCTTGAATCGCGTCGTGAACGTCTTGATCGTACCGCGCGGATCATGGATGCGCATGGCCGAGAGTACGACGCTCGAATCGAGACCGCCGGATAAGAACGCGCCCACGGGACGGTCGGAAACGGTTTGTGCGGCAACCGCGCCGTCCACGATTTCGCGCAGCATCTCTTCCGCTTCGGCGCGGGAACGCGGCGTGTCGCGCTTGGGCCACACGTCGAATCGCGGACCTTCATGGATCGAGCCGGAACGCCCTGCACCATACGGTGCAGGGCCGCGAATCGAATACAGCCGACCCGGTTCGAGGTTGCGCATGCCCTCGAAAATCGTGCGCGGTCCCGGCACGTAGCCGACCGCGAGATACATCGAACGCGCGATCTCGTCTTCGCGCCACGCGTCGCGCATCGGCAAGAGCCCGCCGACTTCGCTCGCGAATCCGACGCGTCCGTCGATCTCGGCGACGAAGAGCGGCTTGATCCCCATGCGATCGCGCGCGAGAAAACACGTGCCGAGCTCGCGATCCCACAACGCGAACGCGAACATGCCATGGAACTCGCCGAGATCGGTCAGGCCGTGCAGCGACGCGGACGCGAGCAGACATTCCGTGTCGGTTTGCGTGCGGAATTTCCAACCCGCTTTTTCATACTTCACTCGCAACTCCTTGTAATTATAGATTTCGCCGTTATACGCGACGACAAATCTCCCGTCTTCGGACGCGAGCGGTTGCCGTCCGGCTTCCGTGAGATCGATGATCGAGAGTCGTTTATGCGAAAACGAACACGGGTCGCTTTCAAAATCGCCTTCTTGATCCGGACCGCGATGACGGACGGCCTGCCCCATCCGCCGAAGTAACTCGGGGTCTTGCGCTCCGACGAATCCGGCAAATCCGCACATATTACGAAAGCATCGTCCGAATGCGGCCGAAAATCTTTTCGGAGAATTGGACGAAGTCGATGAACGCGATGCCAAGCACGATCGCCGTCCCGCCAAGGATGAACGGGACGGTCTCTTTGAAATTTCGGTACGCACGCATGACGACAAAGGCCGCAAAGATCGCAAGAATGGGATAGATCGGCAAGCGGTACCGCGTCGTGATGATGATCGGGATAATCGCGAACGCGGTGAAAAACGCGAACAGCGACAGGTCGCGTAACGCCTCATTTCGTTCTCGAATCCATGAGAGCAGGATGCCGCCAAACGATAATGAAAACAGGATGAACCCCGCCCTGACGGACGACAGGATGAACAGCCACTGGAAAAAGCCGGATTGATAGAACCAGAATCCCATCGGCCGGATAAAGCTGAAATACTTGATGAAGCGTCCGCCCGTGAGCTGCGCATACTCGAACGGATATTCGCGGACGAATGCCTTGAACTCGCCGGTAAAGTATTCGCCGGTTCCGGTCATGCCATACACTTTCATGATGTCTTGCATCGCCGCCGGATTGCCGCCTTCGCCCGTCGCGCCGTGGCGGTTGCCGACCCACAAATTATAGCCGGAGTTGGCCATGGTCGGGATGAATTTGTGATACGCGTTCCAGTTGCGGACGGTCCACGGCGTAAGCACCAACATCGCGGCGAAGGCGAATCCGAAAAACGGAATCCACGCCTTGCCTGCATGCCGAAGCCTAGGCGAAGGCATGCGTCTCCAGAACCACCAGAGGAATACGGGAGCAAACAACAGGATGATGGAGCGACCAAGGATCGCGACGCCGAACCCCGCGCCGAGCAACGACGCGCCGAGCGGCGTCGGCTTGTCGTATTCACGAAAGAATAACCACAGCACGAGGACGGTCAGAAAAATGAAAAACGTCTCCGTCATCAGCATCGCGCCGATTTCGACGAGATCGGGATAGAACCCGAATACGCCGCCCGCGATCCGGCCGATCGCCCGTCCCTGCTCGCGGAATATTTTTTGACAAATCGCGTACAGCATCAACACGCAAAACGCGCGAAGCAAAGCCTGCGCGATCCATACCACCTCGCGATGATGGCCGAACACAGTGTATATCCCCGCCAAAAAAAACTGATACGCCGGACCTTGATAGGTGATCACTTCGTCCTGTTCTATCGGAACGCCCAGCGCGAGACGGAATCCGTGTCCTTGGGCGATATTCCATCCGACCTGATCATAGGCGCTCGCATCCACGGACGGCGGGATGCGGTACAAAAACGCGTAGCCCGCGCTCAGCAAAAACGTAAGACAGGCGAGCAAAATGATGACTTTTTCCCGCCGAAATAAAGCGTTCATAGGAGAACCCTACCGTTTTACGAGGAAACCTTCAACGCGGCCTGAAGCGAGCGCCTGATTGCTTCCGCCGTCGCATCCGGGCCGGGAAGATTCGCGATCGCGCGACGGGCGGCCTCGCCAAGCGCGCGTCGAAGCGCCTCGTCGTTCAGAACGCGCCCAAGCGCGTCGGCAAGCGCGTGCGCGTTCCCCGGCGGTACGACCAGCCCGCTCTCCTCGTGTTTGATGACTTCGCCCGCGCAACCGACATCGGTCATGACGATCGGCAATCCGGCCGCGGCCGCCTCGATCACCGCCAAACCCCACCCCTCAAAATACGACGGCTGGACATACACGCCCGCGCGGCTCACATACGTCGCGACATCATCGCTTGCTCCGGCAAACAAAACGGCGTCGTTGATATGAAACGATCGGGCGAGCTTCTCGAGCGTTTTGCGCTCCGATCCGTCACCGACAATGACGAGCGATGCTTCCGGATGTTTCTCGTGGAGAATCGCAAACGCGGAAAGCAGGACGCCGATTCCTTTTTCCGCTTCGAGACGCGAAATACATAAAATCTGATTCGGCATCGCGCGCGAACGGTCGAGACTCGAAAAACGCGAAACGTCCGTCGCGATCGGGATGACGTCGATCTTGTCTTCCGCGATGCCGATCGAGACAAGACCGCGCTTGCCGCGTTCGCTCACCGTGCGCACGCGGTCGGCCTTGCGCAGCACGTATTTTGCGACGGGGCGAAGTAAGCGCTCGCGCGTATCGAACGCGGAGCGGCCGAACGCGCCGCTATGATCTTGGATATGCAACGCGGCGTTTGACGCTTTGGAAGCGACTCGCGCAATCCAACCGCAAAAAAACGGATCTTGCGCGGTCACCACGTCAAACCCGCGCGCGCGACGCGCTTCCGACGCAGCGGAAAAAAGCGTCGCGAGCTTTGAACGTCCCGGCGCGTCCAGGACGATGTAGGAAACGTTGTGGTCGCGATAATACGCGGTCTGTCGCTTTCCGACGGCCGAATGCGGATCGAGGACGCGTCGATCCAAAGTAACGCTTAGGATTCGCATAACTGATGAAGCGCGGAGCGCGTCTCCGTAACAAGTGACTCAACGGTCTGAAAACGAAGCGAGTTTGGATCATGCGTCGTAAACGGTCGGGACAACGCGTCGATCCACGCGGTCTCGTCGCGATACGGCAACACCGTCACGACGCCGGGGAATAACCCTCCCATCTCCTTGTTCCCCGCCTTGTCCGTCACAAAACACGGTCGCCCCGCCGCCAACGCCTCGATCACGACATGCGGATAGCCCTCATACGCGCTCGCAAGCACAAACGCATCCGCGGCCGCGTTCCAATCCGCGATGACGTGGCGCGACACGGAACCGAGAAAGCGCATGCGTCCGGCCACACCGGTTTCCATCGCGAAGCGTTCCCATGCTTCCTTCATCGGTCCGTCGCCCGCGACAACGAGAATCGTATCATCCGACAGCTTGTCAAGGATGCCGATCAGAAAATCCACGCCTTTCCACGGCACGCATCGCAAGACGGTAAACAGGACGCGCTTATCCTCGACGCCGAACGCGCGGCGCAGCGTTTCACGGTCGCGCGACGGAAGGATGCGCTCGATCGCATTCGGTATGACGCGTATCTTCTCTTTCGGCGCACCCCATCGCCCGACCACGGACGCGAGATATGCGCTTGGCACGATCACCGTCTTCGCACGTTTCGCAACAAATCGTTCCATCCATTCCAATATTCCAATCGTTCCGCCATGCCCCTTCTCCAAAAACTCATCCAATAGCTGCTCTTTGCTCTCTGCTCTTTGCTCTCTGCCATTCATAAACGCTTCCCACGCATAATCTCCGACGACCTTGAGGACAAACGGCTTATGACGAAGCATCGCCGCGAGCGACGCGGGAAACCCGTCCGACGACGGCGTCATGGCGTAGACGAGATCAAACCGCTTCGCGAGACGAAACACGCGACCGAACATCCGCGCATATCGCCACACGGCTGATCCGGTTTTCGGCACGACGGACACGCGCCATCCCTCCCCCGCCTTCGTTTTCTCGTCGCCAAACGTCACGACGCGCACGCGATCTCCGGCCTCGGTGAGACCCGAAGCGAGTAACGGCACGTACGTGGCCGGGCCGCCGATCGCCGGCGGATAGATCCCCGTGACGATCAGGATACGCTTGGACGCGACGGCTCGGTCGAATAGCGCGCGCATGTCACGCGCCACCGCGTCCCAGTTGTACGTTTTGCGGACGAGACGCGCGGCGTTTTGCGCAACGCGCTCGATCTCTTCGCGCGGCGTCGCGAGGATACGATTGATCGTCTCCGCGATCGATTCCGGATTCTCCGGCTCGCACAACCAACCCGTTTCCTCGTTCAGGAAATCCGGAATGCCGCCCACAGGCGTTCCGATCGTCGGCAATCCAGCCGCCATCGCTTCGAGAAACGCGTTCCCCAGCCCTTCCGTACGCGACGGTCGGCAAAAAAGATCCGCATTCTGATACAGTTTCGCGATTTCATCGTGCGTTTTGTTTCCGAGGAATCGCACGCGCGACGCGACGCCGATTTCCTGCGCCAACGCTTCGAGCATCGCCCGATCCTCCCCGTCACCCGCAAGTTGCAGCGTGACGCGCTCCGGTAATGCTGCCATCGCGCGAATCAGCAGGTCGATCCCGTTCTTATGCGACAATCTCGATGCCGAAATAATTTTTATCTCTTCATCTTTCACTCTTCGCTCTTCACTCTTCGCAAATTTCGAAACATCCACGCCGTTCGGAATACGCACGGGCCGTCCCTCGAACTCCATCTTCACCGCCCAGTCCGACAAAAAGCGGCTGATCGACTGGACTTGGTCGGCGCGACGGAAAATCGCATGATGCAACCCGCGAAACGGCCCGGCATGTTTCGCATACCGCTCCGGCGGATCGCCTTCCTGCACCGTGAGCACGAACGGTACGCGCGGACAAAGCCACGAATAAAACAATGACGCGAATCCGCCATAACTCGCCTGCATCGACCAAAGGAGATCGAATTTCGAATCACGAATAACGAATAACGCGTACAGAGATCCAAGAATCGGCAAGAGATACTTGTCGATCGTCGATCCGAATCCGAGGCGATGCACGGTCGCGTTTCCGATCGTTTCGCGCGACGGAAGTCCCAATTTCAATTTCGCGCAGACGATATCGAACGCAAAACCGTCGCCGAGCCGATCGGTTATTTCTTTCAACGCCACCTCCGCCCCACCCACCAGCGGCAAATACGCCGTCGAAAACACCAGCACCCGCTTGCCCGCTGCTCTTTGCTCTTTGCTCTTTGCTCTCTGTTCTTCATCCATATCGTTCAAGCCATGTCGCCAACGACAGGAGCATCCACAGACGGTTGCCGTGGTCGACGCCGTGATCGTTTTCGTGTAAATAGCGCGTAACCACCTCTTTGCGACAGGTCGTGAGAAGTTTCGCGTCCGACGAAAGACAACGCTCCACGAATGACGAACGCAACGCGTCGCGAAACCACTCCGCAAGCGGTACCTGGAAACCGCGTTTTGGTCGCAAAAGAACGTCGGACGGCACGACATCGCGCACCGCCTCCGCGAGCAACGCCTTTTGAACGCGAGACGAAAGTCGGTATTCGACGGGAAGTCGCGCAACGTATGAAACAAGTTCCTGATCGAGAAGAGGGGACCGGCCCTCTAATCCGTGCGCCATGGTCGCGCGATCCATCTTCACGTTGAGATCGTCCGGCAAATACGAATGGAGATCGAATTCCATCGCGGCCTCCACGCCCTTTGTACGAATATTCTGCACAACGAAACTCTCCGCGCGACTCCCCTGCGTCCGTTTGGCAAAATCCGGATCGAGCAACGCGCCTAGATCGCATTCAGAAAAATACGAACCGGTAAAAAGCTCTGCATATCCGGCCGCGTCACCCGCCGAAAGCGCTTGAATGGTGCGAATCATGCGGACGATTTTCGGATTCAAGCGCTTCACGCCGCCAACGTCGATCGAGCCGAGTACCGGCAAACGGCCGAGCGCGCGCCATCGCAGCGCCTTGGCGAAATAGCGATAACGACGATAACCGCCAAACAGTTCGTCGCCGCCGTCGCCCGTCATCACGGCTTTGACGTGGCGACGCGTTTCGCGCGCGAGCAGATACGTAGGGATCGCGGACGCGTCGGCGAACGGCGCCTGATACGCGTCGAGCACGTCGTCGATGACGCGCAGCGCCTCGGCGGGACGCGCCTCGAACTCGTGATGCTCAGCGCCGAGCGTCGTCGCGAGCGCACGCGCCTCGGCGCGTTCGTCGTACCCAAAACTCGGGAATCCCATCGTGAACGTCTTGATCGACGACGCGGAACGCTTGGCCATGAGACACGCGACGGCGGACGAGTCGATTCCACCGGACAAAAACGTTCCGACCGGCACGTCCGCGATCATGCGCAAGCGCACGGACTCGTCGAGCAATTCGCGCACGTGTTTGGCCGCATCCTCGAACGACGTTTCGATCTTCGGTTCCGCGTCGAACGACGCGTATCGCTTCACCTCGACGCTTCCGTCGCGAACGAATCCGCAATGACTCGGCGGCAACGCGTGCACGTTCTTGAATCCCGTGCGCGGCGACGGAACGTATTGCAAACCGAGAAACAGGCGCACCGCGTCCCAATCCACGTCGGGTTTGCCCAAAGCGACGAACGCGCCGCCCTGCCCCGTATGGAGCAGGGCGCCGAGTTCGGAGGCAAACGCGAATCCCCGCTCGTCGCTCATCCAGAAAAACGGCTTCTTGCCGATCCGATCGCGCGCAAAAAATAATTCGTTCTTTTCCCTGTCCCAAATCGCGAACGCAAACATCCCGCACAATTTCTCCAACATCTTTTCCCCCTCTCGCTCATACAATTTCAGCAACACCTCCGTATCACTCGTCGACCGAAACGGCTCTTTGCTCTTTGTTAACTGCTCTTTTATTTCCCTATAGTTATAGATCTCGCCGTTGAACACGACGACGTATCGTCCGTCGGTGGAAACCATCGGCTGTGCGCCCGTCGGCGACAGATCCACGATCGCGAGGCGACGATGAGCGAGCCCCGCCTGCCCTTCGATCCAAACCGCGTCCCCGTCCGGCCCCCGATGCGCGATTCGATCGGACATCGCAACCAAGCGATCCCGGTCAACGGGCCGCCCCTGAGCTGCAATCAAGCCGGCAATTCCGCACATAGGCAAACGTAAAACTTAGAACTTATAACCAAGAACTTGGCTAAGGTAAAAGATTTTTATTAAAAATTTTAACCCTCCTATTTCTAGGTTCTCAATTATAAGTTATAAGTTAATTCCATGGAAAGCGCAAAAATCAAGATCGCCCTCGCGGTGACCTTAGCCGAGCAAGGCGGTGTCCAGCAATTCATGGCCGGATTCGCTTCTTGGCTTGTCGCGCAGGGACACGACGTCACGGTCATTGCCGGCGACGGTATGAACCGTATGGTTCATACCGACGGGTCTTGGCTTGAAACGCGCTGCGAAGAGCGGGGGATACCCTTCATCCGTTTGCGAAAACTCGGCCGCGAGATCAACCCGCTTCGCGATCCGCTCGCCGTTCTCGAGTTGCGCGACGTGTTGCGCGATCTGAAGCCGGACGCCGTCGAATTAAACAGCACCAAAATGAGCGTGATCGGTTCGATCGCTACTAGGCTACTAGGCTACTCGGCTACTCGGCTTCCCCGCGTCGTCTATCGCATCGGCGGCTGGTCGTTCCGTGAAGCATTGCCCGCGCACAAACTATGGTTGTATCGCTCGCTTGAGAAATGGACCGGCAAACTCAAAGACGTGATCATTTGCGTGAACCCGGACGACGTCCGTCTCGCAAACGAAATCGGCATTCGCGCGCGCGAAAACGTGATCGCCGTCCCAAACGGCATCGATCTCCCCCGCTTCGACGCGGCTTTACTTCCCCGCGACCCCGCCCGCACCCGCTTGTCTGAGGCTATTCACTACTCACTACTCACTACTCACTTCCTCTTCGGCACCACCGCCAATTTTTTTCCACCGAAAGATCTCCCGCGCTACATGGAAGCCTGCAAGATCGTGCATGACGCGGAATCGAATGCGCGATTCGTGATTCTCGGCGACGGATTGCAACGCGCGGAAATCGAGACGCGACGACGCGAACTCGGCTTGGACGAAGTCGTATTACTCCCCGGCGCGCGCGACGACGCGACGACGCTGCTCACGGGCTTCGACGCGTTCGTACTGCCGAGCTCGAAAGAAGGCATGTCGTTTTCCCTGCTTGAAGCGATGGCGGCGCGTCTCCCCTGCATCGCGACCGACGTCGGCGCGGCGACATGGATGTTTACCCGCCAGAATGCGCAGCTTTCGGCGGGTGATGATGAAGGAGGCGTGATCGTTCCGAAGATGAATCCGCCCGCACTTGCGGAAGCGATGCTTCGCGTCATGCGAGACGCAACCCTACGCGAACGTCTGGCAAACGAAGCGCGTCGGCAAATCGAAACGCGTTTTCCCCTACAAAAAACGTACGAGGGAAACCTGAAGGCGCTCACCGGATAACGAATCCACCTCCTTACGAAGGGAGGGGGATCTAGGGGGAGGTCTACCGTCGCGATCCCGCTCCCGTACTCGTCGCGGCGCTTTCCGTCGGCTCTTCTGGCGCCGTGAGCGTCTCCGTGTCCGGATTGGTGAGAAGCACGAAAGATTCTTGCGTCCCAGGCGCGATCGACTCACCGATCGTCAGAACCCTGTCCCTCAAATCGTTCAACTGCAGGATCTGCATCTTCATGGCGATCGCGGCATACGTATCGGGACCTCCCTTTGGATATGATGGCAACGACTCGACCGTCTTTTGAAGTCCCTCGGCGTCTTTCAGCACGATGAATGCGTCGATCAAAGCATAAATCTCCTGCGGATTCTGAAGTCCGTACGGATAGGGAGCCTGTATGGCCGCACGTATCTCCTTTGCGCCTTCGAGGCGTAATGTGGGATCCTGATTTCCCTTGTCATACAGGAGCAAGACACCATAGTTCCACGAACCGATACCGTTTTCCGGATCAAAATCACGAACGTTCTTAAACACCTGAAGCGCGGCGTCCAATTGTCCGAGTTGCAAATAGAGCTGCGCAAGACCGTAATGCAATTGCTGACGCTTCGGACTCGTTTCGATGGCCCTTTGATATTGTTCCAAGGCCACGGGGGCCTCTTCAGGCAGCAGCGGCATGATGGATTGCGCGAGTCTCGCATAAATATAGCGAGGGTGCGTGTTGTTTGGATGACGCGAAACCTCTTCTTCGGAAAGCGATTTCGCCAGCGCATACATTTCCTTCCACTGCGGGAGCTTTTGAAACTGCCCCGCATTGATCATCGCGATAATATTACGCGCAAGAAGAAACGACTGTTCATCCACGTACAACGTCGGAATCTCCGCCGCCTCTTTTGCATACTGAAAGGACACGATGGGATTCACGCCAAAGACCGCATTCGCCTTGATCGCCGTTTCGGAAGCGCGGAAAGGAAGAACGGACGTTCGATATACCAACAAGATACCGAGAAGCTGTATGACCGCAAAGAGAATCCACGGCGCATCCCGTCGCACCCGCCCCTGCTCTCTGCTCTCTGCTCTCTGCTCTCTTTCCCCGATAAACTCACCTCTCGTCGCGGCGATGATCAGCCCAAAAAGGAGAAAACTCATCGAGAATCCTGCGGGGTGATCGAATACGAACAAGTTCTGGACAAAGTAGGCGATCGGTAACGAGAATAGGATGGCCGCGATCGGCAAATCGATCCATCCGCGTCTAAACGCTCGCCAGGTGGAGATGAAGATCGCGACGTAAATGCCGAAAAAGGTGAGGAAGCCGAGCAGTCCCGTCATCGAAAGCACGTCCATCACGGTATTGTGCGCGCGGTCGAACCAGGTTTCATACGTGCCAAAACGCAGGGATTCCGGATTGAATTTTTGGTTGAACAGGATGTGAAAGTTATCGAGCCCCCAGCCGGTCACCGGTCGCTCGAGAAACCCATCCCAGGCGATTTCCCAGGCGATGAGGCGCGTGGAGATCGTGGAACGAAAGTCCGTCAGGCGATTAAACGGCGTCGCGCGGATGAACTCCGTATCGCGGAATGCAAAGAGGACACCATAGGTCGCCATGAGCGCGAGCAGACCGCCGAACACGACGTATTTTGTTTTTTTATTCTTGCTGAAGATGGCGACATACAACGCGAATACGATCAGGCCGGCGGCAAGACCAAGCAACGCGCCGCGTGATTGCGCGAGGAAGAACGCGATGACGTCAAACACGGCGATCACCGCGTATACGACGCGCCAATTCCGTGACGGATTCCGCCAGAACAGCAGCGCAAGAAAGAATAGGTTGAAGATCTGATACGCCGCCATGTAAATCGGATTGTCGAGCAACCCGCCGACGCGATCGCCCGCCGGAAACATGAGCAGGTTGGGGTTCAGCTTTTGCATGATGGCCACGATCGCCATGACGCAGGAGAGGCCGACTTGGTAATTCAAGAGCCATTTCCAATGCGTCCATGTCTTTAAGATTCCGACGGCCATCGTAAGCCATGCCAAGAAATGCAACAGCGTAAACAATCCGTTCATGCGCTCCTGGTTTCCCCACCAAGCGCGAAGCGGATCGATGGCAAATACGACCGACAGCGTCAAGGCCGCAAAATAAGCCAGGACCGCGAAATAGAGCAAGTGCTTCTTGGGACGGAACTCCGGCTCCATCCACGCCAGGGCGAGATACGCCGGGAACGTGAGGCCGATAAGTATCTGGAAAAAAATCAGTTTCGAGAAAACGAAGGGGAAAATCACCGTCGGAATGAACATGAGCGGGACCAGGAGTCCGCCGTAAACACCGAGATAGGTGAGGGCTTTGAAGAGCCTGATGGCTGTCGTGCGATTCATAGAGTCGGGAGCTAGGGTAACACGGGGCATACAGAGCGAAAAGACCGCGAGATTCGCGGTCTTTCGAACCTAAAACGGGAGGTTGCTTGCTACCTCTGCAAGCTATCGCTCGGGTAGGTCACCGAGGCTTTCGCCGTGGCGGGATTGTAGTCGGCGGTCGAGGAAATGTCGTTCCCAAAGCGGTAATTGACATAGAACGCGTCATCGATATCGTCGATCATCGTGTTCCACGCCGTGCCGTAGAGGGCGATCGCGAGCGCTTCACTCGTGACCCATCGCAAGTTACCGCCTTTTTCCACGGCATAAACTTTTAGATCGGTGGTGAACTTCACCATCTTCACGCCCGGCTTGTAGGTGACGTTCATGCCCAATGGAATGCCCGCCATTTGCGTTTCGTTGATGAGCTGTACGCCGGAGAAGTCCGGATACCAGGTGAAATAGACCTTGGCATTCGGGAACGCGTGACGCTTGCCTTGCGTGCTCACGTAATACACGGCCGTGCACGGGTGATTGACGCCGGCTCCGGCGGGACAGACGAGTTTCACGAGCGTATGCACCGGAATCACGGCTCCGTCCACCACGACTTCCTGGAATTCGGTCGTCACCGGCACGAGGCCCGAGCTGCCGCCTCCGCCGGCCGCAGCCAAACCGCCGCCGCCCGTCGTTGTCGTGCCAGCCGGCGCGCTGGTGGCAAGGGTGATCGTAATCGTATCGGTCCCCGTGTCGGTGGCGTCATACGTGTCCGTGTAGCTCACCGTGCCGGTGTCGGACGCGTTGACGGTTAACGTGCCGTCATTGGTCGTCGCGTTCACGACATACGAGAGAGGAAACGCGGTCGTGTTACGAAAGATGCCCGTCGCGTTGCCCGTTTCCGTCAGCGTGAGCGTTTCGCTGTCCGAGCCGGATGCCGATGTCACGCTCGCGGTCACGGTCATCGTTTCGGTGTTGGTCGCCGAAAGGTTGCGGTTGTTGTCTTGCAACGTCACGTACAGACCGCCACCGGAGGTAAAGGTGATCTGGGCGGTTGAGGTCGCGCCGCCGGAGGAGGTCGTGAAGGCGTTTGATGTGAGCGCATGCACGATCGTTCCGCTCGAAATCGTCACCTGGCCGCCGCTGTTGGTGTAGGTGCCGGAAACGGTAAACGTCCGCGTGTTGACCGAAAGGATACCTAAGGAGAGGGTGAAGGCGTTGCTCACGGTCGTACCTCCCGTCAGGGTGGCGACGAAACCATCGTCTTTGTCAATGATGAGATTGTAATACGTAACGGCGGCAACGTTTCCATTGTTCGCGGCTCCGTAATCTATATAGCGCGTTGTGCCGGTATTCGCATTGAACGTGCCTGCATTGGTAAAGTCGGCGGCAAAACGAAGCACGCCGGTATTGTTGTTGATCGTACCGCTCACGGCGTTCGTTACAGTGTCGGCAAAAGTCGATGTTCCGGAGCCGATGGCGAACCAGCCGTTGTTTTGCAGGGTCGAGTCAAGTTGCATGTTGCCGGACGTAGAGCCTAACGAACCGGTCGAGGTGACGGCCGCGTTAAAGGTGAGCGTACCGGACGTGGAACTCACGGACGCGCCGGATAACACCGTCGCGGCCCCGACGACCGTGAGGGCGGTTGATCCGCCCGATACGGTTCCGCCGGCCCCATTTGCATTGAGCGTGCTCAAGATGGTCGTGCTTGCTGCGAATGTTGCGGTTCCTTCGGTTTTCAACGAAACGAAGAGGTTATACAACTCACCGGCGATGTTTTGATTCGCGGTTCCACCGACGCGCACCGTTCCGGTTGCGGCCGTGAATGCCCCTGAATCAAGGTAATCGCCGAGAAAAGCCAAGATGCCGCCGCCGCCGTTTATCCTGCCGCTCACGGCATTCGTGAAAGCGCCTGTGGTTGTGGCCGTTCCGCCCGCCAGACCAAAGTAACCGTTATTCTGGAAGGTGCTTGAAACGGTAATTATTCCGGTGAGGGTTCCGAGACTTCCCGTGCTCGTGACCGTATTGAGTGCGAGGATACCACTTGTAGACGTCACCACGCCCCCTGCATCGATAGATGTCGAAGTTGTGACTTGTAGCAAACTTGCAACCGCGTTCAACGTTCCGGAAACGGAAACGTTTGAAACCGTAACGCTTGCCGAAAGGTTTGTCGTGGTGCCGGCTCCGACTAAGACGTCGTCCGCCGCAGTAGGGACAGCGCCACAGCTCCAGTTGCCCGATGTATTGAAATTATTATTACCGACACTCCTGAAATTACACGTCGCAGCAGCCGCCGGTCGCGAAAAAAAGACGAGACCTCCGAATACCGCAGCGACCGCGACCGCAAACAGGCCGAACGTGCGAACGTTCATTCCCTGCCAAGCGGGTGATAAGGACCGGGCAAACATCATAGGACACGAAAAAATAAATCGTTAATACTGGAACAAATGATACACCCGATCACGTTTTATCGATAGATATACCGTCTGTGGATAAAAATCTTATTCGCAAAACCCCCGGCGCATGCCGGGGGTTTTGTTTCCTTCAGGCGTTTCACGTTACGCACTATGCGTTACGCGAGTGCCGTCAGGCGCTAAGCCCTATTAGCGACTAAGCGTTGACTGCTGCGTCAGATCCTCGACATGGAGGTCCTCCGTCCAGTCACGTGAGCCACTGTCTGTGCCTGACGCGTAGGAGTGCGGGACTTCCGAGAGGTCGGACCAGACAAACGTACCGACGACGGTCGGGGCTCCCGCAAGCGGGGTCGTGCCTACGTCGATGTTCGAGCCAACCACACCTGCAAGCGGATAGGTGCTCAGGTAGCCGGTTATCGGCGTCGCCAAGCCATTTCGGCGGAAGTTGAATGACAATGAGTCACCCGAGTCCACCGTACCGTTGATCGTGCCATGCAGGGTATAGACGCTACCCGAGCCGGAGACCGTTTCTTCGTTGGTGAAGACGATCACGATCGTGCCGCTGGTTTCACCCAACGCCGGACCGCCTGCGTAGTAGTTGATACTCGTCGCAGAGGTGATGGTGAGATCACCACTCGCGATATCGGTCGTTCCCTTGCGCAAGCGCAGGTTCTGGAAGTTGAGGCTCGAGTTCGAGTCACCCTTTGACCAGCTGAAGCTGATCTTCTTCAGGGCGACGGAGCCCGCGCTGTCGGCCGAAACCTGGAACTTGTAGAGATCCGTGTCGAGACCGGCGGTGAGCGTAGTCGTGGAGAGCGCCTGGCGCGCCACAACCGGCTTGCTCTTGCGCAGGACGAACTGATTACCGGAGGTACCCTTGTTGCTTCCGGCGGTGGTAGTCGCGTACAAGCGATCGCCCGAAGCCTGACCGTTGGCCAGGATGTTGAGCTGACTCGCGTAGTTTGAGTTCCAATCACCGGTTTGGAGGTTGCCTCCGATACCGAGGTTCATCAGGTTGCCCGAGCGAGCGGCGCTCGTCGAACCGGAGACGGTTGACGAAGCCATCGTCCTCGAGAGTTTGCCCCAGACCTGGAAGGTGGCGGAGCCATCCTTCGGCACAACGATCGGGGTCGAGAGGTCAACATTCTGGGAGACGTCGACGCCTGACGGCAATGTGCCCGAACCCTTCACCGCACCGTCTTGTGCGATGGCGATCCCTTGCGCAATGAAGTTGGCCGCGACACCCGTGGAGGTGACGGTAAACTTGCTAAGTTCCACGGCTTCATATTGAGCCGTAGCCTTGAATTGCGCGAAGTTCTGCCAGATCGCGCCGTCGTCGCCGACGAGAATCGTCGACTGGCGAAGGTTGTCGGTCGCGATGGTAAGCGTACCCGCGCTGCGGATCGTCTGGGCGAGCACCGGTGAGGTGCTGGCGTTCGAGTCGACCTGCGTGGAGCGGGAAGCGGTTACCGAGTTCGCTTCGTTGTCTTCGGCCGTCACGTCTGCGTCGGCATCGATACCGACCGCGATGTAGTCGGCCGCGCCGTCAACCACCGAGTCCGCCGTGCACTTGGCAACGAGCGTCTTCGAGGAGCCGGCCGGGACGGTCACATTCATGTTGGTGATGGCGAACGTGCCGGCGGTGGTGTCGGGCGATGCCGAGACTCCGACCTGAAGACCGCCGTCGAACAACGCACACGACGTGACGATGTTCACCGTGTTGGTGGCGCCGTAGGACAGGCCGTTCAACGAACCCTGACCGGTAAGCGTCACACGCGTGATCTTGATGGCGTTCTGGTTACCCGAGGTGAACACAAAGCCCACGACCGGGATGTCCACTTGCTTCTTGACCGCCGTACCGGCGCTCGGAGAAGCGGCAAGGGCCACGGAGAGGCTGGCGGCCTTCACCGTCTGGAGGTTGCTCGTGATGGACGTGTTCGGAACGATCTTGCTCACGGCGAGGAATTCGCCCGTGCTTACGACGCGGACATCATCCGAGTCAAAGAGCAGGCTGGAGCTGTCGCCGTGGACAACCTTGTACTGGTTGTTGCCATCGGCGTAGAACTCGTTCGTCGCGTCTTCCGCGCCGTTGTGGAGGTCGGCGGTAATCGCGAGGTCAAGCACTTCACCCGCGTTGATGTTGCGGGAATCCGACAACGTGATCAGACAGGTAGAAGCGCTGCCCTGCGCCCCGTCGGCACAAGTGGTCGGGAAGGTCGTCGGACCCATCCAGATGGCACCCGTTGCGAGGTTCTTGATCTTAATGTCACGGAAGTATTCCGTGCCCGCGGAACCGATCACGAGGTCCGAGGACGTGTTGCCCTGGATTTTGAAGTCAACGTTGCGGATTTCCAACGTGTTGTCCGGCGAGGCAAGCGAGAAGCGGTACAGGACAACGTCCTGGCTGCCCTTCGCAACGTTGCCCGTGGTCGGACCGTTGAAGGAGACCGTGAGCTGTCCGCCCTGGGTCGTGACTTCAATGTAGTTGGAGTCGGTGGATTCACCGTCAAACGAACCCTGGCCCGTGGTCGTACAACCGCCGACAGCCGTGTCTGCGATACAGACGGCGGCGCCTGCGCTGTAGAGCCGGTCAATGGCGTAGACATCCGTCGTATACTCGACGTAGGTCTTGATCGTGCGTGAGGCACGACCGGCGATGGCCGCCTTCAGGGAGAGGGTCTTCGTCGTGCCGTTCGGGATGACGTACGGCGGTTCGAAGTTCAAGACGATCTTGTCACCCACGGTTGCGGCGGTTTCGGCCACTTTGGTCGTACCGGTCCACAGCTCAAATTTGGTCAGGTCCGAGTTGGTCACGGAACCGGCCTGGAGCAGGGTGAGGCGACGAACTTCAATGTCGTTGGTGTTGGCCGTCAACTTGAAGTTAGAGATTTCCGCGTTCTGGGCGCCGATATTCGGGTTCGCCGGGGTCGTGCCCTTTTGGACATCGAGGCGACCGGCCGCCGTCGTACCGACCGTGAACACGTTTCCGCGGACCGGGAAGCTTCCCGAGACCGTGCCCGAACCGCTGATGACAACGGAGGAGGCGGCGGAGATTTCAAACGCGTGCTGACCGCCCGTGGCGGACGGGCTCGAGAAGTCACCGACCATCACGAGCGAATAGGTCGCGCCGGCGGCAACGTTGATGCTCAAACCATGGAACTCGACGACGTTCGTGGACGAGTTGATGGTGCGGCCCGTCGTGAGACGATTACCGTTGCCGTCATACAAGTACACGTTCGAGAAGTCGGAGGTCGCACCGACGCCGATGCGGCGGATCTGAAGACCCGTCACAAGCGCGGCGGCGGAGCCGGCCGTCAGGTTAAACTTGGCCATCGAAATGCTCGCGGCATTCTTCGGCACGGTTTGTGCCGGAGGTGTGTCGGAGGCGAGGGAAACCACGAGGTTGCCGCCCACCGGGATCACGCCACAGATGGCGATCACATCGGCCAATGCACATTCACGGCTATTCACGTTCGACGCGTGGTCGGGGTACGTGATGGAAGTCGTGATGGCGAACGCCGGGTTAAAGCCGTTCGCGGCGTACACCGCGTCCGAAGCGATCATGCGCTTCTGGCCGCCGTCGACGACGTAACGCGTCGTGCTGCCGGCGTATTGCACAACCGTTCCACTCGGATGAACCGCAGTGGAGACGGAAGAGCCGATCGTGTAGTTCACAAAGAACGAGTCCGGAACGTCAACCACGCGCTGGGCCCAGGTGGCGCCGTAAAGCGAAATGGCGATGGCTTCGGATTCGACCCAGTGAAGCACGCCACCGAGGGTGACGGCATACACTTTCGGATCCGTCTGGATCTTGACCAGGCGGGTGCCCGGTCGGATCGTGGCGTTTCCACCGATCAGGTACGAGGCGAGCTCCGTGTCGGAAATGGTCCGAACGCCGGAGAAGTCCACGAACCACGAGAAGTAGGTCTTCTCGTTCGGAAACACATAGCGCTTGCCGTCCGCGGCGTAGTAGTACACCGCAGGCCCGGAGGCCTTGATCAGATCACCTGCCGTCGCGGCTCGAGCCGCCGTCGGAAGGGCCATCGTGCCGATACCGACCGACCAGGCGATCGTCGTCAGAGCGACGAAGCTGGAGAAAATTTTCTTAAGGATATTACCCATAGGGTAGCCCTTGCGGGCTGGGTGCTTTCAAGGATCCGTGAGAATCCAGAGAAAGCGGTTCTTGTTTATCTGTTATGAGTAGACAGTATGGCTTCCGACATAAGTCGGATCGACCTTTGGCGCCAAACCGTTGTGTGGGGATCGGGCACGAGAGCAAAAGAGAGTCTCCGTGGGGAAGAGGGTTCTCCCGCTCGTCAGGACGCCTCTGCTAGGCAGGGTCGCCCTGATTGAGGGAGAACGAAGAATGTTAAGAAGGCGGAGTAAACGTGGAGGTTTTGGAGGAAGGAGAAGATATTGATGTTGATGTCGACGTCACGATATCGTCGGACGAACTCGCGCTCCCGGATGGAATTTCCTCCGGAGTCACCGTCGTTTCGGTCGTCGAGTCGAGCAAAAGGAGCTCGGCCGCCGCAACCGCTTGCGCCGTGGCTTTGGCGGCGTCGGCGAGCTTTTGCGTCGCTTCGTTCAACTTGTTTTCGTCGATCAAAACCTTGACCGCCTGCAACATGGCGCTCGCGGAGAGGAGCTGCGGCGTCGTGACGACATCCGTCGCGGATGAGGCGTTCGAAAGCGTTCCGGACACGGATTGGTCGGGAAGAGTGCCTGAAGCGCTTACGAGCCGTAATCGTTCCGTGACGCCGTCAATCGTTGCATGCAAATCGAGCAGCTTCTCCTGCAACACCTTGGCGACCTCTTCGTCGCTCATGACATTTTGCGCGTCCGGTTGTGTTCGCGCATCGATCAAGACGGCGACGGCCGCGACGCTCGTTTGCACCGCCTGCGCGGCGGCTTCGGCCACGGCCGGTCTCGCCTCCTGCGAATCTTCCGTGTTTACCTGCTTCAATTGTTTTGAGACCTGATCGATTTTTTCATCCACCAACTTGGCCAATTCCGCCGTGACCTGCGCCGAGGATTCCTGTTCTACTTCTTTGAGTTGAAGTTTTACGGTGTCAAGGTCGCGTTTGAGTCCGATCGCGGCATCACGCAAACGGTCCGGATGCTTTTTGTCCGGCGCATTCGCGATCGTTTTGATTTCTTCGACGCGGCGGTCGACGAACTCGGCTTTCAGGCGCACGCGGTCGGCCTTATCTTGCGTGAACGCCAAACGCGTCTGCTCGCCGGCGATCTTGACCGGATACAGAAAATCGCCCGGCACGGAACGGTCGGACGCGTTTACGCTCGCGAGAGATCCGCCGAGCACGGCGACTAGGATCGAAAATGCCGCGAGAGCGGGCGTTCGCATCCATCGCATGACCTGCGTCGGGACGAAAGTGCGCACCGCCTCTCGAAACCGGAGGGAAGCGGGCAACGGCGAAAGCGCGTCTGCGATGCGCGCCTGTTCCATCAATCGGGAACGAGTTCGCAAAACCCACGCCTGGTCGGGCACGATCCCGCGCTCCGTCGAACGGACGGAACGAAGTTTACGGAGGAGATCGCGTTTACTCATGACGTGGGTGACGTGGGTGTGACGTGGGTGCGGATCGATCCAGGGCGTCTAGCGCCTTCATGGCTCGATGAAAGATGACGCGTACGTGACCTGGAGTCTTGTCGAGGATGCGGGCAATGTCCGGATACCCCAGCCCATCGACGAGCCGGAGCGTAAGGACATCCCGGTAATCTTCTTTCAAGCGGTCGATTTTCTCGAGAACAAGGCTGAGTTCGGCCCTGGCTTCGATGATAGCGTGTTGCCGACCGTGGTCGGTCAAAATGCCTTCAGTATGAGAAGACGCGCCGAGCCCCGATTCCGTTACAATCGAAGATAGGGGAGTGTCCGGATCACGTTTTCGATAATGATCGACAACCAAATTGCGTGCGAATTTATACAAAAGCGCCCGTACATTACGGATCTCTTCTTGCTCCAGTGCGTATTGCCAAAAACGAAGAAACGTCTCCGAGGTTACGTCTTCAGCCGCCTCCTTGGAGGGCAGTTTTAAGTAAACAAAGCGATAAATGCGCGTCACGTATCGATCATACAAACGGCCAAACGCTTCCGCGTCCCGATGGGTGCGGATTCGATAGACAAAAAATCTGTCAACCAGTTGATTCATGTGTACCAACCCCCCGGCGGCCTCCTTAGGCAGTACGTCCGAGCCTATCGGAATTGAAGGCTTTCTTCAAGCTGGTGGGTTAGTGAGCAGAGAGCAAAGAGCAAAGAGCAGCTCCTATAAGAAACTGCTCTTTGCTCTCTGTTCTTTAAGTTTTTTACGCTTGTACCGCGATGGGCGTCGTGAGCGCCATCGGTTGACCGCACATCTCTCGATAAACGCGCTCCATATCGTCGATGCGATCATTCATGTCATGCGTCTTGATCGAGTGTCGCGCCGCGGCGTCCGTGAAGCGTTGTCGGTCGCGCGCGTCCATGTGCGCGGCGACGATCAACGCGTTCGCGAGGCTGTCCGTGTCGCGCGGACGGATCGGCAGCATCGAGCCGGCCGTCGCCTCGACGTTCGCCTCGATGTCCGTGGCGATCACGAGTCGACGAAGCTGGCAAGCCTCGACAAGCGAAAGCGACAGGCCTTCGCTCGCGGTCGGAAAAACGTGGGCGAGTGCGCCGGCCTGAAGCGCCGTCAGCTCTTTGCCGAAACGCTGACCGAGCATGATCACGCCCGGCGTACGGCTTGCGAGTCCGCACAACCAGGACGCGTACGCGTCGGTCCAGGCCGCGCCACCGACCAACACGAGCGGACGATGGGTAAACAGCTCCGGAAATTGCGTACGCGCTTTCCCATACGCTTCAATCAGAACATGCGCGAGCTTATCCGGAATCAAGCGGCCCACAAACAAGAAATAGTTATCCACAGCCAGTCCGTGCGGCTGAATAAGGTTATCCACATTCGCGGGAACTTCCGGCGTCGGGATCGGATGCGTCACATACGTCGTCTGAACCCCGTAGGTACGCTCGCAATATCGGGCAAGCACCTGTGAAATCGTCACAGTGCGATGCGGAGTGCGACACGCCATCCACTCCCCGACCTTGAACGCAAAACGGGCCACGCGGCCCCACTTGGTCAGCACGCGGTCGATCGAGTGAAAGGTGACGGCGATCTTGGCGCGCGGATGCAGAAGACGCGCAAGCGGCGTAAGCAAAGCGATGCCCGTGCCGTGAATATGAACCACGTCCGGCCGCATGCGACGAGCCGCGAGAAGCGCGGTAAAGCTGTGCGTGATCGCATCCAAATGTTTGGTGCGAATCCCCGAGGTGATGATCTGCTCGATGCCGACGGGAGACTTGCCGCCCGCCACATACCACTCACGACCGAATACCACGACGCGGTGACCTCGGGACGCCAATCCCGACGCCAACGTTTCAACGTGGCGCTCAATGCCTCCGGAACGAGCCGGCAGGCCTTTTTGTCCGATCATGGCGATAACCATAGGTGAGGGTGGATGTGGATTAAGCGAACGGTTTTTCATACCAAAAAATAAGGGTTATGTCAACCCCGTTAGAAGCGTCCGCTTCTAACGGGGTCAATCCCCTTATGCAAGATTTCAGCTAAGACTAGGCTTTATTGATAAACGTCCTCAACCCAATGGTAGTCGACGGGCTGACCGGCCACGGCCGTAATGGCGACCACGTCGACCTGATAACGCATCGGCGGACGAACCTGCTCCTCAAGCCAACACTCGATCGCGCGCGACAAATGACGCAACTTCTTGCCGGTCACGGCCTCTTCCGGATAGCCAAACATCAGGGTGTTCCGATATTTGACTTCGATGAAACGGATCTCTCCGTCGCGCTCGACGATGAGGTCGATTTCGCCCAAACGATGGGTCCAGTTGCGCGCGACGACGAGAAAGCCCCGCTCGGCCAAAAAGGCCTCTGCCAACGCCTCGCCTCGTTGGCCGTCCGCCTTGCGGGCAAAGGTCATATTTGAATATTTGTATTAATTTATTCTATATTATTTTATTTGTATTATATTATAACCCTTTACCGACCGCCCGGTTTGGGCAGCCACTTCTCATACGCGGCGCGCTCTTGTTCCTTGGCTTTTTGGGCGGGCGTGACGCGAAAATGGTCGTGCCAGATGTCATACCCCCAATACCCGAATCCGCCGATCCAAAACAGCCACAAGATTCGCATCGAAAGATACGGGACGGCCTGCCAGTGAAAAAAATAGAGCACGAGTCCGGAGGCGCCCGCCCAGCCGATACAAGTCCCCACGCGCCTGATGAATCGACGGGTTTCCTTGGGCCACTTACCCCTGCGTATGTAGACAAAGACGGCCGACGCCACGAGGAAAAGCACGACTAGGAAAAACGGCAGAAAACGTTCAAGCCAGGGCATAAACGGTACGGTCTGGAGATTGAACCAGAACGAGGGCTTAAATAGCGGGAGAATCCAATTCATAAAACGATCAGTATGTATCAACCCGGAAATGATTCCGCAAGACCCGTGAGAAGCAACGCTTCTAACGGGCCAAGTCGGCCGCGTGATTGATGATCACCGGATGAGCCCCTTCCGTCTCGATCTTCCGATACGCCAGCGCGTAGTGACAATCCCCTGCATCGTATTCGTCCACGAGCTCAAGCTCCGGGTCGGCAAAATACCGCTTGGCCTCGTTTGGCGCCATACGGTTTTCCGGCGCCGGCCCCACCGCCGTCCGGCAGGCCTGCCACTCGATCACGAGAATGCGCCCGCCCGGAGCGGTGAGACGCATCGCTTCCGCGACGAGTCCCGCCCGATGCTGCGAAAGATACAGGTTGTTTGCGACGAGCACGAGATGACACGAGGCGTCACGAATACGCGCCGCGCGCACGACCTCTATATCGGACCAAACGGGGATGATGTTCCAATACTGCTCGTGCCGCGCGCCGCGCTCCACCGCTTTCAACGCATGCCGGTCGATATCGACGGCATACACGCGCCCGTTGCCGCCCACGAGCTGCGCCGCGGGAAACACAAAATGCCCGAGGGCTCCGCAGCCGAGATCGGCGACCGTGTCCCCTTCCCGAATGCCGGCACGCTCGAGCGTCTTGAACGGATTGATCAGCTCGTTGCCGCTATGACGCATACCCCGTTAGAAGTTAAGTGAATAAGTATGGAGCTCGTCGTGGATATACCCCGCTTCTAACGGGGCATACTTCGTAATTACATCGGTTGCGGAAACAGCGAACCGATCGTCGCTTGCAAAAAGGCATTCCAGAGATTGAACATCACGATAAAACCGATGAAGCAGAACAACACGCCGAGGAGTTTGTAAAACAGCGTCGACCCTCCCCCGCCGAGATATTTTTCCGCAAACGGAACGGTGCCGAAGAAGTCGTAGATGTCGCGCGTCTTCCAAACAAAGCCGACCCCGACCATGAGAATGACCGCTCCCAACACGATGCGAAGAATGAAGCCCATAGATGAAAAGAGTTACCCGCAGTGTAACACACCTTTTCTTCCGCGAAAAAAATCCCCGAAAAACGGGGACAGAGATCAGTCGCGCGAAGCGATACGCGAGAGACGGACGCGCCAGAGCATGGCATCGCCGTCGCCGAGCGCATTCACGTCCATCTGCGTGCGCTGCTCGCTCGAGAGGCGCGGCCGGACGCGATCCTGCACGGCCATGAGGAGGTCCTCCATCGTCACGACGCCGTCGTCGCGGCCGAGCCGCGGCACGAGTTCGATCAACGCGTTCGACATGAACTCGCCGTAGGAGGGCGCGGTCGCGCTCGTCGAGTAGAGCCCGTGCCAGATCGCGCCGTCGGTTTCCTGCGCGGTCGGTATCGCCAGGTTGAGACTGCCGGAGCGGCAAGCATCGGCAAGGAACAGACCTTGTCCGGGCCGAAGGCTTATGAGATGGGCGCGGAGCTCGGCCTCGGTCAGGCTCGCGTGATCGTGGAGTTCGAGCGAATGCTCGCCGCCATGCGTGCCGAAATATACGACCACGAGGTCCTCCCGCGTGACGCGAATCGACTGGCGGATCACGGCCGCGCGGAATTCGTCGGGCGTCGCGTGTTCGTCCATGAGGACGATCGCGTGTTCCGGATCCATGATCCGCGCACGGATAAACGCGTCGGCCATCCGGCGCGCCAGGTCACGATGCCCGCTCAAGTCGCGGCTCGCACCGTCCGTCGCGGGCGGGAATTCCCACAACGACACAAAGATGCCGTAGGCCCGACCGCGTCCCGAGACGCCGAGACCGGTCCCCAGGGACGGCGCCTCCGCGCGCGGAGATGACGTCTCGGATTGATCACCCACGTGCAGCTCATACTGCAGCCATCCGCGACGGATCGCGTAACCCAGACAACACGTCGCCCCGAGCATCAACACAAACACCGCAAACATCAAGCGGCGGAATACCTTTCCGATCCACCCGATGACGCCAGAACCAAACGGCCGGCCGTGCGTCATATCACACCTCCTCACTCAGGTTGGAAAATAACTCATTTGAACGTAACAGGGGGTCAGATTGGGGTCAAAACAAAAAAAGACGAGGGTTCAGAAAACCTCGTCCGGAATGATGCGGCCACGGAAACTACCGCACATGCCGCGTTTTCCTGCTTCTCACATTACACATTCGCCCCATGACAATGTTTGTACTTTTTCGGAGACCCGTCCTCTTTCGTCGCTCCGCACGGACACGGTTCGTTGCGACCGACGTTCTTGAATTTCGGATCGGCTTCGATCCTGCGTGATGCGCCTGATAAATCGTCGGACGTTTTCGCCGCGCCGGACAACTGGACGGGTTGCGCGAGCGGTTGCATGCGACGCAACTCCTGCTCGGCGTCCTGTTTTGTGATCTGTACCTTGAACAACATGCGCGCCACGCGCTGGTTCAAAGTCGCAAGCATGTGCTGAAATAAGCGAAACGCCTCGCGCTTGTACTCGACGAGCGGATCGCGCTGGCCGTAGCCTTGCATGCCAACGCCGTGACGCAGATAGTCGATGGCTTCGAGGTGGCTAATCCACAAATCGTCGATTGAGCGTAGCGCGACGACTTTTTCGATTTCCATCTGCAACGCGACGTCGTCGAGCGTATCCGAAAGCATGTTGTACGCTTCATGTACGAGTTTCATGATGCCCTCGATAATCGCCGTGCGTCGCTCGATGAAGTCGTCTTGATCTTTGACGTCCGCGAGCGCGGCTTCCACCGACGCCTTCACGTCAAACCCCGACGGCAAAATCGCGCGCGCGCCGTCCTCGATTTTTGCCATGTCCCACTCGCGCGTGTCCTCGGCGGACGTGTGAAACGACACGAGTTGCTCGACTTCGCCCTCGATCATCTCGACGATGATCGGTTGAAGCGGGCTTTTCCCCTCTTCCGTCGCCTTGGTTGCCGCATGCAAAATATCACGGCGCTTCTTGTAGATGACGCTCCGATGCTTGTTGATCACGTCGTCGTATTCAAGCAGGTGTTTGCGAATGTCAAAGTGATGTCCTTCGACTTTTTTCTGTGCGGCGGCGAGCTGCTTGGTGAGAATGCCGTTCTCGATCGGTTCGTCGTCGGGGATCTTGAGACTCTCCATGAGGTTCTTCACGCGCTGGGACGACTTGCCAAAAATGCGCATGAGGTCGTCCTCCATCGAAAGGTAGAATTGCGTGGAACCCGGATCGCCTTGACGGCCGGAGCGTCCGCGCAGCTGGTTATCGATGCGACGCGATTCGTGACGCTCGGTACCGAGCACGTGCAATCCGCCGAACGAGCGGATTTCCTCGGTCATGGCTTCGTCGGGCGGATGGCCGCCGAGAATGATGTCCACGCCGCGACCGGCCATGTTGGTCGCGACGGTCACCGCGCCTTTGCGTCCGGCCTGCGCGATGATCTCGGCTTCCTTCTCGTGATGTTTGGCGTTCAACACCTGATGCGGCACGCCGGCTTGCGTGAGCATTTCGGACAAAAGCTCGTTCTTTTCGATCGAGACGGTGCCGACAAGCATGGGCTGGCCCCGTTCATGACGCTGTTTGATCTCGCTCACCACTGCCTTGAACTTTCCGATTTGGTTTCGATACACGCGATCCGGCAAATCCTTGCGCTGATTCGGGCGATTGGTTGGGATGCTCAATACTTCGAGCTTATAGATCTTGTGGAACTCTTCCGCTTCCGTCACGGCGGTACCCGTCATCCCCGAAAGCTTTTCGTACAGACGGAAATAATTCTGGAACGTCACCGTCGCCAGCGTCACGGATTCGCGCTGGATCGGCACGCGCTCCTTGGCTTCGATCGCCTGATGCAACCCTTCCGAATAACGACGTCCCTGCATCATGCGTCCCGTGAACTCGTCCACGATGATCACCTCCCCGTCGCGCACGACGTACTCGCGGTCTTTGTGATACAGCGCCATCGCGCGCAACGCCTGCTCGATGTGATGCACGGTCTTGATCCCGCCCTGGATATACAAATTCTCCACGCCGAGCCATTGCTCAAGCTTGGCAATGCCGGTTTCGGTCAACGTGGCGGAGCGGAGCTTTTCATCGACTTTATAGTCTTCTTCTTTGACGAGCTTCGCGACGAGTTCCGCATATTTATAATACGCGTCCGTCGCCTCGGCCGCCGGCGCGCTGATGATGAGCGGCGTGCGCGCCTCATCGATGAGAATCGAGTCGACCTCGTCCACGACGGCGTAATGCAATTCGCGTTGCACCATCTCTTCGGGACGCGTGACCATGTTGTCGCGCAAATAGTCGAACCCGAATTCGTTATTCGTCCCGTACGTAATATCCGCGTGATACGCCTCGCGCCGCGACACCGGACGCAAATAGTCCATGTCCACGCGAAACGCTCCCGTCGTATCGCGCTCGGGATCGTGTTCCGGCTCGTTTTTGAACGTCGGATCGTAGAGAAAGCTGCCGGCGTGCTGCACGCAACCGACCGTAAGCCCGAGCGCGTCATACACCTGTCCCATCCAAATCGCGTCGCGTCTCGCAAGATAATCGTTGACCGTAATAACGTGCACGCCCTTTCCCGTAAGCGCGTTCAAATAGACGGGCGCCGTGGCGGTCAACGTTTTTCCTTCACCCGTGCGCATTTCCGCGATCATGCCGCGATGCAGGGCGATGCCGCCAACGATCTGCACGTCGTACTGACGCTGCTTCAACATGCGTTTGGAAACCTCGCGTACGACGGCGAACGCCTCGTCCGATATCGCGTCCAACGCCTCGCCTTTGGCCAGGCGCTCGCGAAACTCGGTCGTTTTAGCCTTCAGCGCCTCGTCGGGAAGGTCGGCGACGCTCGGCTCCAACGCCGAAATGCGATCCACGACGGACTGGATCTTCGCTACTTCGCGGGCATTCGGGTCACCGAACAGCTTGGTCATCCAGGACATATAGTTAGCAAACAATTAGCGTAAAACAACTTAAAACGCAAGAGAGAACCAATAGAGAACAAAGAGCAGAGAGCAAAGAGCAGCTCTTTTTGGTACTGCTCTTTGCTCTTTGTTTACTGCTCTCTGTCTAGAGCTCTTTTCGACCGCGCTCATCTTGGCGTTTTTTCCAATCGCTCAATTCGACCCGCAAATGATCTCTCACTTTGTCGATCGCCTTATACAAATCATCCGCATCGCGCTCGATTTTCATGACTTCTCCGCCGATCTGGACCACGGCTTTGCATTCAAAGACGTCTCCTTTTTGAGAATGTCCGGCCGCTCGACCCACTTCTACATCCATATGCCGGATCGAATCGAGGTATTTTTCGACCGAACGCATCTTTTCTTCCGTATATTGCTTGATGGCGGGCGAGAGCTCGATCCCGCGCGCGTGAATATTGATGGTCATACGAAGATTAGCCTAGTAGTCGGGTAGCCTCGTAGCAAGGAGCGGTAGATGCGGGCCTGTGGATGAAGTCGCGCCTAACATAAGCTCTGTTTCTCTTTTTCGGCATATTTCATGCTTCATGCATCCTGCTCCATGCTATAATATATTTGCTTTATTATTTTCTTCTCTCGCGTATGATGGGCAAAATGTGTAGCGGTCACATGATCGCATGGGTTCTCGTTATGGTCGGCGCGTTAAACTGGGGCTTGGTCGGCATCGGCAACTTCGCCGGTTCCAACTGGAACGTGGTGAATCTCCTTCTCGGCGCCTGGCCGCAGGTGGAGTGGCTCGTGTACATTCTAGTCGGCGTTTCGGCCGGCGCGATGCTAATCAAGGACAAGTGTAAGATGTGTCAGGTGGAGATGAAGAAGATGTAGGAAAGTGAGTAGTGGGTAGAAAGTAGCAACAAGCCGGGAACTCCCCGGTTTGTTTTTTCTTTTGTTTTTTTCTATCTTCAGGCTACTCACTACTCACTCCCCCCTACTCTCTTCCCCTACTCTCTACCCCTAAAACCCCACATACTGCACCTCCTCCTGCAACTCAATCCCAAGATCGTCATGAATCTTCATTTTGACGAGCGAGATGAGCGCAACGATGTCCTGCGCGCGCGCCTTGCCTTTGTTGATGAAAAAATTGCCATGCTTCTTGCTCACTTCCACGTCACCGACGCTCTTCCCCATCAGCCCGGCCTGCTCGACAATCCACCCGACGGAAATCTGCTTCTTGTCGATCATGCTTTGAGGGACATCGAGTTCACGTTTCAGAATTTCCAGCTCTTTCCCATCCGTGAATTCGAAATTTTTAAATACGCACCCCGCGCTCGATGCTTCAAGCGGTTGCTTCTCCTTTCGCATGGCCATGATCTCCTGCACGCGCCGTTTCGAAGCCTCGATGTCGGAGGTGCGTGCGAGCTCGATCGCGCAGCCGAAGATGAGATGCGGCTCGTGTTTGAAGAGACTTGTTCGATAGCCGAACCGACATTCGTCGTTTGTGAGCCGCACGCGTTGTCCGTCGCGCAAACGGAAGACGTCTACCGTGCGCACAACGTCCCGCATCTCGCCACCGTAACACCCGGAGTTACCGTACACCGCGCCGCCGATCGTCCCCGGCACGCCGATCGCCCACTCGAATCCCGTGAGACCCGCATCGACCGATTGCCGCGCGACCAGAGCGGTAATGGCTCCGGCTTCCGCGTGTACGGTTTCCCCGTCGACGGAGATCCCGCGATTCGCCGCCTGGATGACCACGCCCTCGTAGCCTTCGTCCGCGACGAGCATGTTCGATCCCCCGCCATATACGAGCCACGGGATGTGCAAATTCATGGCCGCTTGGACGGCTTGCAACATCGCGTCGGACGACGGGGCGACGAAGTAAAGACACGCCGCGCCGCCCACGCGAAAACTCGTATGCTTGGCCATCGGTTCGTTTTCCGTCGCCGATGGGATCGCCGACATGTACGCGCGGACTTGTTCCGGGGTGAGGGGTTGCATAGAGTTCCTCGGAATGACAAAAGATTAAATCTTCTTGGCGATTAAATAAATATCTCCGGCCCCCATCACCAAGATGACGTCGCCCGGCCGCTTCCAGCGTTTGAGGATGGTCAGTGCCTCTTCCGGATCCGGCGCGTATTCGACGCTGCGCTGCACGCCGCGATCCCCGTCGTGGCGGATCACCGCTTCCTGCAAATCGCGTGAGGAGATCCGCTCGCCTTCTTCGCGTCCCGCGACGTCGTAGATCTCGCACAAAGCGAGGTGGTCGGCCTTGTCGAACGCGGGAACGAAGTCGTCAAAGAGGTCGCGCGTGCGGCGGCGATGATGCGGCTGAAAACAGAGGAGAAAACGACGGCCCGGATAAAACGCGCGGGCCGCGTCGAGCGTCATTGACACCGCCGTCGGATGATGCGCGTAGTCGGACACGACGATGACGTCGTCGCGGTCGGACACGATCTCGAATCGACGCCAGATCCCGCGATAGCTCTCAAGCGTGCCGACCGCGTCGGACGAAGGGATGCCGAGCGAGGACGCGAGCGTCAGCGCCGCCGCGGCGTTCAACGCGTTCATGCGGCCGGGAACCGAAAGCTCGACGAGGATCGGGCGAAGCGCCGCGTCGCGATACGCGAACGTCAGTCGCTCGTCCTTGACTTGCAAGTCCTCCACGCGACAATCGGCGTGCGAGCCGAAACCGAACGTGCGGATGCGAATGCCGCGCGACTCGAGGTCGGTCCGTTCACGACCGATCAGCGTCGAGACGCGAGCATCGTCCGCGTTTGCGATCACGACGCCGCCGTCCTGCACGCGCGCGAGCAACTCGCGAAACGCGGCAAGCAGCGCGTCGATGTCCGGAAAGACGTCCGTGTGGTCCAGCTCGATGTTGTTGATGATCAAACCGTACGGTTCGAATTCGAGAAAATGTTTGGCGTATTCGTCGCCCTCGATCACGGTCAGCTCGCCCCCGCCAAAGCGGACGTTGCCGAGCGGATATCCCGGCACGCGGCTGCCGACGATCACCGTCGGATCCCGGCGCGTCCACTCAAGCATGTGGCCGAGCATGGCCGTCGTCGTGCTCTTGCCGTGCGTACCGGTCACGAGCAGCACGCGCGACGCCGCATACCACTCGCCGAGAAATTGGAAGTTCGTCCTCTCCCGAATGCTGCGGCGCGCGGCCTCCACGCGCTCGGGATTTGTGACGGGTACGGCGGACGAGTAGATCAACAGATCACATTCCGGCGGGACATGCATCTTGTCTTGGCCGATCGCGACCGGGATTCCCATCGCTTCCACCTCGTCCGTCAATTCGGATTCCTTGGCATCCGATCCGGACACGCCAATCCCCGCCCGCTTGAGGAGCTTTGCCACGGCGGACATGTTGATCCCGCCGATTCCCACGAGATGCGCATGCTTCGGGCGCTTTTCCATAACGACTAACCTAATGAAAAATGGCGTTTTCGTCCAGAGATTTTACGTAAAAACCCCGCCATGGCGGGGTCAGGGGGTCACGGATGCACGAGTCTCGACGGACACATCCTCTTCTTCATGCGAAGCGGATGCCATCGGCCCGGCTTCCGCCTCCCATATCTTCCGACCGTCCGGAAGGATGATGAAGTCGGGACGTTCTTCGTCCGGATACGCGATCGGCGCGATCCGTCCACATTGCTCCATGAGCATGAGCAGGAACTCGATCTCCTCGATCTTCTCCTCCTCGTGACCGTAGCGGAACATGGCGACGAGCGTTTGATCGACGGGTTGAGCGCCCGGCATGTGACCATACGCGGTATGAAGCGAGTGCCGGACGATGGGCGGGATACGAGGATTAAACAGTCTGTGGCGCAACAGATGCGCGACGATCTTGCGCGCGGTGGCGCAATCGGAAACCCCGTTTCCGTTGGACATAGAGCCTCCTCATCAGGTAGTAAATCGGACTTCGAAGCTAGCAGGACTCGCCGGACCTGTCCAGAAGGCCTTGTCACCGCGTATAGAGAGTTGAAGCGCCAAACGTTTGACGATCGGGGAATGCGTCAAGGAATGCCCGTTCTTCCTCATTCAGGGTTTCGTCCCGAAAGACCACGACGGCGTCTGTCCGTTCGCGGATGCCCAAATCGCTCGCAAAACGCGCAAACATTTTTCCGAACAGATACGGCTGCTCATATCCGTAAAACCCGAGCGCCATGACGCTCTCGTGACTCGACAACGCTTCTCGCAGCGCGACGGTCTCCGCTCGTCGATCCGCCGGCGCTTGAACGAGACGCGGACCGAAGAGATACGCTTCCGCCCCGAGAAAGATCGCGAGCGCGATGCAAAGCGCAATCATGCGACGTTTTGACATGAAGCGAAGCTCGACCAGACTCCAAAAACAAAGCGCGAATAGATACGGAAGATAATAAGACGCGTGATTGGAGAAGAGATAGGCGAGCAAGATCACGGAAGACACGAGCATCGCTCCGGTCGAAGCCGTCAGACGCTTTTCTTTCCACCACCGAATCAAGTGAGCGATGTTTAGCGCGACGAGCAGAAGCGCAAGCGGAAAAAAGTCCGCGCCCGCGAATCCCGCCGCCTTTTGCGCGAATCCGACGGACGACCCGGCGAGCGCGAGGGCGTCCGCAACGGCCAACGGACTACCGATAAACCAAAGAGCGACGAGAAACGTATGCGCGAAAACGTTTGCCAAAAGCCACGCCGGAACACGGTCGAATTGGAATGCCAGCGACTCGTTGCGCCACTCTTCCCAAAACAAGATGAGAACGGCCGGCAACAATAAAACGCCCTGCAACTGCGTCCAAATCACGAGCAAGTATCCGGCTGTCACCCACGCAAGACGCGCGACGCCTTTGTTCATGACGCCAAAGGCGATAAGCGAGATCGCCAACATCAGGAACGAGGTTTGATATCCCTGCCCAACCCAGATCAAAAACGCCGGACCGAGCGCGAGTAAAAAACTCGCGAAGTTCCGTGAGCATCGAAGAAAAAGAAAGATCGCGACAAGTTCCGCGATGAAGCTCGGAAGTCGCGCCGCGAAGGCGGTCGTGCCGAATAGAGCCTGACTCGCGAGCATGAACCATCGTCCGAGCGGCGGATGCGGATACGGGATGTTCAGCGCGTACTTGGCCGCGTCGTTTGCGAGCAGTCCAAGCGAGGCTTCCCGGAAAAACACAAACGCATAGACGAGCGCGACGATCGAATACGCCGCCCACGTCCATCGATTATTCCGCTCCCTCGTCATATCGATAAGCGTTTGCATCGTCGCGCGGCCAGTCAAACGTCGACGCATGCCGGATCGACGGGTCGATCGCGAGATTGAACGGCTCGCGCAGCATCAGGCGACAACGCTCCTCGTCGCAACGCAAAGACGAGGGAACCGCATACGAGACGGCGAGACCGTAACGGTTCTTCGCGTCTTCAAGCACAAAACGCGTCTGCGCTCGGATGTCCGAAGACGCATACATCGGCCATAAATCGCGGATGCGCCACGTCAAGACGCTAAGCAGCGCCGCGAACACGGCGCACGAAAGGGCCGCGAGGCTCCGAACGGGATGGCGCATCACTTCTTTTCTTCATGATACTCCCGCTCCGTGTTGACCGACCAGAGATTCGACTTGTCAACGATGCCCGCGACGATATTGTCCACGGCCGTCATCGCCGTGAGCATGGAGTGGTCCTGATTATTGTATCGATGCATGCCGTTGCGTCCGAGCAGGAACAAATTTTGATACGGATCGACGAAGGCGCGAATCTTGTCGAACTCGTTATACGTACCGAAGTACGCGGGATATGTCTTGCGTTCGCGAAGGACCGTGCCGTCAAGGACGTCCGCCGGATCGATCAAGCGAAGCGTCGCAAGCTCCCGTTTGCCGAGCGCGATCATCTCCTCATCGCTTTTGCTCCATAACGCATCGCCTTCGTTGCAAAAATATTCGAGTCCCATCCACACGTTCTCCTTATTTTGTACGAGATACTCGCTCCAGTTATTGAAGATCTGAAGCCGGCCGACGAGGACGTCCGGATCGTGAACGTAAATCCAATTATCGCTGATACGCTTGCCCGTCGCGGCGTCCTGCACGGCGAGCTTATTGAGCAACAAACCGACCGTGATGAAGTCGCGATACTCGAGTCCGTCCGCGACGCGCTTCACGTCGGCCGGAACGACGTCGCCCATGCCCGCGATCAATTCGCGTACCGGCATGGTCGAAAAGAAATAGTCGCCTTCGTGGCGAGTCTCGCCGTCCGGACCCTGCGCCACGACGCCGGTGACGCGGTTCCCGTCGGTTTCGATGCGCACGACGCGTACGCCCATATGGATCTCGCCGCCCTTCTCGCGCACGAGATCGGCAACGCGCTCCCACATCTGTCCCGGGCCGAATTTGGGATAGAAGAACCGCTCGATGAGCGAAGTCTCCGTTCCCTTCTGTCCCAAGTCGTCCTTCTTCGCAAACAGTTTTTTGAGCTGGTGACGGACGACCTCCGTGACCGAAAGACCCTTGATGCGCTGCGCGCCCCATTCCGCGCTGATCTCGCGGCACGGCTTACCCCACACTTTCTCGGTATACGAACGAAAGAACGTTTTATACAGCTCGTCGCCGAACCGGTTCAGGAAAAATTCTTCCAGGTTGCGTTCCGGACGGATCGGAAACAGCCGACGATAGAGATACGTGAAGCCGATCTTCGCGACGACGACGGGACCGAGCTTGCGCAACGTATCGAGAGAGAGCGTGATCGGATACGGAAAAAACTTCTTGTCAAAATAAATGCGGGATAAACGATTGCGTACGAGCATCACGTCGTTGGTGCGCGACGGATCGACCGCAGAGGGTTCGGTGGCGATCTCCCGCTCCTGCCCTTGGTATGCAAGGCGCAGCGTCTCGTCATCCGTCTTTTGCAACGGCAGCATCGAAAGCCACCATTGCATCACGCGATCGGATTTGGAAAAAAAGCGATGGCCGCCGATGTCGATGCGATTCCCTTTGTACACCACGGTTTTGGAAATGCCGCCGACATACGTGTCGTTGGCTTCAAGCACAATCGGTTTGATGTCCGTGCGCGTAAGCAGCTCGTAGGCGGCGGTCAATCCGGCAGGTCCGGCGCCGATAATGATGGCGGTTTTTGAAGCCATACGTCGCTCGGCATCCTGACACGAGCCGCTCCGATCGGCAATCCCGCTCCGCTGGAAGGAAGCGCGCTTATTGTCTATAGTCGCGGCATGTTTACACATCTTTCCCGCGCCGACGCGGAAATTGCCGGTTTGATCGAGGAAGAAATCCGCCGCCAACAAACAGGCCTCGAGCTGATCGCCTCGGAAAACTACGTCTCCGAAGCCGTCTTGGAAGCGCTCGGCACGCCGCTCACGAACAAGTACAGCGAGGGGTATCCGGGGAAACGTTACTACGGCGGCAACGAGGTGATCGACAAGATCGAGTCGCTGGCGATCGAACGTGCGAAGCGCCTCTTTGGCGCGGATCACGCCAACGTCCAACCGCATGCCGGCGCACAGGCGAACTTCGCGGCGTACCTCGCGCTCTGCAACCCGGGCGACACGGTGCTCGCGATGAACCTCGCACATGGCGGACACCTCACGCACGGGTCGCCGGTGAGTTTTAGCGGCAAGTGGTTCAAGATCGTGCCGTACGGCGTGCGCGAGTCCGACCATCTCGTGGACATGGACGAGGTGCGCCGCCTCGCGCGCGAGCACAAACCGCGCATGATCATCGCGGGATTCAGCGCGTATCCGCGCAAGCTCGACTTCGCGGCGTTCGCGGAGATCGCGAACGAGGTCGGCGCGTATCTCATGGTCGACATGGCGCATGTCGCGGGACTGATCGCCGCCAAGCTTTACCCCGACCCGATCCCACACGCCGACGTCGTCACGACCACGACGCATAAAACGCTTCGCGGTCCGCGCGGCGCCATGATCTTGTGTAATACGCAGGATCGGCTGGCCCCCTCTCCCCCCGCCGGAGGAGGGAGGCGGAAGACGCTCGCGCAAAAAATCGACTCGGCCGTATTCCCCGGCGCGCAAGGCGGACCGCTCGAGCACGTCATCGCCGCGAAGGCCGTGGCGTTCCACGAAGCGCTTCAGCCCTCGTTCGTGGAATATCAGACGCAGACGTTAAAGAACGCGCAGGCCATGGCCGAGACGTTTCTGGCGGAAGGCGGACGCCTTGTCTCCGGCGGAACCGATAATCATTTATTACTCCTCGACGTGACGCCGTGGGGCGTCGGCGGCAAGGAGGCGGAGATCTGGCTCGAAGGCGTCGGAGTGAGCGCGAACAAGAACATGGTGCCGTTTGATCCGCGCAAGCCGATGGACCCCTCCGGCGTCCGACTCGGCACGCCCGCGATCACGACGCGCGGATTCGACGAATCCGCGACGCGCGAGATCGCGCTTCTCATCGCAAAACTCCTCAAATCGAAAAACGCTCCGGACGTCGCGGAAAACGTAAAACAAAAAGTGCGCGACCTCGCGGACGCGCACCCGTTGTACCCTTCCATGATTTAACCTTCGTAACCGGGCGGGACAACCTCCGGCTCCCAACGGGGGTAGGTCGTCCCCGTTCGGGGATGAATGAAACCTTGATAAACTGGGTCTTCAGAAGTCGACTGATCAACGATGGATTCGACGCTGATGCCCGTGTCCGTCCGCTTGATCATGATCGACACAATACTCTGGCCTGGTAGCGCGGCGTAATAAGCCAGAAGTGGCTCAATGACATTCGATTGGATACTGGAAATCTCACGAGAGGAGAACACCAGCTTATTGAAGTAGTAGACCTGCGGAAGATCGGGGCAGGATGCGGTTTCGGTAGGCGCGACCGGTGACGGCGCCATCGGCGTAGCCGCTTCAGGCGTCGGATCCGGAACCGTTACATTGATGCAACCTTGGCCGAATAAGGCCAGAACCGGGATGAGAAACAGGAGTTTTTTGGACATATGGCACCTAGAATAACGCATGAGCCGGAAAAACGTTATGGTCTCGCTACCAGAGTCAATCAAAAACACCCGCTCACGCGGGTGTTTTTGATGGCAGGGGCGGGGGGAATCGAACCCACGTCTAAGGTTTTGGAGACCTTCGTCCTACCATTGAACGACGCCCCTATGTCTTCAATTGTCGGCCAACCCTACCAAATTCTCAGACTTTTTTCAAGTGCCCTTACTACGCAGAACGACCGCCAAAGCAACAGCGCATACTCTTGTCACGCCTTGCCAAATCACCATTTTTCTGATCTAATCACGGTTCTTTTATGGATCACGGCAACGTCATTCTCCGCTTCAGCGGCGTCACCTTCGGCTATGACGAGGAAAAGCCCCTCTTGAACGAGGTGGATTTTTCCGTGCGTGAAAGCGCCAAGATCACGTTGATGGGCCAAAACGGCGCCGGAAAGAGCACGATCTTCAAGATGCTGACGGGCGACTTGAAGCCGCAAGCCGGCGAAGTCCACATCCAAAACGGCGCGACGATCGCGATCGCGAAGCAGGTCATGGCGCGCGAGCACATGGAACACACGGTGCGCGAATTCTTTGCGAAGGCCTTTGACGAAAAACTCTACGATTTGGACGGCCGCATTCGCACGGTGTTGGAAACCGTGAACCTCAAGACCGATCTCGACAAAAGAATCAAAGAACATTCCGGCGGGCAGCAGGCGCGTCTCTTGCTCGCCTTCGCGCTCATCCGGGAACCGGATATTTTGTTATTGGACGAGCCGACGAACAATCTCGACAAGGAAGGGATCGAGCATCTCACCGCGTTCCTGATCATGTATCCGAAAACGGTGCTCGTCATTTCGCACGACGCGGATTTCTTGAACCTGTTTACCGAGGGCGTGCTCCACTTGGATGTGTTCACTCGTAAAATGGAGCAATACGTCGGCAACTACTTCGACGTGGTGGAAGAGATCGCCGCGCGCTTGGAACGCGAGCGCATGCAAAACGCGCGCATGTTGAAGGAGATCCAGGACCGCAAGGACAAGATCAACTTTTTCGCGAACAAGGGCGGCAAAATGCGCAAACTCGCGAGCAAGCTACGCGACCAGGTCGAGGATGCGGAAGAAAACAGGGTGGAGGTGCGCCGCGAAGACCGCACGATCCGCGATTTCGAGATCCCGAACCAGGACGTCGTCGGCGCGCTCGTGACCATGACCGAGATATCGCTCTTGAAGAACGGCGATCCGATCCGCGTGCCGGTGAATATCACGATGCGCAAACGCCATCGCTTGCTCGTAACCGGTCCAAACGGCATCGGCAAAAGCACATTGCTTAAAACGATTGCGGAAAACATGGATCCGGGCTCGGTGCTCGGCGAGGAATTATCCGCCGCATATTATCGCCAAGATTTTTCCGGTTTGGATTTCGAAATGACGGCGTACGACTCACTCACCGAAGTCATGTTGATCGAATCGAACGAGAAGCTTCGCGCCGTCGCGTCGGAATTCCTCCTCACCTCCGACTTGCTCAAAAATAAAGTCGGCTCGCTTTCCGAAGGGCAGAAAGGCTTGCTGTGCTTTGCGCGTTTCGTGCTGCAAGCACCGGGGCTTTTGATCCTCGATGAACCGACGAATCACATCAATTTTCGACATTTGCCGGTGATTGCAAAAGCGATCGACGCGTATAAGGGCGGCTTGATAATGGTGAGCCACTCTCCGGAGTTCGTGGATCAAATTAAGTTTGATGAAACCTTGGATTTGGGCGCACTCGCGGCAAAAGCTACTGAGCTTTCTTAAAGGTGACTTTAAAACTCGGTTCGTACTTCACGTCGTTCTCGTCGGTAATCTCAACGGTCTCTCCTTTCATCAATTTGGTGAGGGCCGCATCACTTAAGAGAACGGCGTCGGATTGAAGATCGAGTTTTAATCGATCCAGCTGTTCCATCTCGCTCTTGAGACCGGAACGGATCTCATGTTCCAACTGCATTTTTTTTATTTTAAGTTCTTTGATTTTTTCCAACGCCTCTTGATACGGTGCCGACTGATCAAATACGTCACGAAAGATTTCGGATACCTTCTTTTTCTCGGCGCGTGTTGCGCGCATGCGGGTATGGATTTCGTTGAGGTCGGTCATAGAAATGAATCCAGAGTCGAGAGTATAGCATGCTTCATAAAACCCTATTTTTAGGTGTTCTGTGATAAAGTGACCGTATGAACAAATACCTTCCCCTTGCGCTCATTTTGGCTCTTCTTGGCGCAGGATGCTCGACAAACTCAGCCAGGCTGACGATACCAAGCAGACAACCGCCGACTCAACCACAAGCAACCACGGGAAGCGAGCTTGATTTGAGCGGCCGCGGACTCACCGCGATCCCATCGGACGTGTTTTCGAAAACCACGCTTGAGCTACTCGATCTATCGGACAACGAATTAACCGGGGCACCTCAATCCCAAATACAGCAACTTCAAAAATTAAAGGCTCTCGACCTGAGTGGGAACAATCTCACCGGACTACCGGCAGAACTCGGACAACTGAAACGTCTCGAAACTTTGGATGTCTCGAATAATAAATTGACTGGCCTCCCGATGGAACTCGGCAACCTCACACAATTGCGCGTGTTCGATATTTCTGGCAATCCATACTCCAAACAGGATCTCGACCAGATCGCCGCAAAACTATCGAATACGGAAATTCGACGCTGACTGATATCACACTCATGTCATTTACAACGATGAGATCAAAGTTCCGTAATATGTTATGATGTGCGCATATAAGAGCATATTATGCCCATCCCCTTTCGAAAACGTTCCGTCGGCATCTCTTATCTCTTGGCGGTTTTTCTCGGACTTTTCGGCGTCCACCAGTTTTATTTGGGCAGGACGCGGCGCGGGCTTTCCTATCTCGTCTTGTGGGTTTGGCTGATCGCTTTTGTTATCGGGTATATGACGACGGCGCCTAATATCAGTTACGCCGTGGGCATCACCTATCCCCTTGTCATGCTTCGTGCCCTGTATAGCATCCTCGTTCTCCTGTTCGATTTTGTGACCATCCCGCGACAGGTCGCACGCGTGAACGCACAAACAAAACCGACTCCAAAACAAATGCAATACGACAAGATCGGCAAATGGTTTATCGTCGCGGAGATGACTCTCGTGCTGATTGCCAACCTGTTTATCTACATCGGTCCTTCTCCTTCAACATCCTCGTAATAAAGATCTCTTTCTCCATATGCCCCTTCCCGCAAAAATAACTGCACATCCCGCTTTTTCGAAATTCGGTCCGAAAAATACTTTTCTGATCCTGCTCGCGGTAACCATTTTGGCATTCGCGTATGCCGGTTTCCGCGTGTACACGGTGGGGGCGGATCTGTTTCTTCATGAAGGCGGTGAATTGTTCCAAAACCTTCCGCGCAGCCTCGAAGACATCCCGACGACGTATTCCGTGATGGACCGGCTCATGACGGAGACGGGATACCAAATACACTTCTCCACCGCTGGATGGCTCTTGCTGCCGTTCAGCATCTGGATCGTATGGGCCCTGTGGCGTCGGTCGAAAAAAACCAAGGGACGGTTCAAACGTTGGGCGATGCGAATCGGACTCATTCCCCTCTCTCTGTTCGGAGCACTGATCTTGTTGATGGTGATCGGCCTCCTGGTCCAGGCGGCGGGCTTGAAACTCGCGGAAGCCGTCATCATGCGGCAAGCCGGATCCGCCATACGCCAATGGGCCGTGGATTTGCAGCGGCCGGAAACGCTCAAGGCTCTGGGCGCAGAAACCGATCCGGACATAATCGTGAGCAAAATCGCTGCGAATCCCTCGCCGCCGGCCATCGTCAACGACGATTCGTTTTTCACCGCGAACGTGATCATCGCCGCGACGAATGCCAAAGGCTCGCAACGATCGGCGATGGAAGCCGTCGCGATCCCCCGTTACCTTTGGCAGAATCGCATGGAGAACACGCTCCTCGACAAACTGCCTGTTTCGCAGATGTGGCTGCCGGGCCATGTCCTGGTCGTTCGGAAAACCGAAGTCCCCTTCGCGAAGAAAATCCTTCCTTTGTTGACGGAAAAACTTCTGAACAAGCAGAATCATGTCCGCGCCGCTCTTCTCACAAAAGGAAAACGAAAACCGAACTATGAATTCTTGACCACGGAAGCCTACGGGAGTCTCCGACAGTCGCAAAAAGACCGCACCATGAAAGAATTTATCGATACCATCGCCAACTTGAAATCCTACGCGGCGCGCGGCGGCAGAGACGGGGAGCGGGCCCGAGAACTTTTGCCGGAGTGGGAAGAGGCCTACCAAAACTTCCTCTCAAACCCGCGCGACATCCTGAAAGAAGTCGGAACATTCAACGAGCCGGATACGGTTCAACTCCTGATCATCGATAAGGATAACCCGCCTCCCGGCGTCACGCCGTATGCGACGTTGTTTGCGGCCACACTCACGACGTCCATCCATGAAAATCTACACTATTACTCGCATGGAAAGAAACCGTTGGACAGCGCGCTGGAAGAATCGCTGACGTCTCTGTTCGAAATCACGACCACGAAAGAGGCGATCATCCTTATGGATCCCGTATTTGAAATCGATGATTTCGCGGGGTATGAACATCTCACGAACGTGATGGAAAAAGTGGCGGAAAAGATTGGTCTTTCGGATCTCACCACCCTCTACTTCTCCGGGGACGAAGACCGGTTCGCGCGCATCTTCGAACAGCAATTCCCGATGAAATATGCCGACTTCTCCGCGACCCTGACGGCCATCCAACTGAGCGCGGACGCGGAGGAAGAACAGCGTCTCACCGATGCGCTGCTCGCGGAACTGGGAAATCCGTAATAGATGGGCGGCCTGCTACCATGCCGGATATGAACAAATCCCCATTGATCTTTCTCTACAGCTTTGTAAGCGTGATCGTCGTATCCGGGTTGATCGTAATCGGGTCGCGTCAGCTTGGGTGTTATTGGAACAGGTATACCTCCGTCGCGGCATATGCGGATCCGTACCTCTTGCTCGTTCGGCACAGCGCAGGCCGCGGCGGCGGAGCGATGAATCACTGTCTAAAAGTGGTCGACGTGCGAAACGGAAATCTCCTCGTCCGAAAACTGATCCCCGCCGACATTGATGAACGCGAAACCGTGCTGACCAACGAGTCCGTCATGGGGGTGACGGCGAACGGAACGCATTTTTTTCGATACGATCTTTCGACGGATCGCATCACCTTGACGGATATCGATCGATTCAGGGATCTGGTCCCGGACGGCCAACGGATGGAACTCGTGCCTGAACGCGGGATGTTGCGCATCATGGACCTAGCGGGGCTCTGGCACGAACAACCCATCCCCGGAGCGACGCCTGAATCGGTTGTCACGGCTCAACCGTTTGTCGGGTTGGACTCCGTGCGAATCCCTCCCACCATGCGCGCCCCGCTGCTTGATGCCAAAGGAAACGTCATCAAGGAAGACATCGGCCTTGTGTTCCCAATCATCTTGCGGCACATCGACACCCCAAACGGCATCGTCGTTATCGTCTTAAGTTACGAGACGATCGAAAAAAAACGATGGGTCCTCACCGCCCTAAACGCGCTCGGCGACACGCTGTGGCAAGTCACGCAGCGGGATGTAGCGGAACGAGGCGGCGGCGGTTTGCTTGCCTCCTATGCCAATCCGAAATACAGCATGTTTGGGGAAGGGGCTTTTCTCCTGATCTTGCAAATGCTGGTGCTGCGCGTCGACGTTTCCACCGGCCAATGGGAGTTGTTCTCCATGTGAAATATCCGATGAATGTTCCGTCTTTTCTGATAGACTTGCAACATGTTCGGCCTGACAAAAAACGAATTGCGCGTCCTGCGCCGTTTGAATACGCCCAGAAAGATTCAGGACTATCTCGACACATTGCCGATCAATTTCGAACCCGAAGGCGACACCTGCCTCTCCCCTCGCCGCGTGATACGCGAACGGCGCGCGCATTGCATCGAGGGCGCGATGTTGGCCGCGCTCGCGTTTCGGATCCACGGACAACGACCGCTCCTTCTCGATCTCACGAGTTGCAAACACGACCAGGACCACGTCGTTGCGCCATTCAAGCAGCACGGATGCTGGGGCGCGGTCGGAAAAACGAACCATGCCGTACTGCGCTATCGCGAGCCCGTGTATCGCACGCTACGGGAGCTCGTTTTATCTTACTTCCACGAATATTTTGATCCGGACGGATTCAAGACCTTGCGCAGCTATTCACGTCCGGTCGATCTTTCTCGTTTCGATTCCTGGGGCTGGATGACGAATGAAGAAGACAATTGGTTCGTCGTGAACCACTTGTGCGACATCCGACACTATTCCCTGCTCTCACGTCATCAAATCGCGACGCTTCGGTTCGCCCATCCGATCGAAATCGAGGCGGGACACGTCACGGAATGGAAGGAGAAGTGATTACCGGTTCCGGCTTTGCGAAAAAACCTATACTATATATCATATGACCTTTCTTCTTTCTCTTCATCAATACTCCGACCGGGGGCTCTGATTCATGGAACCTCCAAAGAAGCGCAGGGCCGGAAAAACAATACTCATCGTGCTTGGTGTTTGTGTTCTGATCTTCACGCTCATCATCGGCGGCATACTCGCCAAGCTCGCCGTCACGAATCCGAAGGCGCTTCAAGGCGACCGGGAAGCGCTCCTTGAAGCGGCCGGCGTGAAAAAAGAAGACATCCCGACCTCCGTGACGTCACAACAAGAAGCGTGCGCGGTTGAAAAACTCGGACAACGACGCGTGGATGAAATCAAAGCCGGCGCGTCGATCAACGCTTCTGATATTCTGAAGGCGAGAAGTTGTTTTTGAAGAGGTTTGCTATGGGAACGATCAATAACTCCACAACCGTATGAACATCTGGACATAGATGTCCTAACACAGCCGGAAAATGGTAATATTGTCACGATCCTATGGCTCGTATAACGGAAAAAAAGATACGCGCGCTCTTTACCCGTAATTTTATCTTCGGCGTCGAAGACAGTCTTGTCTCAACCGTGGGATTGCTTGCAGGAGTGGTCGCCGCCGATGTTCCGCGACAAACTATCCTGCTCACGGGCGGCATCCTGATCGCGGTCGAGGCGCTTTCCATGGGCGTAGGCTCGCTGCTTTCGGAATCGTTTGCCGAGGAGTACGTTGAGCACTCCACCGGGACCGAGCGCCGTTCCGTGACCGGCGCCGCCATCATGTTCGCATCCTATGCGCTGGCCGGATTCATCCCGCTCTTTCCCTACGTCCTGCTTGAACGAAACACGGCCTTTTTCGCCTCCATCGCCGCTTCGTGCCTCGCCTTGTTCCTGCTCGGTTTCCTTGGCGCGCGCTATTTCGGCTCACGCGGGTACCGCACCGGGCTGCGGATGCTATTGCTCGGCGGCATCGCCATTGGCGTTGGCGTTCTGGTCGGTCGCGTGCTACATCTCGGCCTATGACACCGCTTTTGAGCGCCCTCTTGGCCGGTCTTCTGGTTGCGACCATGGCTTTTGTCGGTTTTGGAAGTCTTCTTATCGCAAAAAAATTACTTGAACGACTGTTGTTGGGCTTGGTCGCGTTCGCGGCTGGCGCCCTGCTTGGCGGCGCTTTTTTTCATCTCCTGCCGGAAGCCATCGAGTTGAACGCGCAGGCGCTGCCGATCGTTCTGATCGGCATTATCATATTCTTTATCCTCGATTCCGCCTTCTGGATTTATCACTGTCACGGCGGGCATCAATTTCACGATCATCACAAGCACGGGCACGCCTCATGCTCGCCGGGACGACCCGTCGGCTGGCTCAATCTCATCGGCGATGCCGTCCACAATATAACCGACGGCATCGTGATGGGTTCGGCGTTTCTCGTAAATCCGGCGCTCGGATGGGCTACCACGTTTGCTGTCGCGTTGCATGAAATCCCACAGGAAGTCGGAGACTTCGGCATTCTGATTCATGCGGGCTTCGCCAAGAAAAAGGCGCTGCTCTTGAACGGTCTTGTCGCGCTCACGATCTTGATCGGCATCGGCGGCGTCTTCGTCGCGCAGGAATATGTCGAAGGGCTGACCGCATATACGCTCCCGTTTGCCGCCGGCGGATTCATCTACATGGCGTGTACGAATTTGCTTTCCGAGATCAAGGAAGAATCGTCCGTGAAACGACGCGCGCTTCAGTTCGTCTTTTTCCTTCTTGGTATCGGATTGTTGTGGGTGACGAGGGAGAGTTGATAAGCTGAGCTCGATCTTTTTTGTTATTGCTTCTCCAACGTATAATTCAATGCGTTCGGGAATGCTTCCTGGTTCTCCTCCACCTGTTTGACGTTCCCGTCCGGAAGGAGGAGATAGTTACGCGCCGTCGTGAGCTTGTCATAATTGATGCGATAGACGACGGCGTCCAGATCGCGCGCGTTTCCACGGAGCGTCGTCCACTTCCCCGCCTCGACGACCGGACGGCTCGCGATACGCCCGAGATACGTCTCCGTCAAACGGAACGTCCCGTCGCTTCGCAAAAGAAGCTCCGTACGGACGCCGTCGCAGTCGTCACAAGGAAGGACGCCGACGAAGCGCTGCGTCTCCATTTCGGGCGTCGCGGAAGGAGCTTTGGTCGACCCGTCCACTCTCCCGTCGAACGGCGCGATGCCCGGACGCGGAATGAAGGCGAATAGGATGATGAAAACGATGATGGCCGCAAGCGCGATGCCGAAAACGGTCAACCCAATATCAAAGGAGCGATCTTTCTTTTTCTGATTCATATTCTTTTACGAGAGCATAGCAGTTTTCAGACACAGGCGCTCGTTTGCTATGCTGATCCCCATGCAGATCCGTCTTGACCCGTCCTGGAAACGCGAGCTCAAAACAGAGTTCGAAAAGCCGTATTTCGCGGAACTGCGCGCCTTTGTGCGTGATGCGTATGGCGTGCGGACCGTCTATCCGCCTCCGAGTGAAATCTTTCATGCGCTCGACGCGTGCCCGTTTGACACGGTCGAGGTCGTCATCCTGGGACAAGATCCGTATCACGGTCCGAAGCAAGCGAACGGATTAAGTTTTTCAGTGCACGAGGGCCTGCGCATCCCGCCGTCGCTGCAAAACATCTTCAAAGAAATCAATAGCGATTTATCGATCAAAACGAACCCGAGCGGCGATCTTGATCGTTGGGCCAAACAAGGCGTCCTGCTCCTGAACGCGACGTTGACGGTTGAAGGCGGGAGGCCGGGATCGCATCAGCGTCACGGATGGGAAGCGTTTACGGACGCGATCGTGAACGCGTTGTCGGAGAAGCGCGAGCATCTCGTCTTTCTCCTGTGGGGCGCCTACGCGCAACAAAAAGGCGAGGTGATCGATAGAGCAAAGCATTTGGTCCTTACGTCGCCGCATCCTTCGCCCTTCTCGGCCGATCGCGGATTCTTTGGCTGCCGGCATTTCAGCAAGACGAATACGTATCTGAAAGAACACGGCAAAAAAGAGATCGATTGGAGATAGCCAAACGCCCTCACGTCAGGCGCAAACTTGAGATAAGAGTCGGAAGTGGCGTCAAGCGGAGCTGTGGACTACACTCCAACAATATGGAACGGCTCCGTTCGCGTCGCGAGGTCGTCAGGATCGCGCTGTCGATCGGACTTGTCGTCTCGTTGCTCGGGCTGGGCGGGTACGGGATTCTCTCCAAAACTTCGCGAGTCGTGGAAAGCGTCAAGGAACAGGTGGCCGCCGAAGCGGAGACACCCGTTGCGACGCCCATCTCAATCGAACCCGTTAACCCGGGGCCTGTCCGCGTCGCGCTTCCGGAAGAAGTGCGCGGAATCTATTGGACGGCCGTCACGGCCGGGGATGCGAGCAAGCGGCGCGCGTTGACGACATACATGACGGATCGCGGTCTGAACGCGGTCGTCATCGACGTAAAAATGGACAACGGCGCGCTCGCCTTTATTCCGCAAGACGAGACGCTCGTGCCCTACGCGATGGATGCGCCTCCGATACGGGATGTGCGCGCCGTCATGGACGAGTTGGGCGAAAAGAACATCTATCGCATCGCGCGTATCGCGATCATGCGCGATTCCGTGTTCGCGTCCGCGCACGCGAAAATCGCGGTGCAACGCACGGGCGGAGGATTGTGGCGCGACAAAACCGGCGCCGCTTGGCTTGATCCTGCCGCGCCCGAAGTCGCCGAGTACGCGATCGCGCTCGGTCGGGAAGCGCTCGCCACCGGATTCGACGAGCTCCAATACGACTATGTACGCTTCCCGTCCGACGGCGTCCTCTCGACCATCCGCTATCCCCTCTCGCAAAACGCGGACAAAGCAGTCGTGATGCGCGCGTTCTTCGACGCGCTCAACGTACTGCGCGATGAAGGCGCAATCGTGTCGTACGACGTCTTCGGCATGACGTTTTGGAGCTCTTCGCATTTCGGTATCGGTCAACGGCTCGAGGACGTGTATCCGAATGCGAACTTCGTCTCGCCCATGGTCTATCCGTCGCATTATCCCGACGGCTTCCGGGGATTCGGCAATCCCGCGCTGTATCCGTATGAAATCGTAAAGCAAAGTTTGGATAAAGGCGCGGAAATGCTGGAAGCCGATCATTTCATCTCCCCCACTTCGAGCCGTCAGAAGTTCCGCCCGTGGCTCCAAGACTTCGACATCGGCGCCGTCTACACCGCCGCCCGCATCGAAGCCCAAATCAAAGCCGCCCGCGACGCCGGCGCCTCCGGCTGGATGCTCTGGAACGCAAGGAACGTGTACGAACCGGCGAAGTACGTTGAATAGCTCTTACCCTAGCTATTTTTCTGGTTTTCTTGTTAACTGCATCCATGCACGAAGCCACGTTTCTCAAAAGCTACTCCGAGCCAAAACAAGTCCCGCAAGACGGGCCGCCGCAGATGGCGGTTTTAGGTCGCTCGAACGTAGGCAAATCCTCGCTGATCAACTCGCTGGCGAACGATAAAAAGCTGGCAAAAACAAGTGGAACGCCGGGACGCACGCAGCTCATCAACCTGTTCGCATTCGGGAAAGATTTTGTGTTGGTTGATTTGCCCGGATACGGATACGCAAAAGCATCGCATGACCGGCGAGACACGTTGCGCGATCTGATCATCGGATATCTGGAAGAAGCCGGCCCGCTGGCCGGCGCCGTCGTGATTATGGACGCGAGACTCGGTCCGACGGATCTTGACCGCGATATGCTCGCCGCGTTGAATCGCTCCGGTATCCCGTCCATTCTTGTCGCGAACAAAATCGATAAACTCTCGCACTCGGAACAAACGGGCCTGATGCGCACGCTCGGTATCACGTATCCAAATGCCATCATCGTCGCGCATTCGGCGGAAACAAAAGCCGGTCGCGGCGAATTGATGGATTCAATTCGGACATTGGCCCGTAATCTAAAAACACCGTTGCGCTAATGGTTGATGGTCTGCACCGTGACTTGAAGTAATTACTCGTTCACAAGCAGCTCCTATCGAAACTGCTCTTTGTTCTTTGCTCTTTATTTATTGGAGGTCCGGCCACGGCGTAATCAATTCGTATCCATCTTTCGTCACCGCGATCGTCAATTCGAAATGGGCGACCGTGGAACCGTCCTGCGTCGCGATCCCCCACTCGTCCCCCTTGAGATACACCCGCCAGTCGCCAAGTGTAATCATCGGTTCGATCGCAAGCACCATTCCTTCCTGCATTTTGATCTGCGGCGCATGCCGTTCACGATAGTGCGGAATTTGCGGTTCTTCGTGCACGGCATGCCCCACGCCGTGACCGACCAAATCGCGCACGATGCCATACCCTTTTGGCTTGATCAGATCCTCGATCGCATTGCCGATCTCGTGAATAAAGGCGCCGGCGCGCACGACGGAAAGAGCGACGGTCAATGCCTCGCGCGTATCCGTGACAAGCCGGCGCGTGCGTTCATCCGTTTCACCGACAATGACCGTGGTCGCCATGTCCGTCGCGAGCCCCTTGTACCACATGCCGATATCCAATCCGACGATGTCGCCGTTTTTGATCGTACGCGCCGGAATCGGAAGTCCGTGCACGACTTCGTCGTTGATGGAGACGCAGAGCGCGCCGGGAAATCCACGACCCTCCGGATCAATTTTATAATCAAGAAAAGACGGCGTCGCACCGACTTCGGCAAAACGCTTGCGCGCAATCGCGTCGAGTTCTTCGGAGGTGACTCCCGCAACGCACGCCTCACGAATTTCACGCAGCACGCGCGACAAAATAACTCCGCCTTCACGGAGCTTGGCGATTTCTTCCGGTGTCTTAATCAGGGACATAGGTAGCAGGTTTCAGATGTCAGGTGTCAGATCGAAGCTGAAACCTGAAAGCTACTTTAAGCGACGAATCCCAGTTTGGCGAGCTTTTTTGTCAATTCATCAAACAAGTCGGACACCGTCTGTTCCCCGTTTACCGCAAGTAACACGCCGCGTTGACGATAATATGCCGCCATCGGTTCGGTGATGAAATGGTACGCCGCGAGGCGGCGGCGTACGGCCTCTTCCTCGTCCTTGGGACGCGCGGAGAGCTTGCCGCCGCAAACGGGACACGCCTTTAGTCCGGCGCCGGTTGTCATGCCGTCGCGATGCAATGTCGCATGACACGAGACGCAAACCAATCGTCCCGCCAAGCACTTAATCGCGCGCGTATCGGAAATCTTGAGCTGGATGGCAAGCGTCACGCGAGCGAGCCGGTCGAGCGTCTCGGCCTGCTCGACGTTTCGCGGATAGCCGTCAAACACGCATCCGGCATCCGGATCAAGCCCCTTGAGTCGCTTGGCCAAGATGGCGTTCGCCAATTCATCCGGCGCAAACATGCCCGCGATGACGTACTCCGACACGAGATCGCCGATGGCCGTATTCTCGCCGATCTCCGCGCGAAACGCCTCGCCCGAAGAGACGAGCGGCACATTAAAGCGCTCGGCAAGCAAAGGCGCCTGCACGCTTTTGCCTGCTCCTTGCGGGCCGAAGAACACGGCACGAAGCTTCTTGCGCCTCATACGATGTTAGATGTTAGATGTATGATGCCAGATGTTGTGGCCCGTAAAAAGTTCTGACATCCGACCTCTGACATCATACATCCTCCGTCAGTATACGTCGTACTCACGCATGGTGAGTTGCGACTGGATCTGTTTGATGGATTCGATAACGACGGACACCACGATGAGCAATGACGTGCCTCCGATGGCGAGCATCGTCGTGCCGGTAAACGCCTGCGCGGCAATCGGCAAGACCGCGATCGATCCCAGGAACAGCGCACCACCGAGCGTGATACGGTTGATCACCACCTGTAAATACTCAGCCGTCGGACGCCCCGGACGGATACCCGGAATGAAGCCGCCCTGCTTTTGCAAGTTTTCCGCGACTTGCTCCGGCTGAAACACGATCGTGGTGTAGAAATAGGTAAACAGCACGACCAAGCCAAAGTAGAGCAAACCATATATCAACTGGTTTTGGAGCGTGATCAATATCCAGTTTGCCGTTTGGGCAAGCCACGCTGAACGCGCCTGGATGAAGAACTGCGCGATCATCGAAGGAAACAGGAGAAGCGAGATCGCAAAAATAATCGGAATCACGCCCGTAAGGTTCACGCGCAACGGCAGAGACGAGGCGACGCCGCCCACCGAGCCGCTCATCCCGCTCGATTGCCGCGCGTACTGCACCGGCACGTTGCGCTGCCCTTCGGAGACGAAGACGACGCCCGCAACGGTAAGGAGTCCGATCGCCGCGTACACCAACACGGTAAACAACTGGGACGAATCATACGCGATGAAGAACTGCGAGGTGAGGTTGGGCAAGTCCGCCACGATGCCGGCGAAGATGAGAAGCGAGATGCCGTTGCCGACCTTCTTCTCGGTGATCAGTTCGCCGATCCACGTGAGGAACATGCTGCCGGCCGTCATCGCGCACAAGATCATGACGATATGCAACGTGTTGTTCGTCGTGAGCACGGGAACGCTGGACTGCTTCAATATCTGCAGCAAACCGAACCCCTGGATAAAGGCGAGCGGCACCGTCAACATGCGCGTCCACTGATTAATCTTGCGGCGACCCGACTCCCCGTCCTTTTGGATTTCTTCAATCGTCGGAGAAATCATCCCCATGAGCTGGAAAATGATGGAGGCCGTGATGTACGGCGCAACGCCAAGCGCAACGATGCCGAAGTTACGAATCGTTCCGCCGGAAAACAGATTCAATAACCCGAGCGCCTGGTTTGTGTCGAACAGCTGCTTCAACGCCACCAAGTCGATGCCGGGCAACGGAATATTGGCGGTGACCCGGAAGATCACCATCATCGCCAAGACGAACAACAGTCCGTTCCGAACCTCCTTCACGTTCCAGGCTTTGAGCAGCTTGTCCCACATATGAATCGAGTTTCAAGTATCAAGTAACAAGTATCGGGTTGATATTTGTTATTCGCTATTTGTTATTTGACTTCGACTTCGGCTTGGTTTTTTTTGAGATCGCCACGGAGCCGCCCGCCGCTTCAATCGCGGCCTTGGCGCCGGCGGTCACTTTGACGTCCGTAATCTTGAGCGCCTTCTTGATCGAGCCCGTTCCGACGATCTTCGCGGACACGTCGCGACGGCGCATGAGACCCAAATCTTTCAACGAAGCGACGGAGACCGTTGCGCCCGCGTCAAACGCGTCGAGACGCGAAACCGGGATCGCACGAGCGTCCGGGAAACGGCTCTGAAAGCCGCGGTTCTTGGGGAATCCGAGCAGCATCTGCTTCAAGCCCTTGAGCTTGAGCTTTTTGCGACCGCCCGAGCGGGCCTTTTGGCCCTTGGTTCCCTTACCGGCCGTTTTGCCGCGACCCGAACCGTGTCCACGTCCGATGCGGAACGATTTTTCACGGGAACCGTGGGCGGGTTTGAGGGTATGGAGTGAGAGTGACATAAGCGTTTGGTTATTCGTCGAGCTTAGCTCGACTTCGAAACCGATTCGTCGGCCTTGGCCGGAGCGGCCGCATCCGACGTCTTGGTCGGCATGCGAAGCATCTTCAACGCGGCAAACGTGGCTTTCACGTTATTGATCTTGTTCGACGAGCCGAGAATCTTCGACACGACGTTTGGAATGCCCGCAAGCTCCAGCACCGAGCGCACCGCGCCGCCCGCCTTGATACCGGCGCCTTTCGGAGCGGGTTTGAGGAGTACAACGGCGGCGCCGAATTTGGCCGTGACGGCATGCGGGATCGTTTCATTGACGAGAGGCACCGTGAGCAACGCCTTGCGCGCCTGCGTGATCGCCTTTGACGTCGCGCCGGCGACATCCACGGCCTTCGCGAGACCGAAGCCCACGCGACCGCTGCGGTTACCGATCACGGTAAGCGCGCGGAAGCGCATGCGCTTTCCGCCCTTGGTGACGCGCGTAACGCGCGCGATTTCGAGGTTCTTTTCCTCGTAGTCGGCTTCCGCGGGCACGTCGGCGCGCGGACCGCGACCGCGACCGCCGGGGCCGCGACCGCGACCTCCCTGACCGCCGCGTCCGCCCGGGCCGCCGCCGCGTCCGCCACGAAACGCGCCCGGACGTCCGCCCGGGCGGCGATCCGAAGCCGGAGCCGCGGCGCCCGCATCGGGCGTCTTCTGTTCTTGTTTCTGTTCTTCGTTCATACGATTAAAAAATCAAACCGGCCACGCGGGCGCCGTCAGCGACGGCTTTGACCCGGCCATGGTATCGCTTGTCACGGCGGTCAAACACGACCTTCGTGATCCCCTTCGACGTCGCGCGTTCGGCGATCAGTTTCCCGACCAACGTCGCAACTTCCGTCTTCTTCTTGCCCTTCGCCTTGATGTCGGCGTCGGTGGCGGTGACAAGCGTGCGGCCGGCGACATCGTCAATTACCTGGACACTGATGTGCTTCAGGCTACGGACGACGGCCAGACGCGGACGCTCCGCGGTGCCGCGCACGATCATGCGCACGCGCGCGATGCGGCGGTCCTTGGCGGTTTTTCGCTTGAGATTCGTCATAGGAGATTAGGCGGATTTCGCGGTCTTACCGGCCTTGCGGCGGACGACCTCGTCCATATATTTTATACCCTTGCCCTTATACGGCTCAGGCGGGCGAATGCGGCGGATTTGCGCGGCGGTTTCACCCAAGAGATGCTTGTCGGGCGACTTCAGGGTCAAGACCTGTTTGTCGACGCTCGCTTCGAGGCCTTCGGGGATCGGGAACATGACGCGGTGGGAGAATCCCACGTCCATCGCGACGTTCTTGCCTTCCAAAGCGACCTTATAACCTACGCCGACAAATTCGAGGGATTTCTCAAATGGCGTCTGAAGCCCGGCCACGGCATTTGCGACAAGCTGGCGAGTGAGTCCCCAAAGCGCGCGTTGCTTCACGTTCTCCGGATCTTCAACCGTGACCGTGAGCGTCTTCGGCTCACCGCCAAGCTCCACCTTTGCATGCGGTGGAATCTCGACCGTGAGCGAGGCCTTCGGGCCCTTCACGATCACCTTCCCGGCATCGACGTTCGCGTCGATGCCCGAGGGCAGGATGATCGGCTTCTTTCCAATACGGGACATACGATAAAAGTTAGGTTAGTACACTTCGCAGAGGATTTCACCTCCGAGACGGCGACGACGCGCTTCGCGATTCGTCATCACGCCGGCGGACGTCGAGATGATGGCAATCCCCTGACCCGAAAGGACGTTCGGCAGGTCGTCGGCACCGCGATAGATACGGCGACCCGGCGTCGAAATACGCTTTACGGCGCGAATCGCCGGAGTCTTTTGGTCGTATTTCAACGTGATATCGATGACGGACTTCGGGCCTTCGTGCGACTCCTTCACGGAGCCGACGTAGCCTTCGCGCTCGAGGATTTTAGCAATGGCGTACTTCAATCTCGACCCCGGGACCTTCATGGTCTCGTGGCCGACGGCCTGGGCATTGCGCAGGCGGGTCAGGAAGTCGCTGATGGGATCGGTATACATAGGAGGTTACCAGCTGGATTTGGTCACGCCGGGCAATTCGCCGCGAGTAGCTAACTCGCGGAAGCAGATGCGGCAGATGCCGAAGTCACGCATGTAGCCGCGCTTGCGACCGCAGCGCCAGCATCGACGGACTTCTCGCGTGGAGAACTTGGGCTTGCGCTTGGATTTGGCGATTTGTGCTTGAGTGGCCATAGGATTACTCGGTGAAAGGGAAGCCAAGGGCTTTGAACAAGGCGAGGCCTTTTGCGCGGTCGCCGGCCGTCGTCGAGACGGTGATCTGCAAACCGTGTACGCGCTCGACCTCGTCGGCGCGGATTTCCGGGAACGCGAGGTTCTCGCGGAAGCCGATGGAGAGGTTGCCGCGTTCGTCCACGACCTTGGACGAGATGCCACGAAAATCGCGGATGCGCGGGAAGGTGAATTGCGTGAGTCGCGTGAGAAAGTCCCACATGCGATCTCCGCGCAAAGTCACCATCGTGCCCACGACCATGCCCTCGCGAATCTTGAAGCTCGCGATGGACTTCTTGGCCTTGGTCTTGATCGGAGCCTGACCCGTGATGCGCAGAAGCGTTTGCTCGACGGTGTCAAGAACCTTCGGTTCTTTGATCGCCTGCGACAAACCCACGGACACCGTGACTTTGGTGACCCGGGGCGCGGCCATGACATTCTTAATCCCCAGCTCCTTCATAAGAGCGGGGCGAATGGCGGCCTGATAGCGTTCTTTGAGCGTCTTCATAGATGATTACTTCTGCTCGCGAGCCTTGGTGTGGCGGCTCGCCTTCCCTGCAACGAGGGGCATCACGTTTGATGCGTGAATCGGCATCGACACTTCTACGATCTGGCCCTTCTCCCCTGCCTTGCGTGTGCGGAGATGGCGCTTGGTTATGCGCACGCCTTCAACGACGACGCGATTCAAGCGGGGAAAGGCCTGCATGACCTTCCCCTTTTTGCCCTTGTCTTTGCCGGCGATCACGATCACTTCGTCGCCGGTTTTGAGGTTGAACTTGTACATAAGGTTAGACGACCTCGGGAGCCAAGGAGATGATTTTCGCAAACCCTCGGCTTCGCAATTCACGCGCCACCGGACCGAAGATACGGGTTCCTTTGGGATCCTTTGTCTTCTCGTCGATGATCACGGCCGCGTTGTCGTCGAAACGGACGTAGGTCCCGTCCGGGCGGCGCGTCTCCTTGCGGGTACGCACGAGCACGACATGCACGATGTCCGATTTCTTGACGAGACCGCGCGGTGTCGCCGACTTCACGACACAGGTCACGAGGTCGCCGAGCTTGCCGTAGCGTTTTTTGTATCCGCCGCGCACGTTAATCACCTGGAGCAGCTTGGCTCCGGAGTTATCCGCGACGGACAGCATGGATCGATGTTGCACCATATTATTGAGCGGCGGAAACGGTGGACACGTAGGTCCAGCGCTTATCGCGTGAAATCGGTCGACACTCGGCGAATTCGACCGTATCGCCGACCGCAGCCTTACCCTCCGGGTCATGTACCTTGAACTTTTTGGAGATCGTGAAGTACTTCCCGTACTTCGGGTGTGGGACACGGCGGTCAACTTTGACCACGGCGGTCTTTTGCATCGCGGTCGAGACGACGACGCCCTGAAGGCGGCGACTCGATGCGGATGGAGTAAGAGTGGCGTTCATAGGAGATTAGGAGGCGGATCGTATGGTTTCCACGCGGGCCAGATCGCGTCGAATGCGTTTCATGTCGTGAACCCTTCCATGCTGGCGGGTCGCGACCTTGAAACGGATCGTACGCAGCTCGGCGCGAAGCTCGTCCGCGAGTCGGGTGAGTTCGGCCGGCGTTTTTGACTTGAGTTCCTTGGCTTCCATAGGCTATTTGCTAACGAATTTACACACGGAGCCGAGCTTATAGGCCGCGCTTTGCAGCGCTTTCTTGGCCTGGTCGGCCGGCAAACCGTCCATCTCGTAAATGATGGTGCCCGGCTTTACGACCGCCACGTAATGGTCGACCGCCCCTTTGCCGGAACCCATCGGTACTTCATTCCCCTTCTTTGTGATCGGCTTGTCCGGAAAAATACGGATCCAGACCTTGCCGCTTTTCTTGATGTAGCGCGTGAGCACGCGGCGGCCGGCTTCAATCTGCTGGCTCGAAACCCAGGACGGCGTCGTGGCCTTGAGACCGTAGCTGCCAAAAGCGAGCTCGATCTTGTCGGACGCGGTGCGGATATTGCGCGCGCGTCCTTTGTGCCACTTGCGGTGCTTCACTTTTTTTGGAATCAACATAAGTGTGAAGGTTAAGCGACCGGCGCGTCAGGAGTCGGAGCTTCGACCGGAACCGGAGCTTCCGTGGGAGCGGAAACCGGCGTGGGAACGTCGCGACGATCAAAGTCGCGTCTCGGCCCGCGACCGGCGCCCGCACCGGCGCCGCGGCCCTGCCTGCCGGCAGGCATGGCACCGAAGCGACCGTCGCGTCGGGTCGGCGTCGTCGGCTGGTACTGGTTCAAACGGTCTTGTGCGAACACGTCACCGCGATAGATCCAGACTTTTACACCGATCGTTCCGGCCATCGTCTGCGCAGAATCCTGTGCGTAGTCAATGTCGGCACGAAGGTTGGTGAGCGGAATCTTGCCCCAAGCGAGCCACTCGCGTCGCGCGATTTCCGCGCCATTCAAGCGACCCGAAACCGCGATCTTTACGCCGAGGGCGCCGCCCTTCTTGACGCGCTCAATCGCGAACTTCAGCACGCGGCGAAACGGCATGCGACGCTCAAGGTCCGTGATGACGCCCTGGGCGACGAGCGTAGCCTCCAACATCGGGCGTCCGACCTCGACCACGTTCAGGTTCACCTGCACCGTCTTCGCTGACATCGGGAAGAACTTCTTCATGAATTTCTTTTTCAAGGTTTCGATCCCTTCGCCGGAGCGACCGATGACGAGACCGGGCTTTGCCGTGTGCACCGTCACGGTGGCCTGTCCGCGCGAGCGCTCGATGTCGATGCGGTTCACCGCCGCGTTCTTCAATTCACTCATCAAAAACTGGCGGATGGCCAGGTCCTGGCGAAGATGGGAACGGTAGGCGTCTTCGCGCGCAAACCAACGCGACGGCCACGTGGTGGTCGTATTGATACGGAAAATTTTTGGATGGACTTTGTGACCCATAGGAAGACTGAACTTAGAACTCAAAACTTAGAACCCCGAACTTCCTTCTTCGTGCGAAGTTCTTGGTTTTGCGTTTTGACTTTTGCTTTTTTTTCGTCCGAGAGGACGAGGGAGATGTGCGTCGTGCGCTTGCGGATAGGCGCCGTGCGTCCGAATGCGCGTGCGCGCCAACGCTTCAGCGTCGGGCCGCCGTCCGCCACGATCGTACGGATGTACAAATCGTTGCGGTTCAACTGAAAGTTGTGTTCCGCGTTGGCAACGGCGGAACGCAACAACTTGAGCACGGGCTTGGCCGCGAGCTTTGGCAAAAAGGTGAGGCGCGTTTCCGCTTCGGCAACCGACAAGCCGCGGACGGTATTCACAACCAGTCGCACTTTTCGGGGCGACATGCGGAGTTGGCGCAGGTGAGCGTGGACATCCATATAAGTTTATTTCTTGGCGATCGGCGCGGGTGCGAGCGCGGGTGCGGTCGAGTCCAGCGATTTGGTAAGCTTGCCGCCATGACGCGTAAACTTACGCGTCGGCGAAAACTCGCCAAGCTTGTGACCGACCATGTTCTCGACGACGAACACGTTGATATGCTGCTTGCCGTTGTGCACGCCAAAGGTCATCCCGACCATTTCCGGCGTGATCGCCGAAGCACGCGACCAGGTCTTGATCACGATTTTCGAGTTTTGACCCGCCTTTTGGACTTTGGCGAGCAGCTTCGGGTCGGTAAACGGCCCTTTTTTGAGACTTCGTGACATAGGATTACAGCTTCTTGCCCTTACGGCGCTGGATGATAAGCGTGTCGGAGGCGAGATGCGCGCGGCGGGTCTTTACGCCAAGCGCGTGCTTACCCCACTTCGTTTTCGCGTACTTCATACCGATCGGATGCTTGCCTTCGCCGCCGCCGTGCGGGTGATCGACCGGGTTCATCACCTTACCGCGAACCGTCGGCTTGATGCCGCGATGACGCATGCGACCGGCCTTGCCCCAGCGAACAAGGTGCCAGTCGGCGTTTGAAACCGTGCCGATGGTGGCCATGCAGGACTTCGGCACGCGGCGCGTTTCGCCGGAGGGAAGTTTCAACACGGCCCACTTTTCTTCCACGGCCATGAACTCGATGCGAGCGCCGGCGCCGTGACCAAGCTGGCCTCCCTTGCCGGGGACAAGCTCGACCGAGTGCACGGGCGTGCCGACCGGAATCTTTTCCAGCGGCAAGCGGTTTCCGACGGAAATTTCCGCTTCTGTTTTCGAAGAGATAACCGTGTCGCCCACCTTCAAGCCATGCGGTTGAAGAATGTAGCTCTTCACGCCGTCCTTGTACAAGATGAGCGATACGCGAGCGCCGCGATTCGGATCGTACTCGATCGTCTGCACCGTGGCCGGAATGTCGAAACGCGTGCGGGAAAAATCCACGTCGCGCAGATATTGCTTATGACCGCCTCCTTGGTGGCGCACGGTAATTTTACCGCCCGTTCGGCCGGCAAACTGCTTCTTGATCGTCACGAGCGACTTCTCCGGCTTCGATGAGGTAATGTCGGAGAAATCCTGTCGTGAGATGTTGCGTGCCCCTTTTGTGACGGGGCGAAGTTTCTTGATCGGCATAGGATTAGACGCCTTCGTACAGGGCGATCGTTTCGCCTTTCTTCAAGGTGACGAGTGCTTTTTTCCGGTCTTGGCGATAGCTCACCCGCTTCCCGCGACGCATCGGCTTGCCCGGGGTCGAAACGATACGAACCTTGTCGACATGTACGCCGTACATGGATTCGACCGCCTTCTTGATCGAGATTTTCTCGGCGCGCATCGGCACACGGAAGACGTATGTTCCCTTATCAGCCAGACGAGCGGCCTTTTCGCTGACATGCGGCATACGCAATAAGGTGTTCGAAAACGCACTCGCCTTGGGCGCGTCGGTTTTTTTTTCAACCGGCTTTTTGGCCGAAGCTTTCTTATCGGGCTTGCCCTCCGTAACCTTGGGGGAGGAGGGCTTCTTTTTGAATCGATCGAGAATAGCCATATTATGCGCCATGCCTGCCGGCAGGCAGGTAGATCTTTTCAAACGCGGCGACGGCATCCTTCAAGAATGCCACCGAGCGATACTTCAGCACGTCTTCCAAGTTCACCGATTGCGCGGTGACGAGTTTGACGTTCGGCAAGTTGCGGACCATGCGCATAAGCGACGCATTCGAAGCCGGAGCGACGATCAGCGTCGTGCGACCCACGGGCAACTTCTTGACCATGGTCGCCACGGACTTGGTCTTGGCCGGTTCGGTCGCGATCGAATCGATCACGAGAAGTGACTTGTGCGCCACTTTGTCGGACAACGCCATGAACAACGCCTTCTGCTTGGTCTTGCGGTTTACCTTGAGCGAAAAGTTCCGCTCGGAACGCGGACCGAACACGATCCCGCCACCGATCCACTGCGGAGAGCGGATCGAACCTTGGCGGGCGCGACCCGTGCCCTTCTGCTTCCACGGCTTCTTACCGCCACCGCTGACTTCACCGCGGTTTTTGGTGTTGGCGATCGACTTGCGGCGGTTTGCCTGCTGCGCCACGAGCACTTCGTGGACGAGTTTCGGCTTCGCCTTCACGCCGAAGTAGGCCTCCGGGAGGCTCATCTCGCCGACGGATGTTCCGTCTTGGGTATAAATAGAGACGCTGGGCATATTAGGCAGAGACGATTTCAAGCACCGTATTACGCGCACCCGGGACGGCTCCCTTGATCGCAAGGATGCCACCGTCGCGGACTTCGACAACCTGAAGCTTTTGGACGGTTACGCGCTCGTTCCCCATACGGCCGGCCATGCGGCGACCTTTGAAAACGTGCTGCGGACCGCCGGCGCCGATCGAACCCGGCATACGGGTTTGGTCCTTGTGACCGTGCGAGGTCGGGTGGCCATGAAAGCCGTGACGCTTCACGACGCCTTGGAACCCCTTCCCTTTCGAAACACCGGAAACGTGAATGAGATCACCCGGTTCGAATACGGACGCCTCGATCGAGTCGCCGCGCTTTAATTCGGTCGCCGCATCCACGCGAAAATCGCGCAGTTCGACGAGTGACGGGAGATCCTTCAAGTGGCCGGCAGCCGGCTGATTGAGTTTTTTCGCGGGCAGAAAACCGATCTGAACGGCGGAAACGCCGTTCTCTTCCGCCGTCTTCACTTGCGTGACGACGCACGGGCCGGCCTGCACGAGGGTAACCGGAACGACCGTCCCATCGGGACGGTACACCTGCGTCATTTCGAGCTTTTTGGCGAGAATGAATTTCATAAAGCCTGGAATCCGCAGGCGCTCGGAAATCGCCTACACGCTCCAGGCTCAAAAAACCTGACATGATATCGATTTCGATGCACTGCAGGGAGGTTATCCCCGTGACGCGAAGCGTTTTACGGGGAACTTTCTCCTTGGGATCGAACTGGATTGTAAACTTGTACCGGCACGGCACGCCGTGCCCCTATCCTACATTTTGATCTCCACGTCGACACCGGCCGGGAGGTTGAGCGACGTCAGAGCGTCGATCGTCTTCGCGTTCGGATCGAGGATGTCCACGATGCGCTTGTGAATACGCATTTCAAATTGTTCACGCGCGTTCTTGTGGACGAAGGTGGAACGATTCACCGTCCATTTCTTCTTTTCCGTCGGAAGCGGAACCGGACCGACAACCGTCGCGCCCGAGCGCTCCGCCGTTTCAATAATGGTACGCGTCGCCTGGTCGATGATCTTGTGATCATACGCCCGGATTTTGATGCGTACGCGATGGCTGGGAGCGGCGTCCTTTACGGAAGCCTTTTTGGTATCTGCTGACATGGAGAGATCGGAGGAGGCCATGGCATTCCTCCCCTCCTTTGGAACACGGACGATGGTCCGAATACCGAAGGAGGGGAGGAAACCTCCCCTCGCTAGGATTACTTGATGATTTTGCTGACGACGCCGGCGCCGACCGTATGACCACCCTCGCGGATGGCGAAACGCATCTTGTCTTCGATGGCGACCGGGGTAATGAGTTTCACCGTGATCTTCACGGTGTCGCCCGGTTGGACCATGGCGACGTCGGCCGGAAGTTGTACTTCACCCGTCACGTCGGTCGTGCGGATATAGAATTGCGGCTTGTAGCCCGTGACGAACGGCTTGTGACGACCGCCTTCTTCCTTCGTCAGCGCGTAAATTTCGCCTTCAAATTCGGAGTGCGGAGCGATCGAACCGGGCTTCGCAAGCACCATGCCGCGCTCGACTTCATCCTTTTTGGTTCCGCGCAGGAGCAAGCCCGCGTTGTCGCCGGCCAGTCCTTCGTCGAGTTGCTTGTTGAACATTTCGATACCGGTGACCACCGTCTTGCGGGTTTCACCGAGACCGACGATTTCGATTTCCTCGTTGATCTTGATCCTCCCGCGCTCGATACGACCGGTCACGACCGTGCCGCGACCTTCGATCGAGAACACGTCTTCCACCGGCATGAGGAACGGCTTGTCGGTTTCGCGCACCGGCTCCGGAATGAAGTCGTCACACGCCTTGATCAAATCAAGAATCGGCTTGGAAGCGGCCTCGTCAGAGGGGTTCTGAAGCGCCTTCAACGCCGAACCACGAATCACCGGGGTCTTTTCGCCGTCAAATTCGTACTTGGTCAAAAGATCGCGAATTTCCTGCTCGACAAGGTCGATCAGTTCCGCATCATCCACCATGTCGCACTTGTTCAAGAAGACGACAATGGAAGGCACACCAACCTGGCGGGCCAAAAGGATGTGTTCGCGCGTCTGCGGCATGGGGCCGTCGGTCGCGGAAACCACAAGGATTGCACCGTCCATCTGGGCGGCGCCCGTGATCATGTTCTTGATGTAGTCGGCGTGACCGGGACAGTCGACGTGCGCGTAGTGGCGCTTTTCAGACTCGTACTCGGTGTGAGCCGTCGCGATGGTAATACCGCGCGTCTTGGATTCGGGAGCTTTGTCGAGGTCTTCGATGCCCTTTTTCTGGGCCATCATCCCGTGAGCTCCAAGGACGGTCAGGATCGCTGCCGTTGTAGTCGTTTTTCCGTGGTCAACGTGGCCAATGGTGCCGATGTTGACGTGCGGTTTGGACCGATCAAACTTTTCCGCCATAGTGCGTATGAGTGAAGAATGGCTTTAGTTAAAACAATTTTCGCGTTTGCGAGTTCCCAGAGGATAGCAGAGGCAGAAATATCCTGCAAGGGGGAGGATATTTAGTCTATTTTAGCTTCTTCAGTCGCATCGATATAAAATCGCTCTTCCGTGCTCAATTCAGCCAAAAGGTCCGCTTCCGGCGGCTCTTGTTCGTACGAAACCGGCTGAGTCCGGACGGACGGATTTCCCGACGTCTCGATCAGAGCTTCATAGACATCGAGCGGCAAGACGATGACGGGATCTCTCCCCTGCCCGTCGGTGACGACAAGCGGCATTCCTTGCCGTTTCACCATCTCAAAAATACGTTGGAGTGACATAATATCTTGAAGCTTGCCCGCCGAAAGCATTTCATGCAACCAGGCGGATAAAAAGCTTGAAACGTGAAACGTCAAACGTTACGAGTACCACTTTGCCTGCTCAAGATACAGTTTGGAGTAGGTCCCCTCTTTGGCGAGAAGCTCGTCGTGCGAGCCGTCGTCGATGAGGCGCCCATTATCAAACACAAGAATACGATTGGCGCGACGCACGGTGGAAAAACGATGCGAGATATAAATGATCCCCTTCCCCTGCATCACCTCGTGCAAGCGATCGAAAAAAGCGGTTTCCGCAAGCGCGTCCATGGCGGACGTCGGCTCGTCGAACGCGAGGATGCGGCCGCCGCGAATAAGCGTACGCGCGATGAGCAACCGTTGCGTCTGCCCGCCCGAGACTTTCGCGGGAATCACGCCCGGCGGCGCGACCCAGTCGCCGATAAACGCGCCGAGGCCGCTCGGGACCTCGCTCACGACGGCGTCCGCACCGGCAACCTCGAGTCCTCTCTTAAGCGGCAGCCCTGCCGAACGCCACTTTCCTGACCCTTGTCCATATAATAAATTATCACCAAGATAATCTTGAAAAAGTTTCGCATCCTGAAGCATCAGATGGAACGACCGACGCCATTCCGACTTTTTATACGCCGTAAGCGGTTTCCCGTTGACGAAAATCGCGCCGCCGGTCGGCACGTCCAATCCGGCGAGCAGACGCAGGAACGTCGACTTCCCCGCACCGTTCTCTCCGACCACCGCCAAGTGCTCATGCTCACGAATCGTCACGTGTAAATGGGAAATCGCGTCTTTCTTTGCGCCGCGATAACGGTAGCTCACATCGCGAAACTCGATGACGAGCGGCTTGGCGGGCATCGAGATCCCCGCGTCGGATTCGATCGGAAGCGTGAGGAGATTACGAATGCGCGCGAGAATCGTGAGATCGGCGACGAGATTGCCGAACGCCGTCGCGAGCTGGCCAAGCGAATCACCCAAGAGCCCGAAGAGATTGAGCGAGATGTACAGCGTCGCGAGCCGCGACGGATCCGCAAACGCCGACGGAGCGAGCACGATCATGATCGTCGCATACGCAAACGCCTGCAAAACCGCGAGGCCTCCGCGAGACGTCGCGCTCTTTATCCCGACACGGCGAAAGCGCGTGAGAATTCGATTCGCCGCCTCGTGAAACGATTTGAGTACGCGGCCGGTCGCGCCTAACAAATGCAATTCGCGAAAATCGTCTCCCGTAAGAAACAGGTAACGCGTGTATTCTAAGCGGCGACCGTCGTAGCTGTTCCACGTCGCGCTCCATACGTCTCTGCGCGATTCGCCTTGCGCGTTCCATGCCTGCAAAAGCGCGGTTCCCAGCACGAGTCCGAGTACCCACCACGGCGCGAGAAACGAGAGCGCAAACGCGCCGAAAATCTGGATGATGCTTCGAAAAAACTGTTCGGTCCATTGGGGGAGACTGTTGATACGCCAAAGATCTTCGCGGGCAAAATCGATATCGCGTCTCACGTCGGGGTGAATCAACGCTTCCGGCGGCAGCCGAGCGAGATGGGCGAATAACTCGTCCGAGGCGCGCAAGAGCACCGAGCGCGTGAACCACGCGTCCAGCCATGAATGCACGATGTCGTTTGCGATGCGGTGTACGGCGTATGCCCCGATCGTGAGACCGATGAGAAGCGGCGCGGCCTCAAGATCGCCTCGGCCGATCGCGTCGATCACCAGCGCGAACACATACACCTGCACCGGCTGGAGAATCGCCGCGATCACAATAAGCGTCGCGCGCAAGAACGCGAGCCACGGATTTGCCCGCCACATGATGCCAAGAAACGCCTTGTACGCAGACAGGCGTTCTCGCATGGGAATCGGCCTCAACGCCGAGGATTCGTGCCGGTTCTTTTTGATTTTTCTTTTTGTTTTCTTCATTCGCGGACAGTATACCATTTCCGCCTAACCTTAGGGAAAAATATTGAAATATGCTTGACAAATAACGAAAAAAATGCTATTCTTAATCCGAGTGCTACGCATTGCTTGTCACAAGCGTCACGTCCCTCCGGCACATGCTTCCGGACGAAACGCACGAAAAACACAGAAGGCTCGATAGGATATAGTCTCAAAAACAAAGCCTAAATACGACTTCAACGTTTAGACGAAAAAACCCCGCCCCGTAAAGACGCTTCGCGTCCACGGGGCGGGTTTTTGTTAGGCAAGTGCCAGCGCTTTTCGAACAGTCGGGGAGGCGTCTTTACCTACCGCTCGGTTCGCCCTTGAAAGAAATTTGCTCGCCTCTAAAAACTCAATAAGCACCGGCACGTCATCCTTCGTAAAATGGATCACGACATTCCCCATCTCGGAAGCCGAGTGGATATTTTTCTTCGAAAGTTCCCACGTTAAAACATCCGCTTCCGGCTCGTAGCTGACTTTGGGGCCCGTATTTTTAGTTCTTTTCATACTGTTTCTTTCTCCCGGGATAAAACGTAATCACTTTCTTGGTTGAACCTTCCCGCTTATAGACTACCCGCAGAACACGTTTCGCGTCAAAAACGACTTGAGCGATCAAAAGCGGCTCTCGGGAATAATCGATCGCCGACGGCTTCTCGATAGCTCGTCGAACTTCATCTTCCGTCACATGGACACCGTGCCTCTTCAGTACGGAAAACTTTTCCCGCGCGTGTTTTGTAAACACGATCATGCAGAACATCGTGGCATAGATCAACGAACAATGAAAGCGTCACGTCCATCCGGCACATGCTTCCGGACGAAACGCACGAAAAACAAAGAAGGTTCGACAGGAAACAATTTCGACTAAAAAGCCTGGCTACGACTTCACCGTTTTGACGAAAAACCCCCGCTCACAAGGCGGGGGTTTTGCTGTTTCTATTCATAGATCGAGTGATCCCCGATCTCATGAAGAATAGCTTTCGTCCTACCATCGAAAGAAAAAATAACTCGGATTCTGTAATCGATAGAGAATGCCCAATACCCTTTCAGAGTGCCGGTGAGTTTGTGCGTTTTCAATAACGCTGCGAACGGATCTTCCATAAATAATTCCATCCGCTCCTCTACCATGCGCCTCATCGAGGCCGGTAATCGTTTGGCCGCGCGCTTAAAATGGGGCGTGAAAAGCACCTCCATACCGGATCACTTCCAGAGTTGCTTGGGATTCTTTAGCTTCTTCGCTTTCCCGGCTTTGTATTCCCGCTCACTTTCCTGCACATCGGAGAGCAAACGCCTCGCCATCCAATCACGAATCAAGTGCCGAAAAAACTCGCTCTTGGAAGCGAAGTGCAGTTGTTTGACCCCCCGTTCAACTTCTTTGGTGAGAGGAGCTGGGAGCGAGATATTCACGACGGTGCGCATATGAAAGATGTAATACTTATTGTTACAGTACCATGTCCACGTCGAACGTCAATAACGTCTTCAACGTTTTTGATGAAAAATCCCACCACACGGGGCGGGGTTTTGCTTTACTCGGTTTAAAAATCACAACAAACAAAAGGCGAAATACCACGGCTCTGTTTCTTTGAAAAGAAGATTGTAGATTTGATCCGTGTACGCGCATGCAAACACGGAATAGTCATCCATGTCGGTCACCAATAACTTAGCTCCAACCATGAGCCGTTCAATCTCGGCGGCGTTTTGAGTATAATAAGACGTTTTGTTTGTCAGATCGATCACGGCCAGACCGTCGTTCATTTCAACCGCTATCTGCTGCATTCCAATTTGGTAGACAGACCGAAGGGAAAAATACCCCGACTGATTATCTACCGGATTGCGCTTCGATGTTCCAGCGGAGACAGATAGCATCGGAATTCGTCCGTTCAGCGACTCTGCCGAGTGAGAAAACGGTATTTTCCCGAGATCGTTAAATAGTGTATCCGAACTTTCAAAGCTGCTCCCTAAGGGTTGATACGATTCGTTAATCTCATCAAGATAAAAATCCATTCGGTCTCCACTGCCGACAACATAAGATCCGTCCTTGCTCGCATTGGTATCCAAAATCAAGCGATATCCCAGTGTGCCGATCCAGAATTTATACGTGCGCGAATCGTCATATCCCGCATACACGGCACGGGAGACAAGACTTCCCGTTTGAATATCATAAATTGCAACATCACCCGTCCCCGCATCACCTCCCCTGGTCTGGAGTGCAAGATATTGGTCATACGCCCCCGCAATGAAACTGGATCCATCAACGGCAACCCTCGCGAGGTCGCCTCGGAAGGAAGTTTGTGTGCCGTTCGCAAGATCGTACATATAACCTTGTTTACTCTGAACGAAATAGATACGGTCTGTATAAACGTCAAAATAAGTTCCAAATGAAATGTCCGGCTGAATCTGTGAAGGTAGATCAAAAGCGACGGAATTTCCAGCGATGTCGAGTGCCAGCCAAGAACCGTTCCTAAAAAAGATGCGTAGCGGTCGAGGTTGCCTACCGAGCGCAGTCTGTTCTTTCACTCCAGTTCGATACCGAGTGGCGGCGGCATCATAATCATTCTTTTTTGACCGAATCTCGACTTGTTTCGCCTGTCGATACTGATTTAAAGCGATCGCACCTCCCACAAAAACAACGATCGTCAACCCGCTCACCAACCACAACCGTTTTGTTTTCCTCAGGAGGAAAAAGAAGAAGAGGAAAAGCAAAGCAACAGGAATTTGTAGAGAGGCGAGAAGCGTGAAGCCGAATGAAAACATCAACAAGGCTTCTCCTACACTCTTCGACACGAAAAAGAACGGACCGCTGAAGCAGACAATTTGAATGAAAAGTCCGACAGGAAAAACCCAAAAAAGATCTTTTGCTTTATTCTGTTTTACAAAAATATGAAAGACCGTAACCTCAAGGAGGACGAGGATCAAATATAAACTATACCCATAAAGAAAAGCCGCGCCGAAAATGTTTTCCGGCCTTACAAACGAAGAAAGAAAAGTTGGTAGTACAAACCAAGCTATTGGATAAAATAATATCCAAATTACAGCCACTGTAAGTCGCACAATGTCGCGCTTTTCCAGATGCCTCATACGAAAACCACGATAACATCCCCAATACAAAAGAGCGAGCCACCCGACCCGCCCTTTCTGACTTTTGACTTTTGCGTTTTGACTTTTGACTTACTTTTTCGTCCTCCCCTCAATGACCGTCTGCGCGACATTGTTCGGGACTTCGCCGTAATGGGCGAACTCCATCGAGTAGCTCGCGCGACCCTGCGTCATGGAACGGAGGTCCGTGGCATAGCCGAACATTTCGGAAAGCGGAACCGTGGCATTCACGATGCGGGCGCCGGCGCGCTCTTCCATCTCCTGAATTTGACCGCGCTTGGCATTCAAGTCGCCGATCACGTCGCCCATGAATAACTCCGGGGTTACGACTTCGACTTTCATAATCGGTTCGAGAAGATACAAACCGGCTTTGCGACATCCTTCTTGAAATGCCATGGATCCGGCGATTTTAAACGCGGCTTCCGATGAGTCGACATCGTGATAGGAACCGTCGACCAATTCGACCTTCACGTCGAGAATCGGATAGCCGGCGAGCACGCCGCGCTGAATCGCTTCCGCGATCCCCTTGTTGATCGGCTGGATGAATTCGCGCGGAATCACGCCGCCCTTGATCGAGTCGATGAATTCGTAACCCTTTCCGCGTTCGTTTGGTTCGATATTGATCACCACATGTCCGTACTGACCGCGACCGCCCGACTGACGAATAAACTTGCCTTCGACATCCTCGGCGCGGTTGCGAATAGCTTCGCGATACGCAACTTGCGGCTTACCGACGGAGGCATCCACCTTGAACTCGCGACGCATACGCTCGACGAGAATCTCGAGGTGCAATTCACCCATGCCCGAGATGATGGTCTGCAATGTTTCTTCATCCGTACGCACGCGGAACGACGGATCTTCTTCCGCGAGCTTGGACAAGGCTACGCCCATCTTTTCCTGATCGCCCTTGGTTTTTGGTTCGATGGCGATCGAGATCACCGGTTCCGGAATCGTGATGGATTCGAGCACGAGCGGACGCTCCTCGGCATACAATGTGTCGCCCGTAAACGTGGACTTGAGACCCACGGCGGCGGCGATTTCACCCGAGTACACGTCACTCACTTCTTCACGCTCGTTGGAGTGCATGCGCACGATACGCGAAATGCGCTCGCGCTCGCCGCTCTTGGCGTTGATGACATACGAACCGGATGCGAGATGGCCCGAGTACACGCGAAAGAACACAAGCTTTCCGACGAAGGGGTCGGTCATGACCTTGAAGGCAAGTGCGGCAAACGGCTCGTCATCCGAAGCGTGGATATCGATAACCTTGTCCTTGTCGTCGATATCATGCGCATGGGTGGCCGAAATATCGAGCGGGCTCGGAAGATACGCAACCACCGCATCGAGCAAGAACTGCACGCCTTTGTTCTTTAAAGCGGAGCCGCACAAGATCGGATAAATCTCGCCCTTGATTACGGCCTTGCGAAGTGCGGCCTTCAATTCGTCAACCGGGATTTCTTCGCCGCCCAAAAACTTTTCGGTCAGCTTTTCATCCGTACCTGCAATCGCTTCGATGAGCCGGGCGCGATGTTCCTTGGCCTTGTCCAACATGTCAGCCGGCACTTCACGCTGCTCGAACTTCTGGCCCATTTCGTCGAGATACACCTCGGCCTTCATGTCGAAGAGGTCGATGATGCCGGAAAAATTCGCTTCCGTGCCGATCGGCAACTGGATCGGATAGGCGTTCTTCGTCAGTTTTTCGTGGATCGACTCGACGTCCTTATAAAAATCGGCGCCCATGCGGTCGAGCTTGTTGACGAAACACAAGCGCGGCACGTTGTACTTGTCGGCCTGACGCCACACGGTTTCGGACTGCGGTTCAACGCCGGCCACGCCGTCGAAAACGGTGACCGCACCGTCGAGCACGCGTAACGAACGCTGCACTTCGATCGTAAAGTCGATGTGTCCGGGCGTGTCGATCAGGTTCAGGCGTTTCCCTTTCCAAAAACACGTCGTCGCGGCCGCCGTAATGGTGATGCCGCGCTCCTGCTCCTGTGCCATCCAGTCCATGGTGGCCTCGCCCTCGTGTACTTCACCGATCTTATGCTTTTTTCCGGTGTAGAAAAGCACGCGCTCGGAGACCGTGGTCTTACCGGCGTCAATGTGGGCGATGATCCCGAAATTACGGGTGTCAAAGAGAGAATATTCGCGGGGCATAGAGGGCAGGTGTTAGGTTTCAGGTTTTAGGTGGTAGCTACGAAGCTGAAACCTGACACTTGAAACCTAATTTTTGTTATTTCGCGAAATGGGCGAAGGCGCGATTCGCCTCGGCCATGCGCTGCACTTCCATCTTCTTTTTGACGGCATCCCCTTGATTTTGAGCGGCTTCCATGAGTTCAAATGCTAGCTTCTCGGCCATCGGCTTCCCTTTGCGCGCGCGGGCCGCGACGAGCAGCCAACGATACGCCAACTGGATGCGACGGTCGGCGCGAACCTGCAACGGCACCTGATAGTTGGCGCCTCCGACGCGCTTCGCCTTCACTTCAAGCGTCGGCGAGACGTTCTTCAACGCCTCGTCGAAGATTTCCAACGCCGGTTTTTCCATCTTCTTTTCTATCTGCTCAAAAGCGGAATATACAATGTTTTGAGCCGTCGTCTTTTTTCCGTCCTGCATCACGTAATTGATAAGCTTGCTCACCAAAGGCGAGTTGTACTTGGAATCCGCGATGATTTTGCGGCGGGGAGCTTTTTTGCCACGCATAGTTATTTCTGTTTTTTCGGCTTGGCCGCGCCGTAAAGCGAGCGACCCTTGCGACGGTTTGCGACGCCTTGCGCATCGTACACGCCGCGAACGATGTGATAGCGCACGCCCGGAAGATCCTTCACGCGGCCACCACGGATCATCACAATCGAGTGTTCCTGCAAGTTGTGTCCTTCGCCCGGAATATAGGCCGAGACTTCCGCGCCGTTAGAAAGACGGACACGCGCAATCTTACGAATGGCGGAGTTCGGCTTTTTCGGCGTCATGGTCGTCACCTTGGTGCACACGCCACGCTTAAAGGACGCGCCTCGACGTAATGGAGTACGCTTTCGATGAAGCGTGTCCATGGCGTATTGGAGCGCGGGGCTCTTGGACTTCGCCTTGATCGGCTTGCGCGATCGGCGGACCAGCTGGTTGATCGTGGGCATGTGGCGGAAAATCATCCCACAAAAGCGGGAAAAGTGCCCGTAATCTAGCAGCGTACGGCCCAAGCCGTCAAGCCCTCAACTTAAGAGAAGAAACAATCCGCTTGCAAACTGGAAAATCCAGGAAAAAATACCTATGTTGAGCACAATGTCCAAAAAAATCAAAAGCAGGAGCAGGCTCGGACCTTGCCTCTCTAAAGACATCCTGACTCGGGCATATCGAGGGTCGGCCAATAATGCGAGCAACACCTTTGAGCCGTCCAACGGAGGCACGGGAATAAAATTGAAAGCCATGAGCGCGAAATTGATCAGGCCCAGCCACGCCAAAAGCAGGAGCAGGAGATTCGACTGGGCCCAAGGGACGGCGGCGGCGGCGCCGAGGAACGGAGCAAGGATGCCATAGGTGACGGCACAGATCGTACCAAGGACGAGGTTTGATCCGGGACCGGCGGCGGCGATGAACGCGGGACCCCAGCGCTGGTCGCGCAAATTATAAGGATTGAACGGTACGGGTTTGGCATACCCGAATCCAACGAACAGGACCATGAGAAATCCGATAGGATCGATATGCGCAAGGGGGTTCAGGGTTAACCGGCCGAGGCGCTTTGCCGTCATATCGCCAAGCAAGGCGCCGACCCAGGCATGGGCGGCTTCATGCACGGAAAGGGTCAGGACAAGCGCGGACACCAACACGACAAACAGAAGCGGTTCTTGCGCCAAAAGGGAAATGAGACCCATGCGGGACATCTTCTCACAATTTCGACCCTTTACAAAATGGCGAGACTCCTCTATTCTCCCGGCACGTTTTAGCCAAGTAGCCTCGTAGCCCGGTAGCCTTGTAGCCTTGTAGACTCGCTACCAGCCTACCAACCTACCAGCCTACCAGGCTCTCCCAGCAATATGTCCCGCATCGACGCTCTCACCGGCAAAGGCGCCAAGACCGTGAATTCGCGTAGCCACTCGAATATCGCGACCAAACGCCGCCAGCACGTGAACCTCCAAACCATCCGTCTGAACGGACGGCGTGTTCGTGTTGCGGTGAGCACGTTACGCACCCTGCGCAAGCTCGCAAAGGAAGCCCACGGCGAACTCCCGACGAAGCGCCAAAAAAAGGCCGCCAGAACGGCCGAGCGCGCCGCTGAAAAAAAGTAAGGAAAGAGCAGAGAACAAAGAGCAGCTTCGAACAGGAGTTGCTCTTTGTTCTTTGTTCTTTTTTTACAGGATGCGCTCCGGCGTTTGACGGATAATCTCGAAGGCTTCTTCCACCGTATCGACGACGCGCAGAATCTCGATTTCAAACGGCTCGATGAAATGGTTTTCATCCATCATCTTTTTTTTAATCCATTCGATGATCCCCTCCCAATAGTCCTTGCCGAAAAGAATGACCGGAACCTGATCGGATATCTTGCCGGTTTGAATCAACGTGACCATTTCAAATAGCTCGTCGAGCGTGCCGAATCCTCCGGGGAAAAAAATGTACGCTTGAGCCGAGGCCGAGAGCATGACCTTGCGCGTGAAAAAATAGTGGAATCCCTTGGACTGCTTTACGTACTTGTTCCGCCGCTGCTCGGTGGGCAGTTGGATGTCGAGACCGACGGATTCGCCGTCCGCCTCAAACGCGCCGCGGTTGCCGGCCTCCATGAGGCCCGGGCCGCCGCCGGTGATCACCGTGTACCCTGCCTTGCCGAGACGATGCCCGAGCGCACGCGCCAACTTATAATATTTATTTTCCGGCATCGCACGCGCCGAGCCGAACATCGTGACTTCTTTCTTCAAACGAGAGAGGAATTCAAATCCTTCTACGAACTCCGCCATGATGCGGAATATCCGCCAATTAATGTTATCGGTAAAACTCTCCTGCTCCACATACGGAACGCAGGTGTTATTGTCGCTGCACACCCAATGACGGAACCGATCGGCCGCCGGCGAACTTGCCCCGGGGCCCGTCCAGCTCGGTTTGGGAAGAAATTGCGTTTCGCTGTCCGGGTGATACACCCCCGCGTCTTTCGGGCGCTTCGGCGAAGTCGCTTTTTTCCCGTTGGTCGGCTTACGTGGCATGCGCGTATCGTATCACGCCTACCGGACATGTTCGACCAGCTTGCACTCTCCGGTCGCTTCCTCGATGGAGGCGAAGAATCGTTCAAGATCGCGCCGACGCCACAACGGGCCGAGCGCCAAACGATGCTTGGTGCCGTCGGGCTCGCGAAAGACCGCGGAGATAATGCCGCGTTCCTGGTTCAACCCTTCGTGAACCACGAGAACATCCTCCATCGCGCAGGCATTGATGCGCTTTTTCGCGCGCAGGATCGAATCGAAATACACGATCCCGTTCTCCAAAACGAGCGACTCGCTCCATGCGTCGATCAGATAGACGACCACGGCGAGAAGCAGAAAGACGAGGGCCGCGAATTGAACGGACGTACGTCCCGACCCTTGTCCGGCGATCCATGTCAAAGCGCCCACGGCAAGCAGGATACCGGAAAGGACGATACCTCCGGCGGAAACCAGCCTGGCGCGAATCATGAGCTTAACCATACACAAAGAATATCGCTTCGTTCCGAAAAAAAGAAGCGCCCCGCTCCGAACGCGTACGTCCGAAACGGGGCTTGGCGGCATGATGCTTTTAGTCTTTCGACATCACACACGAAGCCACCTCAGGGAAAAAGGGAGGGAGGACATCTATGAGTTAGTCTTTCGACATTGCCGTGATAGCCCTCCCATCTTTCGGATCCTGCGGACAGAATCGGAAAGATAAGAGCCCGACTCGCTCTTGCGAACGAGTCGGGCAGCCCCACTACGCCAAAGGCTTCGTGGGACAGGCGTCGAGACAAGAAAACGAGAGTCTTTCGACAGTCTTCTTCAAGTCTCAACGGTTAAAGGTTCGGGGAAGGGACATACTCCTTCAAGCCTTTTGGCAAGCGGCCGAAAGTCCCAAACCCCTACCCTTCATCCCTCTTTCGAGAGCTGAACGATAGGGATCCCAACTCACTCTTGCGAACGAGTCGGGAGAGGTGACACTCGGTCTCTAGTCTTTCGACAGTGGCTGTAAAGTCACCTCAGAATAGTGCGGGAGGACAGGCCGGCGATAGTCTTTCGACACCCTTCTTTCAGTCCTCCCATCTTTCAGATTGTTCCGGACTGGATTCCCGTCTTAACGAGAATGACAGAACCATCGGAAAGATGAGACCCCCACACCTTTCTTACGAAAGATGTGAGGGAGAGTTGAGACACCGGTTGGGTAGTCTTTCGACAAGAGTCCGAGAGTCTCAACTTGAAAGGTGCATTACTCCGCCGGGGCGACGGCCTCGAGCACCGAGGCGATCGAGTTGCCCGTGGCACGTGGCTTCACCGGCGCGGGCGGCGGAACGCGGACGGAATCGTGGATTCCGACCGCACGGCGCCACTCGAACCAGACGTGCTTGAGGAACTGCTGACCGAGCCAGCGAAGTCCCTTGTTATGCGCCACGCCCTTGAGGCCGCGCACCAACTTGCCGAGCCGCGGATCCTTGACCTCCGCGCCCGCCTCCTCGTCGTCCGAGTCCACCTCGACGGTGTCCTCCGCATCGTCGCCCTTCCAGGCGACGCCCGCGCGTTCCTGCAGCGCGAGGATGTGCGTCGAGAGCTTGCCGAAGTCGGCGAGCTCTACGTCGAGGTACGACGTGATCTCGCGACGGAACTCCGCCGGCAGGATCTCGACCTCGAGTCCGAGCTCGTCGGCCTTGGCCTGGCGGTCGCGCAAGAGCTTCACGAGCTCGTACGCTTTGCGCTGGTCGAGCTTGGCCCTCCACGGCGACGACACGTTCTTCACGGTCATGTCGCAGAGGAGGTACACGGCCTGCTTGAGCGCCGTGTTCCAGTTTGAGACGTGGCCCGCACGACGACACGCGCGGGAGCCATCCTCGAAGTGGTGATAGCCCGCGTACGCCTTGAGAGCCGGGAGGCTCTCGAAGCGGCGGATGTCCGAGATCGCCGAGATGAAGCGTGCGCCGATGAGCGGCCCGCAGCCCGGGATGGGCTCGAACACCTTGGCGTAGATCTCGTTCGGCTCGAACGCCTCGCCCTTGCGACCGATGCGTCCGCCCTTGAGCATCTTCTCGATGCTCTTCTTCTGCGACTTCAGGCGTCCGAAGACGGTGGCCTTGAACGCGTCGCTCTCGAGAAGCGCGTTCACGAGCTTCGCGATCGTGTCTTCGGTGGCGCGCTCGGGGAACCGCCCACCCTCGAACTCCTTGCCGATCAGGGCGAAGAAGTCCTGGCGCTCGGTGTCCGAGATCTCGCCGCCGAGGATGTCCTCGACGAGCTTCTCGAGGATGAGATTGTGGATCTCCTCCTCGAGCGCATCCGCCTTGAGCTGTCGCGCGAACGCGAGCTCGACGAACGCCTGATCGCGATAGGCGGCGAGGAGCCCTTGGTAGGACCGCATCGTCGCCTTGTAGGAACGCTCGTAGGAGCGCCAGCCGAGCTTGAGTCGCAGGATCGAGACGTCCTTGGGCTCGACGGGGTAGAACCCCTCGGGCGCGACGGTGTGCAGGCCGAAGAGCGCGTAGGCGCGCGTCTTGCGCGCCGTCAACTTCTCGCCGGTCTCACCCTCGCGCGCCTTCTCCTCGCGGAACCGGTAGCCGCACGCGTTGATGACTCGATCGCAAGCTTCCTTGTTCAGGAGGAACGAGGGGTAACGGAGCACGGTCGCTCCGTACGCGAAGCACGCGAGCGCGAGCCTATCGGCCGCGCCGCCCATCTCGAGCAGGACGACGTCGCCCGGCTCGAGCTTCTCGATGAACGAGGCTTTGGCGCGCGCCTTGGGCGCCGCTGCCGGGTCGTCCTTGAGCCGGACGCAGGCCGGCTTGTCGATCTCTCCGCTCACGATGAACGTAGCGCCCTTGGGCGCATGCGCAATGGCGTAGGTGGTCATCACGACCCTCCAATCAATAAAACGAACATCCGGCTTCGTGCCGGCCCGATCCGTAAGTCTTTCGACAAAAAACGGATCGATTACATCATCATATTATATTCAAAATGTCAAGACTTTTGCTACGTAAAGCTAAAAAAATAGAACACCCCGCATCATGGCTGACGCGGGGCGAGATCGGACATTCCCACACAAGTCTTACAAGACAAACGAGTCCAAGTCCGATCTTTCAGAGAATGAGTGAGGTGACAGGGCGGGGCAAGTCTTACGACACCTGCCGGGAAGTCACCTCAGAAAAAAGCGGGGCCAAGGCACTCATCGACGAGTCGATGACATGGCGTGTAAAGCCTTGGCCCCTTCTCTAGGCTCGATCGAGTCGAGTTCAGAAAAGGAGAGGCGACAGATCCGGTAAAGCTTTTCAGCACAACATCAACAGTCGCCTCATCAGGAAAAGTGCGGGAGAACAGGCAGTCTATAGTTTTTCAACACGGCTGGAGTAGTCCTCCCATCTTTCAGATCAAAACGAGTTGATCGGAAGGATAGGAGCCCGACTCGATCTTACGAACGAGTCGGGCGGCGTTGAGACACGAGACGGGTACTCTTTCGAAATGAGACGGATAGTCTCAACGCTCAAAGGTGCAGCGTGACAGTGGTCAGTTAGTCTTTCGACGATCTACAAATAGTCACGTCAAGGATAATTTATGCACGATTCGTTCGCATTGTCAAACGCCCTCGATCCAATACTTCCCGAACAAAAACGACCCCAACGGGTCGTTTTTGTAACGCGCGAATCTCTTAGAGCACCGCGTCCTTGGCCGCCTTGGCGACGCGGAACTTTACGACCGTCTTGGCCGGGATCTTGATCTCGGCGCCGGTTGCCGGATTGCGGCCCATGCGCGCGGCTCGGTTTACCTTCACGAGCTTGCCGATTCCGGGAAGCACGAACTCTCCGTTCTGCTTCACGTGCTTGAGCGCCATGTCGACGAGCGTCTCAACGTACATCGTCGCATCCTTCTTGCTTATATTAAGCTTTGCCGAGAGCTCGGTCATGAGCTGGGACTTGGTCATCTTAGCCATAGGAAAATGGATGAAAGAACCCGGGTTAGGAATGAAAATGTCGGGTTTGCGTGGGTATTATGGGCGTGATGCGCAAGAGATGCAAGAAATCCTTAGGAAAACGTCAAGGGAGACTTGTCGAGACACTCGTTTCTCTATAAGCTCCGTGCACTTTGATTGTCGGTTCCGTCGGGCTATGGCGCAGCTGGTAGCGCGCTTGCATGGGGTGCAAGAGGTCGAGGGTTCGAGTCCCTCTAGCCCGACAGAGTCGAGAATCGGAACACTTGCCAAAATCCCTTGTATCAGATATTCTGTACGCATCGGCCCGGGAAGGGCCTTTTAAGGAGCATCTATCATTTATTATGACAAACCCGCTTACCGATTTCATCACCTACGTCCGCTCGTCCAAAGCCGAGTTGGAAAAAGTTACTTGGCCGACTCGCGAGCTCACCATCCGCTACAGCCTGCTCGTGGTCGGCGTGAGTGTCGTGATGGCGGCATTCTTTGCCGCATTGGACTTCGGCCTTGGAAAAGGCGTCGACCTTGCCCTGAAGGATCGGTCGCCCGCGGTACAGAATCAGCCGGTCGTTCCGGATCTTGAACCGATCAATTCCGGAAGCCCGACCGTCGAGGGTATCGACGCGGACGGGAATGTCGTGCCGATTCAAATCACTCCGTTGCCGCTCGAAGGAGGCGAAGGCTCCGGTGGATTCACCGTCGGCGAATAATCCTATGGCAAAACAAACAGCCGTCTACGGCCGCCGATGGTACGCCATCCATACCTACTCCGGATATGAAGAGGCGGTTGCCGAGTCGCTCAATCAGCGTATCAATGCGCTGAACATGCAGGAATATATCTTTAATGTCCTCGTTCCGAAGGAGAAGAAAATCAAAATCAAGAACGGCAAGCGCCGCGTGAGCGAAGAAAAAGTCTATCCGGGATACGTGTTGGTGGAAATGAACGTGACCGATGATTCGTGGTACGTCGTGCGCAACACGCCAAACGTCACGGGTTTCATCGGAACGGGAACCACGCCTTCGCCGCTTTCGCAGGCGGAGATCGACGCGATCCTAAAACGCGCCGTCACCACCGACGAGCCGACGATCATGATCGACCTTCAGCCCGGCATGGCGGTCAAGATCGGCGACGGACCGTTCAAGGGATTCGAAGGCAAAGTGAACGAGATCGATACGCAGCGCGGCAAAGTCAAAGTCCTGGTCTCGATGTTCGGCCGCGAAACGCCGCTTGAGCTTGACTTTACGCAGGTGAAAAAAATCTAAAGAACAGTAAACAAAGAGCAGTGGGGGTTGCCAAAAATAACGGGATCGGATACAAATCGTCACACTGTTACGCAGTCCGACGGTTCGCTTCCCCGTCAACAGCTGCTCTCTGCTAGCTGCTCTCTGCTCACTGAAACATATGGCTAAAAAAGTAAAGACACTGATCAAAGTGCAGGTCATCGGCGGCAAGGCCACTCCGGCTCCCCCGCTCGGTCCGGCGCTCGGCCAGCACGGCATGAACATCGCCGAATTCTGCAAGCGCATCAACGCCGCGACGCAGGATCGCCTCGGCGAAGTCGTTCCGGCCGTGATCACCCTGTACGAAGATCGCACGTACGACTTTATCCTCAAGACGCCTCCGGTGTCCGCGCTTCTCATGAAGGCCGCAAACATCGAGAAAGGCGCCGCCAAACCGAACATCGAAAAAGTCGGCAAGGTGAATAAAGCGCAGGTTCGCGAAATCGCCGAGATCAAAATGCCCGACTTGAACTGCCACGACGTGGAAGCAGCGATGCGCCAAGTCGAAGGCACGGCTCGCAACATGGGGATTGAAGTGACGGCATAAAAAATATGAAAATTTCCATCATCGCCTTGGCGGCGATCGGAGCCCTCTTCACCCTCCCCGTCGCGGCTCATGCGGCCGAGCTCGAACCCGGCCAATTCATTCGCTCGACCGACGGAACCGTCTATTGGTTTGCCGAAAACGAGCGCCGCTACGTCTTTCCCGACGGTGCCACGCTCCAGAGCTGGCTCGGCGGCACGCCCGGCATGTTGAACGACGCGCCGGACGCCGACTTGGAGCAGTACCCCGTCGGCGGACCGATGACGATGCGTCCGGGAACGCGTCTTGTCCGCTTTGACTCCGACCCGACGACGTACGTCGTCACGCGCGGCGCCGTGCTGCGCGCCGTGAGCGATGCGCTCGCCGCCGCGTTTTACGGAAACGACTGGCAGCTCCACGTGGACACGCTCTCCGTCGCGCTGTACTCGAACTACCGCGTCGGCACGCCGCTCGAGTTCACGTCGGACTTTGATCGCGGCAACGAGACCGCCTCCGTTCCGACGCCGGAACGGGATCTCGAGCTCCGTCGCGCCAACGGACTCCTGTCTCGCAGCACAGCGCCTTTCAAGGCGGAGGTAAAGACCACGGTTGATCCGATCGTCGTGCGTCCGCCCGAGCAACCCACCATCGTCTCGTTTCGCGTGACGATCGAAAAACCGAATACGGACATAGCGAACCTGCGCACCGATATCTTTCGCGAATACGGCCCGTGGATCAAAGCGTGTCGCGGTATTGATCTCTGCGTGCAAGACATCGACTACCAACTGATCACCAAGGACATTGTGGATCGCTTTTACGCGATTGTGAGCAACGATCGCGGCGAAACGCTTCCTCACGCCTACTCTCCCCTGATCACCGTACGACCCACGACACAGACGTCCGAAATTTGACCTTTCGAGCGTTTTTCATTAGCCTTTGGCCACTAAATCCTATGTGGGAGGCTAGCTAAACAAGCGGCCGACCGAACCACGTATGGCGCGTTCCAAGCGTTATACCGAGCTCAAAAAGCTCGTTGATCCCAAAAAGCTCTACACGCCGGAAGAGGCGATGGAGCTCGTAAAGAAGACGGCGACGACCAAGTTCACAGGGAGCGTCGAGGCGCATATCAACCTCGGCATCGACGTGAAGAAGGGCGAGCAGCAAGTCCGCTCGACCATCATCTTCCCCCACTCCATCGGCAAGGCCAAGAAGGTGATCGCCTTCGTCACGGCCAGCAAAGAGAAGGAAGCGACGGATGCCGGCGCCGACATGATCGGCACGGAAGAAATCCTCGACCGGATCGCCAAGACCGGAAAGATCGACTTCGAGGTCGCGGTCGCCACGCCGGACATGATGCCGAAGCTCGCCAAGGTGGCAAAGATCCTCGGACCGACCGGTCTCATGCCGAATCCGAAAACGGACACCGTCGGTACGAACGTGAAGAAAATGATCGAAGACGTGAAGAAAGGGAAGGTCGCGTTCAAGAACGACTTGACCGGCAACATCCATCAGGCCATCGGCAAAACCGATCTCGGCCCGAAGGAGTTACTCGAAAACTTCAACGCGCTCGTCGAAGCGGTAAAGAAAGTGAAGCCGGCTTCGGCCAAGGGCTCTTATCTCAACTCGGTGACGCTCACCTCGACCATGGGTCCGGGCATGCGCATTGACACCGCTCTACTCGCGTAATCGAATCACGAATAGCGAATAGCGAAGACCCCCTCGGGGGGTTTTTCGTTATTTGTTACTTGTCGCACTTCTGCTAAGGTCTTGGCAAATACATCGTATGTACAAGACCGGAAGAATGATCAATGACCACGAGGATCTCAAAACCGTGGTAGAGAGCCTCAAGGCGCTTGGCGCAAAAATCGTGCTGACGCAGGGTTCCTACGATCTCGTACACATCGGCCACGCCCGATATCTGGAAGCGGCAAAGAAAGCGGGCGACGTTCTGATCGTGGGCGTCGACTGCGACGAAAAAATCCAACAACGCAAAGGACCGGATCGTCCGGTGGTGCCGGAAGACGAACGCCTCGAAATGGTGTTGCATCTGCGCCCCGTGGATTTTGTGATCTTGAAACGCAACGACGATCCGAAATGGCATCTCATCAAGACCATCCAACCGGATGTTCTCATCGCCACGGAAGATGCGTACACGAAAGAGGAAATCGAGGAGCTACGAAGTCACTGCAAGGAGGTCGTGGTGCTCGAACGCATGGCGACGACGTCCACCAGCGCAAAAATCCGACATCTGCAGATCACGACGGCGGAGAAGCTTGAAAAAACACTCACTCCGAAAATCGTTCAGCTCCTGCAGGAAACACTCTCCAAGGTGCGCGAAGGATAACGGACTATGTCGCCCGTCATCGTAACCTACGTCCCCGTCTTGCATGAGGGATATCGCCAACTCTTCGAGCGACATTCGGACGTAAAAGAGCTGTATCTCTTCGGTTCCGACGTGATCGCCTCGTTCAAGCATCTCGTAAAAGACATCCGCAAACTCGATCCCGAACTCGTAAAAAAGGCGATCGAATCATGGAGCCTTTTTGAACGAGTTTTCATTTTGGATAAAGAGTCGATCAAGCGACTCCAAGCGAACAAAACGCCGCTTATCGTTTCGGATGACGACATAACCGCCGAGCTTGTCACAAAATACTTTTCAGAGCATCGCGTCGAAAAAGACACGATTTTTTTACGATGGGACAAAAAGAAATCCATCGAACCGATGCCGGTTTCCAACGATATCGAAATCAGTGAAACGGATTTTGACCGCAAGATGATCGAACTCGCGTTCGAAGAAGGCGCGAAAGCGAAAGACTGGTGGCGTCGTATCGGTGCGCTGGCGATGAAAGACGGCATCGTGATCCTCCAAAGCCATAATCTTTGCGTCCCTTCCGACCAGCAGCCGTATGACGAAGGCGACCCGCGAAGCAATTTCACGAGCGGAAAATATTTCGAATCGTCGCTCGCCATCCATGCGGAAGCGCAGCTGGTCGCGCAAGCGGCAAAAAAAGGGATTTCTCTCGAGGGTGCTGACATCTACTGCGATACCTTCCCCTGCCCGCCATGTGCGAAACAACTCGCCTATTCAGGCATCAAGACCGTCTATTATCGAAACGGCTATAACGTGTTGGATGGTGAGCGGATTTTGAAAAGTCAGGGCGTGAAGATCGTTTGGGTGTCGGCCAAAGACTGATCCGCCTCTGGCGGAAAATAAAAAAAGACCCTCGCCTGCATGTAGGCGGGGTCAGCGAGAACGAGCGGGGTCCTGATGCACGATGATCGCGAACCCGCTGTCGATCGGCTCGTTGCGGTCGTACGAGATGAAGAGCTCGAGCGCACGTCCGTCGGTTCGATGACAGAACGTCGGCATCAGCCCTCCGGTGACGGATCGCGATCCGAACGCGAGTAGCGTGTGCCACTCGTTGAACCGGAACTCGAGACTATCGTTCGCGCAGATGTAGAGCCCGTGCGCGAGCGTGCCGGGGCACCGTGCGAAGGGCCGGGCCTCTTCCGACGCGAACCACTTCTCGATCTGCTCTGCCGAGAGTCGGTCACCATTCCGGCTGAACCACCGAGCACTCGGCTGAACGATGCGCAGGCCGTTGTTGAGATCCTCGAAGCTCTCGTTGGGGAACTCCTCCGGCGTGATCCGCGGATCGACGACATCGAGCTTCGCCGCTGCCAAGAATGCCGCGAAACAGTCGCGGTAGGCCTGTGTGATTTGCATGACTCCTCCTTCGTGAAAAGTTGATGGTGCCGAGCTCAGCAAAACACAAAAAAATCGACCCGTCAATGGGTCGATCTCTACTTCTTTTTATAATTCTTCGGCTGGCCGAATTTGAATTTCCACGCTTCCGTTTCTTCAAGCACCTCCAGATCCGGCTCGATCAAATGCGCATGGATATGATCCACGCTCGAACCGTAATTTCCGTGTTCAGATGTCCCGAATCGAATCGCCACGCCACCGCCGTCCATCTTTCGATGCTTCGACTCTTCGCCGAACATTTCGAATAGCTCTTTCCCCGCTTCGGGGTCAATTTCGGAAAGCTGTTCAATATGAGTTTTATAGATCGCGAGAAGTTGATGCTTCACATTCTCGTATGGCCACTGATTCTCAGTTAGTAGCCAGTACTTACCCTCCTTTAAGATCGGATTCTTATGGTATTTTTTAAGATTCTCAATGCAAAACGGACAGTGACCCTGTCCCTCGATCTGTTCCATGACTGCCCGCTGACTCGCAGAGCGTGCATTCAAGGAATTGGTGTATCTATTGGTCTTAGCCCTTTTTTGAGCCATGTTGATATCAGTATAACAAAATCACAACTTTCATGCCCTATCAGCGCCTCCGCTCATAGATTTGATACGTGGCGTCATGCTCATTCTTCTCGTCCTTCGGCCACTCTTCTTGATGAACGAGCGACCAGTCCGAGAAATCGATATCCGGAAAACGGATGTCTCCGTCGGAATGCGTATGCACGCGCGTGAGATACAGCCGATCCGCATACGGCAACGCCATGCGATAGATCGCCTCTCCCCCGCTCACAAACACCTCTTCGCCTTTCGTCTCCTCCATCGCCTCTTCCCATGAACCGACCACGACGCATTCCGGCGGCGCAACGAAATCCTTCTGCCGCGTGATAATGACGTTTTTCCGATTCGGGAGCGGATGACTGAGACGTGTCATGATCGAATCAAACGTCTTACGGCCCATCAAAACGGCGTGGCCGGTCGTAAGCTCCTTGAACTTCTTCAAATCACGCGACAAATACCACGGCAACGCGTTCAAGCGACCGATCACGTCATTATCCGAAGCCGCCACGACAATCGAAATCATACTAGATGGCAACCGGAATCCCCTTGATACCCGGATGCGGGGCGTAATCCTCCAGCGTGAAGTGATCTTTGCGGAAGTCAAAGAAATCCTTGACGCTCGTGTCCATTTTCATGGTCGCAAGCGGCTTTGGTTCGCGCGACAACATGGTTTCCACCGCAGGAACCTGATCGACGTAAATATGCGCGTCGGAGAAACTGTGAACGTATTCGTGCGGCTCGGTGCCGGTCGCATGCGCGAGCATCATGAGCAACGCGCCGTATTGCACCATGTTGGAAGGAACGCCGACGGGAACGTCCGCCGAGCGCTGGAACATGTGAAGCGTGAGCTTGTTGTCGAGGACGCGTAAGTGGATCCAGCCGTGACACGGCGCGACCACGACTTTTTGCCGCTTCCCCGTCCCGCGAATGATGTATTGCGGAATCCACGGCGAGATGAAATGCGTACGCAAATGCGGAAACTCGCGAATCTGCTCGATGATGTTCTGGAACTGGTTATACGTCCCGCCTTCGGACGTCGGAAAGTCGTGGAACGCGGCGCCGTACGAACCGGGACCGAGATCTCCTGCTTCCAATCCGCGCTTGACGCATTTCTCCGGCGTGACCCATGACTCCCACCACGTGCATCCAAACTCTTCCAATCCCTTTTGCGTGCGCACGCCGTTCGCAAAGGCGCAGATCTCGCCGATCGCCTGCCTCCAAATGGTCACGGGCAATCGCTCCGACTCCTTCGGCGCCATATTACGCTCGTTGATGATCGGAAATCCGTTCTCGAACTTGAAGTGCAACGGATTCGGACCAATCAGCGTGAGCGCGTCCACGCCTTGCTGACTATGGGTACGCTCGCCGCGCTCTAAAATATCCCGCAAAAGACGCTGGTATTGCGCGTCCGGCGTACGCTCGGAAAGAGGCTTCATCATATGAATTGAAACCTATCACACCGAACCCCTTGACGCATCCCCTTTTTCGCGGCTCACAATTTGCACATCTGGCATCTGACCTCTAACATCTGACTTCGTATATGCCCAAGCTCATCATCGGACTCGTCGGCCAGGCCGATTGCGGCAAAGGAACGGCCGCCGAGTATCTGCGCGAAAAGTATGGTGCGGGATATATCCGCTTCAGCGGCATCCTAGGAGATATTTTGGAGCGGTTATCCGTCGAAAAAACACGGGACAACTTTATCAAACTCTCTGAATCGTTGCGTGAATCGTTTGGTGACGACGTGTTCTCACTCGCCGTCGAGCGAACCGCGATGAGCGCAAAAGAAGACATCGTCGTGGTGGACGGCATTCGCCGCCTGCAAGACATCGTCGCGCTTGAGCCGTTGCCACAGTTCAAACTCGTCGCGATCGACGTATCGGCGGAGCAACGATTCGAACGCATGAAAAAACGCGGCGAGAAAGCGTCGGAATCGACCATGACATGGGAACGATTCCAGGCCGAAGAACACGCCACGACCGAAGTCACGATACCGGGGGTCATGGCGCGCGCATGGAAAACGATCAAGAACGAAGGGACAAAAGAAGAATTCGAGGAAGCCGTGCGAGACATGATGCAGGAACTCGGGTTTGACCCGATCGCATAAACCTGCTTGGATGCATTCGGTACCTACACACAAAACAGGAGGCGCCTTATGAGCGGACATGCCCTATCACTACCGGTGATGGTGCCCGACCGGGGGCGCCTCATCGTCATCGACGCGATCGACGGGGGCGGCAAGAACACCGTCGCCGAAGCGATGAAGCGCGCCATCCGCGAAAGCGGGCGATCGCTCCTCGATCTCGACGCGGCCGCGGAAGAGGCGGGTCATACGTTCGTCTATGACGAAGGGGCGAGCGAATACTTCGAGAATCGCGACGCGATCCTCGTCTCGCAGCCGACACACGTCGGCATCGGCCGCGTCATCCGCGAGGAGATCATGAAGAGCAAGGCGTATGACGCCCGATCCACGGCGCAGGCCTTCGCGCTTGACCGTCAGGTGCTGTACACGCGGACGATCCTGCCGTTCCTACGCGCAAAGCCGGGACGCATCGTCGTGCAGGTGCGCGGACTCATGAGCTCGCTCACCTACCAGACGATCCAAGCCGAGGACGAAGGCTCGAAGCTCTCGGTCGAGCAACTCCTCGAGATTCCGGGCAACCGGCTCGAGCTCTCGCGCCGTCCGGATCTCGCGCTCCTGCTCATGATCACGCCGAAAATGGCCGCCAAACGGCTGGCCGGACGCGTCGAAAAGATGGACGGCGACAAATTCGCCGACCCGCGCTTCCAAGCGCGCGTGTCCCTGCGCTACCGCGCAAAGGACGTGCTCGAGCCGTTCGAGCGACTCGGAACCAAGATCGTCTTCATCGATGCGGAGAAGTCGAAGGAGGAAGTCGCGGAGGAATGTGTGACGCGCCTTCGCTCGCTTATCGAGACCTGAATCGGGTCTCTTTTTTTGCTTCCTGTTTCATGTTTCCCGCCTCGTGTTATCATAGGTTCGTATGTCGCAGCCCCTCATGCCCGTAGGCGTTCTCATTTCTTCCGGATGGGAACAGTTCAAACGCGATTGGAAAGCGCACCTCGAACTCTCCGTCCGATTCATCCTCGCCGCCGCGATCGTCTTTGCCGCCGCGTTCATCGGACAATCCATGCCGGTCGCGGGACGTGTCGCTTTCAGCTTGCTCGCCATGGCCGTAGCGGCCGCCATCAACCTGCACACGATCCTGACGTTATTCGAGCTCGCCCTTCGGCGCGATCGCGGGACGATGAGTGAAGCCAAGCCGAGCGTAGAAATCGGCCGGACGCACTTCTTTCCGTTTCTCTGGGTGATGATCCTGCAATCACTGGCGGTTTTCGGCGGTTTGGTCGTGTTTTTTCTCCCCGGCATTTGGCTCTCCGTTTTGCTCGGATACTCGCTCCCGGTTCTCGTTGAGGACGGTGCGCGCGGACTGGAGGCGCTTCGAGCCTCTGCAAATCTCGTGAGGGGCCGCTGGTGGGCGACGTTCGGCCGAACGCTTGCGACCGGCTTGATCGTCGCGCTGCTCGCCTCCTTGACCACCTTGCTGTTGCTGATCGTGATCGGCATGTTCGTCGGCATGGATCAGGTGTTCAGACTTGCGGACTACGTCAACAATTCGACGCAAAGCAATCCCGTCGTCGATGGCATCGTCACCGTCATGAACGGCATCGTGCAGACGATATTCGTTCCGCTCACCGTGGTGTATCATGTAAAGATTTTTCACGGACTCAAACGAACGAGATAGCCTTGTGGCCGGATAGCACGGTAGCCTTGTAGGTGCTACCAGGCTACCGTGCTACAAAGCTACCCGGCTATATGAAACTGATTCCGATCATCGGCCTTGAAATTCACGTGCGGCTGAAAACAAAAACGAAGATGTTTTCGGATTGTCCCGTCGTGGATGATGCCGCGGCGCCCAACACCGCGATCTGCCCCGTGTCGACCGGACAACCCGGCGCGCTCCCCTCGATCAACGCGGAGGCGGTCCGTCTCGGCGTACGCGCGGGACTCGCGCTCGGATGTCGCATTCCCGACGAGGCGCATTTCGATCGCAAAAACTATTTCTATCCCGATCTCCCTAAGGGCTATCAAATTTCGCAATTCGAGCATCCGATCGCGCAAAACGGCGCGATCGTCATCGATGTTCCGGGACAGGAAGCGCCACGCGATACGATCCGCATCGGCATCACGCGCGCGCACCTCGAGGAGGACGCGGCGAAAAACGTGCATGATGCCGCCACAGATTCGACGCTCGTGGACTACAACCGCGCTGGCGCTCCGCTCCTCGAAATCGTGACGGAACCCGATGTACGCTCCCCCGCAGAAGCGAAAGCGCTCCTGCAAGAAGTGCAGGCGATTCTGCGCTCGGTCGGCGCATCGGATGCGGACATGGAAAAAGGCTACATGCGCTGCGACGCGAACGTGTCGTTGCTCGAAATCGACGAGAACAACAAGCCACTCAAGCCCGATTACAATCCAAAAACCGAAGTAAAAAACCTGAATTCGTTCAAAGCGGTGGAACGAGCGCTTGCTTTTGAAATCGAACGACATCGCGCGTTGATGACGGCCGGAAAAATCCCAAGTCACGCCACGCGCGGCTGGGACGAACACAAGGGTCAAACGTTTGAGCAACGCACTAAGGAAAGCGGCGCCGACTATCGCTACTTCCCCGAACCGGACCTACCGCCGCTTGATCTGATCAAGATTCGTGAAGAAGAGCAGGCAAAACTTCCGCCGCTTCCCGCCGAACGCCGTCTCGCCCTCGTCGAGGATTATGGCTTTTCACTCGAAGACGCGCGCTTTTTTGTCGCAAACGGCTGGACCGATTACGCGGAAGCGGTGATGGGCGAACTCGCAAGCTGGATTGAAGCGTCGGACGACGCGAACAAAAGCGGCGGCACGATTCTCATCGAGCAAAAACAGAAACTCGGCAAACTCGCCGGCGGTTGGCTTACGAGCAAACTCGCGGGACTCCTTGTCGCGGGAGGAAAGACGATCGAGGATGTAAAGATCACGCCGGAAAACTTTGCGGAATTCCTGCATCTGCTCGACAAGGGAACCGTAAACTCGTCCAACGGACAAAAACTCCTCGCGCTCATGCTCGAAACGGGAACGGACCCGTCACAATTGCTCGAGCAACACAATCTTGGACAGATGAGTGACGCGAACGAACTCGCAAACATCGTCGAGACGGTGTTGCGACAGAATCCGGATCAAGTCGAACAGATCAAAGCGGGAAAAGTCGCACTCGTAAAATGGTTCGTCGGCGTCGTGATGAAATCAACCGAAGGCCGCGCAAATCCGGAAGCGGCGGAAACGGAAATCAAAAAACAACTGGGTCTGTAAAACAAAACACCCCGCTCGAACGCGAGGTGTTTGTTTTCTCTTACGCCTGCGGAGCGCGGGGCTCCATCGGGCGGGCCTTGTTCACGGCGATACGGCGACCGCCCATGTCCGAACCGTCGAACATGGAGATTGCCTTATCAGCCGCGGCATCGTCGGTCATTTCGACGAATGCGAAGCCTCGCGGGCGACCGGTCTCACGGTCCATGGGAACATAGACGGAGAGAACTTCACCGGCCTCGGAGAAGTGTTGTTTGAGCTCCTCGTCCGACGTGCGGTACGGGATGCCTCCAACAAACAGTTTCGTGGGCATGCGATTTGATCCCTTGCGGGACACTCAATTGTAAACGGATATCGTCTGCGCAGCCCCTTCCCCGACCAACGGACGGACCCTCGCACGTACTATCCAGCGCATAGTATGCCAATTCCATTGCCCAATGTCAAGAGGTTTGGCACAATCAGGAGTATGAAAAAATCCTCTTCCCTCCCCTCCTGTCACGATTTCCACAAGGTATTGGCAGAACGAACCGAGCACCCCGAGCGCTCGGCGCAAATCGACAAGCGCATCAAAAGAGAATTTGAGAAAGTACGAACGATCTTTGTGCTGGATATGTCGGGTTTTTCGCGCACGGTCCAGCGGTATGGTTTGATCCATTACTTGGCCATGATCCATAAAATGCAACGGATCACGCGGCCGATTGTGGAAAGCCACAAGGGTTTCGTCGTAAAATACGAAGCGGACAACTGTTTTGCCGTTTTTCCGAATCCGGATCTCGCGGTCGCCGCGGCCGTCGACATCCGGCACGATCTGGAAGTCGCAAACCTCATGACGGATGACGAAAGCGACGTACATGTCGCCATCGGTATCGGACACGGACCGATTCTCCTGTTCTGCGACGACCTATTCGGAAACGAAATGAATCTTGCATCCAAGCTCGGAGAAGACACGGCCGATGCCGGCGAAGTATTACTAACGACCGCGGCGAAAAAAGGAATCAAATCAAAATCATTTTCGTTTCAGACATTTTCGTTGACGATCAGCGGCATCAACATGCGTGCGTTCAAGTTGAAAAATAAATAAATAAAAACAATTTCATCCACAGGTGACGCTTGACGCACATTTTAAAAAATCTATGGTATAATTTTGTGGCACGCGTGAACAAACTTTCACGAGCATCGATCTCGCGACTTACGTGAGACGATTAACAACGAAAGGAGGGAAACGTATGGCAACCAAACGAAAGAAAGCAGCGAAGCGCAAACCGGCAAAGCGAAAGGCCGCGCCAAAGCGCAAAGCGTCCAAGCGCCGAAAGGCAACCAAGAAGCGCCGTTAAGCGCGACGTTCGTACGCACCTTCTCGGAGGAGATCACCCCGCCGTCGGCGGGGTGATTTTATTCTCGTCAAAACGAATGTGCGCACCGTCACTCATCGATCGTTTCAATCTTCACGATCCTCCCTTCTTCGCGACGATAGACGATGAGCAGTCCGGGATAGCGGACAAGCCAGTCGCCGTCGCGAAGATCGGAATAAAAATCGGGATGGACACGACGAAGCGCCTCAACATCCGCCAATTGCGTCACGACGGGCGCCTCGTTCGGTACCACGTATCGGGATGCGACTTCGGCCGCGACAATGCCCTCGGTAGGTATATCGGAAACCGATGGTTGCGCACCCGGACGATTCTGCAGGATTAAAAGAACAAGAAATGCCACAAAGGTGGCGGCCAAAGCGAATAGTCCCCACATCAAGCGAAATCGAGCCATAAGCGAAGAGTAGCAAATGGACAAAAAGCGGGCGACGGCATCTCCCCTTGTCGAAAAAGGAGGTTTCCGTTACTCTACGCTGCGACTGACCCCTAATTCATCGGCCGGACCGGGACATTTGATCCGCGGCGGCCGGCCTCGATCGGCAGACTGATCGAGGTCATTATCCCCCAACGAACGGCGGATCTCCGGGAGTCAGTCCTGATCCGTCGTTTTCGTATCTATAAATACGTTATGGCAACAAAACCCCAAGTCGATCCGGAATCCGAAATCGGCAAGCTGCTCGAGGCCGGCGCCTCTCCGAGCTTTCCGAATGTCGGTGAAGTCGTAATCGGCAAAGTCATCTCCGTCGGGCGCAACGAAATCCGCGTGGACATCGGCGGGCTGGCCGTCGGCTTGATTCGCGGTCCGGAAATGGACAAGCATCTGGACCTGCGCATCGGCGACGAGGTCGAGGCATCCGTGATCGAGCTCGACAACGAGTTCGGCGAACTCGAACTCTCGCTCAAGGGCGCCGGTCGCCGACGCTCGTGGGAAAAGATCCGCGAGCTCGTCAAAGAGAACGGCGTGATCCAGGTCAAGATTCTGGACGCGAACAAGGGCGGTCTCGTCACGCGCGTGGAAAACGTGCCGGCGTTCATCCCCGTGTCGCAACTCTCCCCCGCCAACTACCCGCGCGTTGCGGGCGGCGAAAAGAGCAAGATTCAGGAGAAGCTGAAGCAGCTCGTCGGCCAAACGCTCGACGTGAAATTGCTCGACGTGAACGAAGAAGAGGAAAAGGTCGTCGTGTCGGAAAAGGCCGTCTGGGAAACCAAACAGGAGTCCGTGCTCGCCAAGTACAAGGTCGGCGATCAGGTGCAAGGCGACGTCACGGCCGTCACCGACTTCGGCGCCTTCGTCCGCTTTGACGCGAACCTGGAAGGCCTCGTCCACATCTCCGAAATCGCGTGGCAGCGCATCGACCATCCGAGCGACGTGCTCAAGGTCGGAGACAGCGTCCGCGCGGAAATCATCAACATTGAAGGCTCTAAGATCTTCCTGTCGATGAAGAAACTCGTCGATGACCCGTGGAAGAGCGTCGCAAAGAAGTACGAGCTCAATCAATGGGTGAAAGGTCGCGTCCTCAAGATCAACCCGTTCGGTTTGTTCGTCGAGCTTGATCCGGACATCCACGGCTTGGCTCACATCAGCGAACTTGCCGCAAAGCCGGTCAAGGACGTGAACGAAGTGGCGCGCGTCGGTGATGAATTTGAGTTCCGTATCATCTCCATCGATCCGGAAAACCATCGCCTCGGCCTCTCGCTCCGCAAGGAGAAGGAGAAAGAGGTTGTGAAGGCCTAAGTAAAGCTATGAATACGACATTTCGCAACATCCTGCTGATGATCGGTGCCGTGGTCCTTGCGGCCGCGGGTCTCTCGATGGTCAATCTCGAACCAAAAAACCAACTCGATCTGGCCGGTTTCGCCAACGCCGTGCGCGAAGGCCAAGTGCGGGAAATCGTCGTGCGCGGCAATCGTTTGGAAGTGACGCTTGCCGACGAGTCGCATGTGTTTGTCGATAAGGAAGCAAACATTTCGGTTTCGGAACTGTTGAGCAACTACGGAGTGAGTGAAGAACAGGCGCGCGGCATCAAGACCACGATCACGGAACCGTCCGGCATCGCGTTCTGGGGCGGCATCGCGCTCCAAACGCTTCTTCCGCTCATCCTTATCTTTGCGCTCATGATGTTTTTCTTCCGCCAAGTGCAGGGACAAAACAATCGGGCCATGAGCTTTGGACAAAGCACCGCTCGTGAAACGCCAAAAGGACAGGAAAAGATTACGTTTGCCGACGTGGCCGGCGTGCGGGAGGCGAAGCAGGAATTGATGGAAGTCGTAGAATTCCTGAAGCATCCGGATAAATTCTCGAAACTCGGCGCAAAGATTCCGAAAGGCGTGTTGCTCATGGGCGCGCCCGGTACCGGAAAGACGTTGCTCGCACGCGCCGTCGCCGGTGAGGCCGACGTGCCGTTTTTGCACATCAGCGGTTCCGAGTTTGTGGAGATGTTCGTCGGCGTCGGCGCCTCGCGCGTACGCGATCTGTTCGCGAAAGCGAAAAAGACCGCGCCGTGCATCGTGTTCATCGACGAGATCGACGCCGTCGGACGCCAGCGCGGCTCCGGTCTCGGCGGCTCGCATGACGAGCGCGAACAAACGCTGAACCAGATCCTCGTCGAGATGGACGGCTTTGAACCGAATCTCGGCGTCATCGTCGTCGCGGCGACGAACCGCCCGGACGTCCTCGACCCGGCGCTGCTGCGCCCGGGTCGCTTTGACCGACGCGTCATCCTCGATCCGCCGGACATCCGCGACCGCGAGGAAATCCTGACCATCCATGCCAAAAACAAGCCGCTGGCCAAGGATGTGAAGCTCCGAAAGCTCGCGGAGCGCACGCCCGGTTTTTCCGGCGCCGACCTCATGAACCTCATGAACGAAGCCGCCATCTTGGCCGCGCGTCGCGATCGCAGCGAAGTCGGCATGGACGAACTCCTCGAATCGATCGAGAAAGTCATGCTCGGCCCCGAGCGAAAGAGTCATTTGATGAAGGAGGACGAGCGTAAAAAAACGGCGTATCACGAAGCCGGGCACGCGCTCGTCGCGCACCTGCTCCCCCACACCGACCCGATACAGAAAGTTTCGATTATCAGCCGAGGACAAGCGGCCGGTTATACGATCAAGCTCCCGATCGAGGATCGTACGATGAAAACGCGCGAGGAGTTTATCGAGGACATCACCATGACGATGGGCGGATACGCCGCCGAAAAAGTGATCTTTGGCGACATTACAACCGGCGCATCCAACGACATGCAACAAGCGACCAAACTCGCCCGAAACATGGTCATGCGATGGGGGATGTCCGACGTGCTTGGTCCGCGATCCTATGGCCAACGCGAAGAGATGATTTTCCTCGGACGCGAGATTCACGAGGAACGCGACTACTCCGAGGCGACGGCCGAAATCATCGACAAGGAAATCGACCAATTGATCGCGAACGGCCTCCGGACCGCGATCAAACTCGTCTCGGAGAACCGTCCGGCCATGGACCGCATCGCCGAATATCTCACGACGCACGAAACGATCGAACGCGAGCAATTCGCGGAAATCGTAGGGATGCCGCCGGCGAATGCGAAAAACGTGCTCAAGAAGCCGGAGATGAGCGAATCGGAGGAGAAAAAATCGAAGGAAGCGTAAAAAAATCCGCCGCGCGCGCTCGCGGGGCGGATTTTTTGCGCTCGTGATATACTTTTTTCGTTATGATCCGCAAAAATAAAAAGCAGCATCGTCCCTTGTACCGTGAAATCGTCCCGGCCGCGATCAAAGGCGCGTGGCGGCATCGTTGGTTGTGGCCGATCGCGCTTTTGGCAGGTCTCATCCAAACCGGCGGCATCGTGGATGCGGTGCTGCTTTCATTGCGCCGTATCCGCCTAGAATCGGTCACGTTATTCGACGCATCGTGGGCCGACTCCCTGAACGCCGTCTGGGGACGCATCGTCGGCGCGCCGGATTGGATCGAGGCGATTCTCCAAGCGCAAAACTTGGTCGTCGGAATCACCGTCGTCTTCGCGATCATTATCCTCTCTTTCATTTGCCAAGGGGCGCTCGTGTACGGCATCGGCGGCTCGATACACGGCAAGCTTCCCGGTTTTCGCGAAAGCCTCCACGTCGGCGCGAAGAATCTCGGACGCGTATTAGCGCTCAATCTCGTGACGCTCGGCCTCACCTGGCTCGCGCGCTTCCTTATGCTCGTCCCGCTTGCCGTCTTCGCGGAGGAGCCCTCGGCGCCGCTCGCCCTCGCGTCGATCGGCATGTCCGTCCTCTATATCCTCGCCGTGCTGTCGTTGACCGCCATTCATTTCTTTTCACTCAACGCTATCATCTTGCAGGACGCCCACGTCACGCCGGCGCTTGAACGGGCCGCGATCCTGCTTCGCGAATCCTGGCTCACGATCATCGAGATCGCGCTCATCCTCTTTGGCGTGGGTATGCTCACGCTCGGGCTCGGGCTTGGACTCTTCTTTGCCATGGCGTTCCCCGTCTTCCTGCTGCAACTGGGCGCCGCGCTCCTAAATATGGAGACGCTGTTCATATTCACGAACTTCATCATCACCCTGCTCTTTTTTGTCGTCATGCTCTCTGCGGGCGCGTTTAACCTGTCTTTCCAATACCGAGCCTGGAACCTGCTCTTTGTCCGACTGGGCGAGGGCGGAGCCGTGGCCAAAATGCATCGCATGTTGCGGAACTGGCTGGGGATCCGCGCGTAAAACCCAAGGCGTCCTATGGCCAATAATAAGACGACCTCGATCGAGGACCTGCTCAAAAAAGCCAGGGCGACCAAAGCCGCCAAGGAGCAGCCGGCCGTAGACCCGACCAAACAGGCGACGGCAAAAAAACCGAAACAGGCGGAGGCCGCTTTGCCGGCCGCACAAGCGAAATTGCAAGAGACGATGGGCGGCGTCCGATTGCAGGAAAAGGAACGGGAAGCGGCGGAAAAAGCGGCGTCCCAAGGACTTCCCTACATTCAGCTTCGCGGCTTTCCCATCGCGCCGGAAGCGCTCTCGCTGCTCACGCGCGACGTAGCCGAGACGCTGCACGCGGTCGTTTTTTTCATGGTAGGCGATGAAATCCGTATAGGCACGACGACGCCCGGCAAAGAAGTACAACGGATGGCCGAGCGCATCGCCAAAGAACGCCATGCGAACGTGTCGGTCTATCTTATCTCCGAAGACAGCCTTGCCTACGCGCTTAAGCTGTACGAAAAACTTCCGACGCCGAAAGAAATCATCTACGGCTACCGGATCGAAGCGGATGATCTTGCAAAATACGAAAAGGAAATCTCCAACTTCGAGGATCTTCAGAAAAAAATCACGGAAGTCAGCACGACGGACATCATCACGCTCGTCTTTGGCGCCGCATTGAAAATAGGAACGTCCGACGTACACGTGGAAGCCGAGGAGGAAGACGTAAAAGTCCGCTTTCGCATCGACGGACGCTTGCGCGACGCGGCCACGTTACCCAAAACGGCATGGAAGCAGATGATCGGCCGCTTAAAACTGCTTGCGGGAGTCAAAATCAACATCGAGGACGTCCCGCAAGACGGCCGCATTACGATTTATTTGACCAACGAAAAAATCGATATCCGCGTAAGCTTTCTTCCGACCGCATTCGGCGAATCGGTAGTTATGCGTATCTTGCGTCCCAAGGCGATCGCACTTGAGTTCGACAGTCTCGGCATTCGCGGCAGGGCGCTGGAACGGCTGCAGGAAGAAATCGAGAAACCGAACGGCATGATCATCACCACCGGACCGACCGGTTCCGGCAAGACGACGACGCTCTACGCCATTCTCAAAAGATTGAACACATCGACGGAAAAAATCATCACGCTCGAAGATCCGATCGAATACAAGCTGCAGGGGATCAACCAAAGCCAAGTGGATCACTCCAAAAATTACGACTTCGCCAAAGGACTGCGCTCGATTCTGCGCCAGGATCCGGACATCGTGATGGTCGGAGAAATTCGTGACGTGGAAACGGCGGAAATCGCGATTCAGGCCGCCCTCACCGGCCACTTGGTCGTCTCGACCATCCATACGAATAGCGCGGCAGGCGCCATTCCGCGCTTCATGTCCATGGGCGTGAAACCGTTTTTGCTTGCACCGGCGCTGAATGCGGTGATCGGTCAGCGCCTTGTACGGCGTTTGAAAAAAGAGATGGCCGTTCCGGCAAAATTATCCGCGGCAAAACTCAAACAGGTCAAAGAAATCCTTGGCGGAATTTCCGCGGCGGCCGGCGAGAAAATCGACCTGAACAAGCTCACCTTTTTCGAGCCTGATCCGAAAAAAATCACGCCAACGGATGACGGATATAAAGGCCGCGTCGGTATTTACGAAATCTTCACCATGACGACGGAAATCGAAGATCTGATCCTCTCCGATACGGACGTGTCGGAATACAAAATTCAGGAAGTCGCCCTCAAAGGCGGGATGACCACCATGGCGCAGGACGGACTGCTGAAAGCGCTGGACGGACTCACCAGTGTGGACGAGGTATTGGCTGTCGCAAACGTCGACTCGACGAATTTCGAACCGCTCACGGCCACCGGGGAAACCGAATGATTGCTTGTCAGTGCACCAACTTCTAGCATCTCACATCTAACCTCTGACATCTTATAACACGCCCATCTCCTCCAACCGCCAACTGAGCGAGTCGGTATGAAACGCGAGGCGATAGGCGTTCGCGTCGTCGCTCACGGAAAAATAATAGACCTTTTCTCGGCCGACACGCTCCGCGTGAACCAGATTCACTTTTCGAATTTGATAATACCGCTTCCCCCATTTGAACATCATGGGTTCGGGACGGGCGTTCTTAAAAGCGACGAGCACCTCGACGGGCTCGCACACGGATTCGTAGGACATAAGGGTTAGCGGTACGCGCGAATCACGGCCTTCACAACTCCCTGTATGAGCGGGTCGTAACAGTAAATCGGCTTCATGGTCTTGTTGGCCGGTTGTAGTCGAATGCGATCCTTTTCACGAAAAAACTTTTTGAGCGTGGCGTAGGCGTTGTCGAGAAGCGCGACGACGACATCGCCGTTATTCGGAGAAGGGTTATGCTCGATGATCACATAGTCACCGTCATGAATGCCTTCGTCGATCATCGAGTCGCCTTTCACGCGCAGCACGTACGAATTGGCCGAGTTCGGCACGAGGTCGACGGGCACCGCGAATGTCTCGCGCTCTTCCACGGCCTCGATCGGCAAGCCGGCGGTGATGAGCCCCTTGAGCGGAAGGATGACGCTCCGCCCCCATCGCACGGCTTTGTCGGTAGGCTCAAGCTCGCGGCCGCCTCCCCCATCCCCTTCGCGTAAGAATCCGCGTCCGCGAAGCGCTTGCACATGCGCATGCACGGTGGACGGTGAGGCGAGCTTGAGACCGCCCGCGATCTCGCGATACGAGGGCGGAAACCCGCGTTCGTTGATGAAGTGTACGATAAAATCGAGAACCTCTTTTTGTTTTGGCGTAAGGGGAGGGGGCATATTCAGAATGACGGATGGCTTATAGAACAATAGTAGAACACCTATAGAACAAAAGTCAAACACCCGATTCTGTTGGATGTTTCAACGTTATCCACATCGAACATGCCGGATCGTGAATACCCTCCTTGACAAGGCAGGCGTTTTTTGGAACGTGGTGTTGTAAGCGTCGGGAACGCGTAGACGGATCTGTGCTGATAGATCGTCCTGCGGACCGCGCGTCACGATACATGCATACGCTCGCGCGTGTTGCGGGCCGGCTTTTGGCTGTCCCATTCCTGCTCATTTGTTGCCTATTTCTTCTTTCGTCCGTCGCAAAGGCCGAACGCCCCACCGGACCGCTTTTGATCGGCGAGGTGGCTTGGGCCGGTTCATCAAAATCCACGGCCGACGAATGGCTTGAGCTTTGGAATCTCGGTGACGAACCGATCGATCTCACCGGATATCGACTGGTCGGCGCCGGAGGTTCGGACGGCATCCGTTTCGACGCCACACATATTATTCCTCCGCTTTCGGCGTTCTTGGTCGCAAATTACGACGGCGAGAAAAGCGCGATGGCGATCGACCCGCAATTGGTCACGAGCGCCGTCTCGCTTCCGAACGATAAACTGAAGATCGAACTATTTGATCCGGATGGTCTGTTCGTCGATGCGGCGGGCGATGGCACCGCTCCTCCGGCCGGATTCTCGTCTTCGACGAAAGCGTCGATGCTCCGAACGCCAAACGGCGATTGGAAAACATCCGATACGCGCGAACGCATGGACGAAGGCATCGCGGATTTCGGTACGCCGGGCATTTGCGACGGTTGCGCGTGGAGCGAGGCGTATCTCGCCGCGGCGGATGCGACCACGACCGACGCCGGAACCATGACGACGTCGACCGAGCCGCTCGTCGAACCGACCGCGAGCTCGACCGTCGCTGAAGTCGAAACGGCGACGTCGAGCGCATCGACTCCGGTCACCGAAGAAGTCACGACCACGACCATCGAAACGATCGTTTTAACCGAAACGACTTCGACCGTGCCCGAAACCGTGAATCTCTCGACGACGCCTCCCGCCTCGACAACGCTCGCGGTCACCGTCACGACGCGCGTGATCGCGTATCCGGCCTTCCGGCTGCATCGCGTGTATCCGGCCCCTTCGAGCGGCAAAAAAGAATGGGTCGAAATCAAGCTGCCGGATGGAACGAGTCTGACGGATCTCGATGAATACGCGCTCTACGATGCCACGGGTCGCGTCATGCGCTTTCCGCCGTCGGATATGACGCTCATCTCGCAGGTCGATCGCGTGATGCGCCTCCAACTCACAAGCGCAAAACTCAACAACGGCGGCGACACGGTGGAATTGCGTCGTCCGGACGGAAGCGTCGTCGAACGCATGACGTATCCAAAGACGACGTCGGGACAATCCTGGATCAAGAACGCGCAGGAAACCGCATGGATTCTTGAAGACATCACCGAAGCGGAAGTGCAGGAATCAAAGGAAGAGACCGTCTATGCTCCGCCACCGTCACCGATTGAGCTTATCGCGCTCGAAACGGCGTCGAATGAAAATCAAGAAACGGATGAGATCGTCACCGACTCATTATCGATATTTGAACCGTCTATGGAAGAGATGCCGCCATTGATCGAACTCGCCACCATTGAATCTTCTGCCACCAAAAAGACAACAAGTACGACGGTAAAGAAAAACGTCGTTTACCAAGTCACCCACGATATGCTGACAAAAATCGAACCGAATATCCGTATCGCGATTAGCGGCACGGTCGCCACCAAGGCGGGCATCGTCAACAAACATCACTATGTCCTTCTGTCCCCCGACGGCTTGGGACTGTATGTACGCGGGACAAGCAAACAACCGACGCCACCCATGGGAACCGTGGTGCGCGTCGTCGGGACCCTGACGCTCAACGATGACGGACTCTCACTCGGCGTAGGCGCAAAAGACCGATGGGAAAACGTCAGCATACCGATCGCCGATCCGCTGACGCGTCCCGTAAACTTTCTTGAACCCCAATTAGAAGACGGTTGGAGCCTGGTGGAAGTCCAAGGAACCGTTCGTGAAACAAAAACGACAAGCGCCTTGCTTGATCTAGGCGACGCGCTCGTGAATCTCACGATCAAAACCGCAAGCGGATACCGCGCGTCGCGGTTAAACGAAGGCGATGTCGTACGCGTACGAGGCCTGCTCGATCCGCGCGGCGAAGAACCGGCGATCGTTATTCGAACGACGGGAGATGTCGAGATTCTTTCGCACGCGACGCTTGCCGCGCCCAAAGACGCGCCAAAAGGCCTGCCTCTCTGGATGCCGTTTGGCGCCGCCGGATTCACGGTCGCGGCGTCAGAGGGGTATAAGCGTCTCAAGCGTTTTCGCGAAAAGACCCGCGTCGATCGACTTATCGCTAAAACACATGCTTCCGACTAATATGAAACCTATTCCAAGACCGAGCGAGGCGCACGTGCACGCCATCCTGCAGGACATCATCGTTGCAGTGTGGGAGCTCCAGGACCTGACGCGCGACCTCCAACGCGAAACCCAAACGCTGAACGATGCCATTCGCCAAACGAAAACATCCCCGTAAAGGGGATGTTTTCTTTGGAGCGGGTAGGGGGAGTCGAACCCCCATCTCCACCTTGGCAAGGTGGCATAATAGCCGCTATACGATACCCGCCTACGCTC